>CAYOLL010000065.1:0-32069 GCA_964404765.1 uncultured Gemmatimonadota bacterium | reverse complement strand
AAAACCCCTCTGTGCCTGCCCGACCCCTGCCGCAACAAGCTGATCGACGCGGTTAAGGAGATCACCGCCATTATCCGCACACCGGAATTTGCCAAACACGGCAGTGATGCCATGCCCGGCCATTTGCTGGTGCCGAACGAGGACGCCCATACCCTGTTTTTGCAGATTGACTTTGCCGTAGCCAAAAACGCGCAGGGTGAACATTTTCCGCAACTGATAGAACTGCAGGGGTTTCCCTCGCTTTACGCCTTTCAGGTTTTGCTGACCAATATGTACCGCAAGCATTTTAACATTTCCGACGACCTGATTCCCTATTTTAACGGCCTGGACGAAGCCGGTTATACCAAAATTCTCAAGCAAGCCATCGTGGGCGATTGCGACCCGGAGAACGTCATTCTGCTGGAAATCACGCCCCACCTGCAAAAGACGCGCATTGACTTTATCTGCACCGAACAAATGATCGGCGTCAAAGCCGTGTGCGTGACCGAAATCATCAAGCGCGGCAAAAAGCTGTTCTACAAGCGCGACGGGCGCGAGATTCCGATTCACCGCATCTACAACCGCGTCATCTTTGACGAGCTGCAAAAGAAGGCGCCTGACCTGAATTTGAGTTTTAGCTTTGGCGATGATCTGGATATTTCCTGGGCCGGGCATCCCAACTGGTTTTACAAAATCAGCAAGTATTCGCTGCCGTACATCAAGACCCAATATGCGCCGGAAACGCACTTTTTGCACGAGCTGAGCGCCTATCCGTCCGATTTGGAAAATTATGTGCTTAAGCCGCTATTCTCCTTTGCCGGCAGCGGCGTGGAAATCGACGTGACCAAAGAGAAACTGGATAAGTTAACCAACCTCGATAACTATATCCTGCAAAAGAAGATAGCTTACGATCCGGTAATCGTCACGCCCGAAGAAAACGCCAAAGCGGAAGTGCGGATGATGATGCTGTGGAACGATAAAGAGCCGATGCTGGTCAACAATCTGGTGCGTACCAGCAAGGGCAAGATGATTGGTGTTGATTTTAATAAGGACAAAACCTGGATCGGCGCTTGTGTGGCGCTGCATCATTAAAAATACCTATGTCGTCGCACGGGTCTTCGAAGGCGTTAGGCGTTCGGAGATCCGTGCGTAGTGTTATGTAATACCAAGAATACCAAGACTGAAAATGATTTGCACACAATCGGAGCATAAACCCTAAGGGTCTTAAACGGTGCAGCTCATTATCAAGTAAGCTCTTGCAAGACCCTTAGAATTTTTTCGCAGTGTACAATTTTTTGGTAATGGTATAAGTTTGCGATCCACGCTCAAAGGAGCATGAAACATGACCATCACTTTAGACGAACTGGGGCAAGTTTCATTTCCCGCCTAACAGTTTATCGGTGTCATTCCCGAACGCTTCTATCGGGAATCCACGTTTGGCCTATCCCGCCCAAACGCATCACTTCTGCTTGAGAAATTTACGACTTGAACACGGAGAAAAGTTATGGAAAAACGACCCTTTTCCACCTGGTCCAAAGATGGGTTGGAAGAATCATTTGGCTTACGTCAAATAAAAGCGATTGCTTCGTTGGAAAGCTGGCTGGCTCAATCGGCCCAATTTGAGACGGATGCGTTTGAAAAACAAACCCTGGCGAGACTGCGCGACTCTTTGAACGCAAAAGCGGACGATTGGAACGAGATCGAACTGAGCGAATACTTTATTGGCCCCGTTCTGTCTCTGGTCAACTTTAATACGGATGATTTCAGCATCTTTTCAGAGCGGGAGATTTCCGGCATTGTGGGCGATTACGAAATTTTTGGCGCGCCCGATGCCATGATCGCCAAAGGCAGGCGTAAACCAAAGCTGCCTTACTTCTGTTTCCACGAGTACAAGCGCGAGTTTGAACCCAAAGGCGACCCGGCGGCGCAGGCTTTGGCGGCTATGCTCGTAGCCCAGGAAATGAACGGCCATCGGTTGCCTGTTTACGGTATGTATGTGGCCGGCCGTAACTGGTATTTTATGACTTTGCAGGAAAAAGAATACGCCATCAGTCCCCCTTTTGTGGCCGTGTTGGAAGACCATCTCATTCAAATTATGCGTATATTGAAGGCGCTAAAGGCGATAGTCATTGAATTGGTGAAGTTATAATAAAATTACAATCAAACGGGCAAGGACGGAATATGAAGGCGCAATGCTACCGGATCACAGGCACTTGGCCCGAAAAAGCGTTGGAATTGTCGGGTTGTCTAACCGTCGGCAGAAATGTGGCCGTTCATTGCCGGCAAAGCATTGGCGGTCATCCTTGATTGCAGCCTGCGTGTTGGTGACGGAGGGCCTTGATTTGGATGAGGCGTTGCAGCGAATTTGCACGGCACGGGACTGCCTGGTGCCGGAAACGTAATTGCTCAAAAAGCGTGGGCAACCTTGCGAAGGCTTTACTGCAAAACTTGTGAAAGCGTGCACTGAAGCCTTCGCAAGGTTCGGTCTACCATCACTTTTTGAGCAATTACCCGGAAACACCCGATCAATTGCAGTGGTTAACAAAATTTGCCAGACAACATAATCTTTCCCCATCTCAAACCATGTTACTATCGCAACCCGCTCACGTCTAAAAGAAGAGAACCCAATGACCGAACTAACCTGGCAGGGCAAATACGACGCTCACGGCAAAAAGACCGCCCCGCTGCGAATAGCCCTGCCCTTTCAAACCATTGAAACAGTGAACGAAAGCGCCCAGGAACGGGCCAAAACAATGGACATGTTTGCCAGCGGCAAGCCGGCCGAATGGCGCAACTGCCTGATTTGGGGCGATAAAAAATACGTCCTGCCCGCCCTGCTGCCGGAGTTTGCCGGAAAAGTGAACTTGATCTACATTGACCCGCCCTTTGACACCGGGGTCGACTTTTCTTTTACCGTTATGATCTCCTCATATTGAAGAAAAACAACTATGACCGAAACGCAACTTTACAATCTTTTGACTCAATTGTGTCAACTACCTGCCGAAACTGAATGGGTTGAGTTCAAAGAGGCCAAACGCAGTTTTGATTTTGATGATCTGGGGCGCTATTTATCCGCGCTTTGTAACGAAGCAAATCTCAACCGGAAAGCGGTTGCCTGGCTGGTATTTGGCGTGGAAGACAAACATCATCAAGTTGTTGGAACCGGCTATAAACCACAACGACCCGAGCTTGACAAATTGAAGCATGACGTGGCGCAGCATACAACAAGCCGACATACTTTTTCCGAAATTTACGAGTTAAATACCGCCGATGGACGTGTCATTCTCTTCCAGATTCCTGCCGCGCCGCGAAATCTGCCCATTGCCTGGAAGGGACATTATTACGGTCGGGATGGCGAGTCCTTGACGGCGTTGAGTCTTTACGAAATTGAGCAGATTAGGGGTCAGACCAAAGAAGATTGGTCGGCCCAAATTTGCCCTGACGCAACGCTCAATGACTTAGAACCGGCCGCTGTTGCCAAAGCCCGGCATGAATACAAGAATAAGTTTCCCCATTTGGCCGACGATGTGGAGCATTGGGACGACAGCACGTTTCTGAATAAGGCCAAAGTGACCCGAAACGGCCAAATCACCCGCGCCGCCATTATTTTGCTGGGCCGCGATGAGGCCGAACATCATCTGAGCCCGGCTATTGCCAAAATCACCTGGGTGTTGCGAAACGAGGCCGGCGCGGATCGTGACTATGAGCATTTCGGCCCACCGTTTATACTGAACACGGATGCCATGCTGTCCAAAATCCGCAATCTGAAGTATCGCTATTTGCCGGACAATACCTTGTTTCCGACCGAGGTCACTCAATACGATCCGTATGTCATTCGAGAAGCGCTTCATAACTGCATCGCCCATCAGGATTATACGTTGGCCGGAAAAATCACGGTTGTGGAAAATCCAGATGATCTGTTGTTCACCAACCCGGGCCGTTTTATTCCCGGCAGCGTGGAAAATGTCTTGCAGCGCGATGCCCCGCCCGATGAATACCGCAATCCATTTCTGGTGCAGGCCATGACCAATCTGAACATGATTGACACCATTGGCAGCGGCATCAAACGCATGTTCATCACCCAGCGTCAGCGGTATTTCCCGCTGCCCGACTATGATCTGAGCGACCCTGACCGGGTTATGGTGCGTATTTGCGGCAAAATTCTAGATGAAAATTATACTCGCCTGCTCATTCGTCAAACCGACTTGCCGCTGAAAACGGTAATCGCTTTAGATCGGGTGCAAAAAAAGCGCAGCCACGAGCTATTGCCGGGAATTCTCAAAGAACTAAAAGCCGCTAATTTGATTGAGGGCCGAAAACCACACTATTTTGTGTCTACCAAAATCGCCCAAATAACTGATAAGAAAGCGGAATACACTCGTTTCAAAGCCTTTGATAAAAAATACTATCAAGATTTAGTGTTGAATTTTTTACGCCAACACGGGCAAGCGAATCGCCATGATATTGACGAACTGCTGATAAACAAATTGCCTGATTTTATGAACGAGCGACAAAAGAGAATCAAAATCAATAATATCCTGAGCGAGATGTCACACAAAATGGGTTTAATTAAAAATGCAGGCTCTCGCTTTCGACCGATTTGGACCCGGCGTGAAAACCTTTAATAAATTGGATCCAAGTTATTAAAGGTTTATTAAAGGATGTTGCTACATAATCAGCATATAGCATTTTATGATGAGTTTATATACAACATATAGTAGTATCTTCAAAAATTTGCTTTAATTAAGCTGTGAACGGTTAATAAAAAATTTAACGATTGTAAAAGGAAGGTTATGACCGAACTTATCTGGCAAGGCAAATACGACGCTCACGGCAAAAAAACCGCCCCGCTGCGAATAGCTCTGCCCTTTCAAACCATTGAAACGGTGAACGAAAGCGCCCAGGAACGGGCCAAAACAATGGACATGTTTGCCAGCGGCAAGCCGGCCGAATGGCGCAACTGCCTGATTTGGGGCGATAAAAAATACGTCCTGCCCGCCCTGCTGCCGGAGTTTGCCGGTCAGGTGAATTTGATCTACATTGACCCGCCTTTTTTTACAGGTACGGATCAATTTATAACTGTTGCTATTGCTGAATCTGAAGAATTTATATTAAAACAACCATCGTTAATTGAGGAGGCAGCATATAGAAATGTTTGGCGTCAAGGAAGCGATTCTTTTTGCGCATGGATCTATGATACACTTCACTTATTACGCGAGTTGCTTTCTGAGGATGGGGCTATTTTCATTAGATTCGACCAGTATTGGTCGCACTATGTTAAAGTTATCGCGGACGAGGTGCTCGGAAAGGAGAATTTTCAAAATGAAATTGTCCTAAAAAGAATTTACAAAAATTTTACATCGCAAGGTCGCCGTTCTTTACAAATAGCGACAGACTCGTTGTTCCTATATTTCAAATCAGACAAAGGAATTTTTTATGATGTACAAGTAGCATTGTCAGAAGAAAGACCTGGATACTGGCGTAGAATGGATGATTCATCAGGAGTAAGAAATCCACCTGAACGCATCATTTTTGGTAAAACGTACTTCCCTCCATCTGGAAAGCATTTTAAATTTGGAAAAGAAAAAATTGAGCTGATGTGTAAAGAAAACAAGATTCGAATAAATGACAAGGGTCGGCCAGAATATTGGGTTGAGTCTACCGATAAAAAACCACTAACTTCAAACTGGACAGATATTTCAGGATATTCATTCACTACAGGGTATCCCACCGAAAACTCAGAAGATGTTTTAGAACGCGTAATACGTCTTTGTTCAAAGCAAGGCGATCTGGTCTTAGACTGCTTTTGCGGCTCCGGCACAACCGCTGCCGTGGCCGAAAAACTGGCCCGGCGCTGGCTCACCTGCGATCTGGGCCGTTTTGCCATCCACACCGCCCGCAAGCGGCTGCTCAGCCTCCCCAATGTCAAACCCTTTGTGGTGCAAAACCTGGGTAAGTATGAACGGCAGCAGTGGGTCAAGCAAGACCTGACAGGTTTTGAAAACCTGTCAGGTCTTGAATCGCTGGAGCAGCGCTACCGCCATTTCATCCTGCAACTCTATCACGCCCAGCCGATCAGCGGCTATGTCTGGCTGCACGGGGCCAAAGCCGGGCGCATGGTGCACGTGGGCAGCGTGGACGCGCCGGTGGCCATCGGCGATGTCCAAAACATGGCCCGGGAATTGTGGAAGTCGGTCGGTCGGTCGGTAAAGGCCCGACTGCCGGTCAGACCGGGCCAGAGGCCCGGCCTACGACGAACGGCATTGACGTATTGGGCTGGAAGTTTGCCTTTGAACTGAACGAGACGGCCCGGCAAATTGCCGCCGCCAACAAGGTGGATCTCAAGTTCAAGAAAATCCCGCGCGAAGTGCTGGAAAAGAAGGCGGTGGAGCAGGGCGACATCGTCTTTTTCGAGCTGGCCTCGCTCAGCGTGGCCACGAGCGTGACCGGGCGCAAGGCCGCCATCGCCCTGACCGATTTTATCATGCCGCCGGACGATGTGCCGGATGAGGCGCGCCGGGCGGTGACACACTGGAGCCAGTGGATTGATTATTGGGCCGTGGACTGGAACTTCCGCGACGATACCTTCCATAACGAATGGCAAAGCTATCGCACCAAAAAGCAGCCGCAGATCGAGTTGAAAGCGGCGCAAACCTACGAGCAGCCGGGCCGCTATCACGTGGTGATCAAGGTGATTGACATTCTGGGCAACGACACGACGCGGCTGGTGGAAGTGACTATTGGGTAACAATTGAACTTTTAGCGGAGAAATTTTTATGAAAATCAAAACGTTGGAACTCAGGAATTTTCGTTGCTTCGAAGACGCAACGTTTACGTTCGCGGATCAGTTCAATGTCCTGATCGGCAATAACGGCACGGGCAAAACAGCCATATTAGAAGCGCTTGGCCTGGGGTTAAACGTGTACACACGCAGTTTTGATATAGCCATGCAAAGTTCAGACACTTTTGCGAATCTTCTGCCGAAGGACGCCAGACGTATTCGCGAGATTAAAGCCGATAATGTCACCTTTCGCGGTGAATACCCGATCGTAATTGAATGCGGAAGTGATATTTTCGGCCAACCGGTGACCTGGCGTCGAGAAAAAAACGACCGCATCTTTCCTGATGGAATAAATGGCGCTCAAATTGACAGAATCGTAGCCGAGATGAAGACGAATGTTCAAAAAGGCGCGAATTTGACGTTGCCTCTTATTGCTTATTATGGAGTAGATCGTCCTTTTACACAAGCCGGCCAAAAAGAGACGCGTGACTGGTTGAAACCGGATTCGCCATTAGAAGGTTATACGCATTGCTTAAAACCGTCGGCCAATGAAGAAAAACTTATCGGCTGGTTAAAAGATCAGGAAGCGATCGTATTGCAAACCGGAAAGCCGTCATCCATGCTTGCAGCAGTCAAAAAAGCTGTGGCGGACTTTTTGGAACGATGGCCTAAAATTCGTTATGATTTTGTGGAAAATACGCTTTTGGCGATTTCGCAAGATGATCAACAAACGCTGCCCTTTTATATGCTAAGCGACGGCGAGCGCACGATGCTGGCCATGGTGGCGGATATGGCCCATCGCGCGGCGATTCTTAACCCGCATTTGGGAACCGACATTTTGAAAGAAACGCCCGGCGTGGTTTTGATTGACGAACTGGATTTGCATTTGCATCCTCAATGGCAGCGCCGCGTGGTGGATGACTTACGGCGGACTTTTCCTGAGGTCCAATTTATTGTGACGACCCATTCGCCGTTTATTATTCAATCATTACGCGTTGGGGAGCTGATCCTACTTAAGACGAATGGAAATGGTGTAACTCAAGGCCAAACAATTCAAGCGGTTCGGCCGTTTTATAAAGAAAGTATTGAAGACATTGTCGAAGATTACCAATTACTTCATATCCCGCAGCACAGTCGCCGCCGTAACGAAATGATTGCTGCCGCAAAACAATATTATCGTCTTTTGGAGCAAGTTAATACAACTGATCCTGCTGAAATTGAAACTTTAAAGCAAAGATTAGATGCCTTAGTCGCTCCGTTTAGTGATGATATTGCATATTATACATTTCTGGAAATGGAACGGGCCGCCGCCGGATTGGAGGACCAAAATACATGAGACCCGTAGATAAAGGCGCATCGCCGCAAGCCTTTCAGGAATATACAGCGGCCCTTCCTTTTTTAGAAACGCGAATTGGACGCTATTGCTCTTATTGTGAGCGTTACATAGCCGATTCAATTGCTGTTGAACATATCCAGCCGAAAAGTCGTAAAAGAAGTTTAGCTTTAAAATGGGAAAATTTCTTACTGGCCTGTAAAAACTGCAACTCAATTAAAGGCAAAAAAGCCGTAAGATTAGATGCCTGCTATTGGCCGGATCAGGACAATACTGCTTTGGCATTTGAATATTTACCAGATGGCATAATCAGACCAAATTCCAAATTGAATTTTGTTCAAATAGGTATTGCTCAAAAATCCCTTGAACTTGTTGGTTTGGATCGAAAACCCGGTCATCGAAAATTCAGCTCTAAAGATATGCGATGGGAGCAACGGGGGACTACTTTAGAAGTGGCTAAGCGTTCAAAAGCAAGACTCATGGCCAATGACACGATTGCTTTTCGTGAGCAGATTATCGAAACGGCGATTGCGCGTGGCTTTTGGTCTATTTGGGTGACGGTATTTGCAGATGATGACGATATGCGCAAACGTCTGGTCAACGCTTTTCCTGGAACATGCTTGTCGTGCTTCAATAATCATTTTCAACCCACTCCACGACCCGGTGGCAAAATTTAACCGCTAACCTCATTTGGAAGAAAAATCATGCCCCGTCGCAAAACAACATCAACAACCGATATGTTCGATCTCTCCGAACGCCTGTCCACCGCGCCGTGTGTCCCGGCCATTCGCCATGAGGTGGACACTTGGCGCTACGTCAAAGTCGGGCAGGTGGATTTTGAAAAACTGCAACCGACGACTTTCGTGGAATTGTCTGTTGCTTTGACACGTGCAACATCATTTCTGCTTTGAAGTTTAGGAAAAATACCGTCCGAAAAGTAACCCACTACCTGAGAGGAGGCCACCATGCCATTCTACGTCCAACGCGGGTCCATCCCGCCCAAGCGCCACATTCAACACCGCGACAAAAAGCATCACTATGTGAGGAATAACCATGAAACCGCTTCCCGAAATTAAAACAGTCCTCACAGCGCAGTTAGCCGATCTCCGACGGCAATACCATATCCGCGAACTGGGCATTTTCGGCTCGTATGCGCGGCAGCAGCAAACGTCGGTCAGCGACGTGGATATTCTGGTCGAGTTTGACGAAGTGCCCGGTTTGTTTGACTTTTACGGCCTGGAAGATCATTTAGAAAATTTACTGGGTATACCGGTGGATTTGGTGCGCAAAGCGGTGCTGCGGCCCGAGCTGAAAGAGCAAATCTTGCGCGAGGTGGTCTATCTGTGAATCTACCGCCACTTCAATTCTTGCACACAGAACTTTCACTCAGTTCAGCCAAGTTGAATCAATATCGTCGGTTGACGACGCCGGAAATCTTGGACTCGCTCAAACCCGGACGGCCCGGCGCCCTTAAAGCAAGGCCGGACGGCATGGTGATGGATGGACACCATCGGTTGAAGATATTGCAGGAGCGCGGGATTGACATCGACGCCTTGCCGCGAGAAACTTTGGCAAAGGACAACGTATGAAAACGCAATGTTATTGGATCACCGGACCGTGGCCGGGAAAATTGGCCATTGTGCCTCGTCCGCGCGGCGGCGATTGGCTGGCGGACGAAGTCAAAGCCTGGCGGCAAGCCGGTTTAGATGTAATCGTCTCCGCCCTGCTGCCGGTGGAGACCGCTGAATTTGCGTTGGAAGATGAAGGGAATTTGTGCCGCGCCGCCGGAATTGAATTTGTCAGCTTTCCCATTCCGGATCGCCAAACACCGGCCTCGCCCGAAAAGACGCTGGAATTGGCCCGGAAATTAGCGGATCGTCTAACCGCTGGCAAAAATGTGGCCGTTCATTGTCGGCAAAGCATTGGCCGGTCGTCGTTGATTGCCGCTTGTGTGCTGTTGACAGCAGGCGTTGATTTGGACGAGGCGTTGCAGCGGATTGGCGCGGCGCGAGGTTGCCCCGTGCCGGAGACGGCGGAGCAGGTGAGGTGGTTGAAAGCGGCTAAAATTTTGCATCACAGATCGAGGGGAGTTGAATGGGACACCGAAAGTTTGTCTGTTTAAAAGATTATGTCGCCGAATTGCTCAAAACGGCTGAGTACAAAAAGGATAAAAAGCTGGATTGCGTCGTGGCATTTGTGCCGGCCTTACCCGGTTGCATGACTCAGGGCGACAATTTTGAAGAGGCCCGCGCCAATTTGCTGGATGCCATTGATCTGTGGATTACCGTGGGTTTGCGGGAAGGCGAAGACATGCCGGTAGTGAATGGACTGCAATTGGCGGTTGCCTTTGAGCAGTTGGAATCGCCCGCGGCGGTTGAGGATGCCGTCTATGCCTAAGATTTCGCCGTGCTTCCGTGAGGAGTTGGTTCGCAAGCTCCGTCGTCTGGGTTTCAATGGGCCATTTAGCGGGGGCAAGCATAGTTATATGAAACGCGGCGGCCATCGGCAGATCATTCCGAACCCGCACGGTAAATCAATTTCCGGCGAGTTTGTCAAAGAGCTTTTGAAGCAAGCACATATAACGCCCGATGAATGGCTGGCCGCATAATATGACCGTTCATTGCCGGCAAAGCTTTGGCCGGTCGTCCTTGATTGCCGCCTGTGTGCTGCTGACAGCGGGCGTTGATTTGGATGAGGTTTTGCAGCGGATTGGCGCGGCGCGAGGTTGCCCGGTGCCGGAAAACGGCGGAGCAGTTGGGTTGGCTTGAGCAATGGCAATAATGCATTTTCACCGTATATCTTTACAAAAGGTTATACACCTTCAAAAGGGATAAAATAATGTTGAGTGCAAACATGCCTGTGCATAACGAATCCCAAGAAATTGGGTCTGATGCTGTGAAAGCTTTTGAGTCGAATATTCCGCGCAGTTGGTCCTCAAAACCTTTGGAAGGAGATGACGATATTGGATTTGACAAGCTTATTCAATACTTTCCAGACAACAAGTTTGAATATTTGTTTCTTGTGCAAGTAAAGGGTTCGAGATCCTCAAAACTTATTAATAATGGTAATCTTTATTCGCTTGCAAAAATAAAGGTCTCTACACTAAATGGTTTTCTTCGAGCCGAAGCTCCAGTATTGCTGGCTTTTGCTGACCTAATCTCCGATAAAGACCCTCGTGATTGTAAAGTCTACTATCTTTGGCTGCCCGAAGTGCTGGAAAAATTACGGGATAGTCATGAAAATCTAGATCATCTGGGAAAACCAGATTCTATGCCTACGCTACATATTCCGACAGTCAATGTTTTGCACAGAGAACTTGACATCTTACCGTATTTAGAACAGAGATATAAAGAACGCATTGCGGTTTCCAATTTCAAAAAAGCAATTGAGTCGAAAAAAACGGATGTAATGACCGTTGTCACATCATTAACTCAGCGCATAAGCACATCCCCTGAAAGTTATCTAAAAGCGATATTAGCAGAAAATGACGATCCTTGGGTTAACACGCCTGCTGATAGCTTTGCGGGTCAGCTAAAAAGTGTTGCCCAAAGATTAGCGAGAAATGAGTATTCATCTGCTAAAAAGGAATTAACAGATATTGAGAAAAATGTTGATGGCGTTGATAACAAACATGAAAAGGCAGAATATTTTTACTTGAGAGCTAAATTTTTTGATTACGAAGATGATTTTGTAAAAAGTGAAGAGTTTTATCAAAAAGCGCACAACCTTTTTTCTGAAAATGTTAAATACCGATTTTCATATTATGAGCACAGAGTTTTGAGACATCTGTTTGATGCAAAAATTGTCGAAGAAACTCTTTGTAACATCAAAAAGGAAACAAATGTCCGCTTTATTAATTTGAGAGCACAGTTGTTAGCAAATCTTAAGCAGTTTGATGATGCATTAGCCACAATTGCCGGGCAGAATGATACAGATGTGATTGTTGTAAAAGTTATGATTTATTATTTGTCAGAAAACTATGAAAAATCTACGGCGTTAGCACAACAAGCTTTTACAGAGCTTCGCATCAGCATACGGCAAAAATTTTTGCTAAAAAGCTTTGAGGCCCGCTCTTATTTCAATCAAGCTACATTAGGACGATCAAGTCTTTCTATTCCCTTTTCCGGCCTACCAAACATGGATGTGGTTGCTGCCAGAAAATCTTGGGATGCAATAAAAGAATGCTGGCAATTAACCGTAGAACTTGGCTATCCGGTAGAGTTAAAACTCATTTACGACATAAGCGCGATCTTGGGGTGTTACCTCAACGAGTATAACACGATCTATATACAAATGAAAGAAGTTGCCTGGCAACACCCTCATATCGAATTCTTTCAAAAAACATTGCTGTATATGGGTCACTATATCCAAGATAATGAGGTCGTTGAGGAGACTCTTAAGAATTTACTGAGAACACCTGAAACCATTATCCATGAAGTATTCTTACAATATTGTCGCAATGAAAAATTAAAGCTTGTTGAATTAGTAAAAGAAAATTATAAGCAGTTAATAGACGAAAAACCTGAAAATTATCAGGTGGTGTTAGCTATAGCGGCACAATGTGCAGATGAGATGTTACGAACTTCAGAAGCTGAGTTGTTCTTAACTTTGCTCAAAGAACAGCCTAATTCAGACAGCTTATTACAACTTCATGAAAATTTTAAAGAAAAAAATGAAAATGTATTTGCAAATGAAGCGACTCTGGAAAATTTATATACCCTTTTTAAAAAGGGTAACCGGGATAACGGCTTATTAGCCAACCTGTTTCATGCTTTGAGTGCCTTTGATGCTGTGGGAGCGCAAAAAATTTTGGAAGTTGCTGTAGCAATTTTTGCAACCCGAGATGTTGATGAAGATGAGTTAATTCATATCTGTCAAGCTTATGCAACATTAAAAAGCTGGAATACGCTTGAGCATGTGATTACCAAAGGTATTCAACGATTTGGAAGAAAGACACGTTTGCTTGGAATAAAAGCGATGGCCCTTGATCAAAAAGGTGATACGCCATCCGCATTAACTCTTTTCGAGTCTATTGACTTCACTTCAAAATCTGACGACCTCACTATAGAATATTATGCCCATTTATCTGCCAGATGCGGCTTTACTCAACAAGCTAAAAGTTCTATCCAGTCTCTGTATGCGAAAAGCAAATCGATAAAAGAAAAAGCCCGATTTCTCAGATTAATCTATCAGCTTGAAATGCTGATAGATTATAAAAGCCCCATGCTATTAGATTACTCTTGGCATTATGGGCAGTTGTGCGATCAAAGCAACGAGAATGAAGAAGCGGCATTCATTCATTTTTATATCGGTGCAACTCAGTTTTATGCCGACACAATTTCAGAACAGAAGCAACAAGAATTCACCCGCCGTCTACACGCCTTCACTCAAAACTTTCCGAATTCACAAACACTTCGGTTAATCCATTTACCCAATAATGCATCTTCAAATCAAATTTATACTCTTTTAGAGAATATTACCGGAATAAATCAGACTCAACGAAAATGGCAAGATCGCATTGCTCATTTAATAAATTGGGGTGACCTTTCCGTGCCTTATGCTCTTAGGCAGATCTACACCTCAAATGCGAGTGATTTACTTATTCAGTGGGAGATGACAAAAAATTCAAATAAGATGAACATGATGTATCACTTGCGTCTGACGGTTGGTAATTATGAGGTTAAAAATGCTAAAGATGTTGCCAACAAAACACCTCTCTTAGACGATGTGGCAATTCTTGTATTGCATGATTTGGGTCTAATGAATAGTCTATTTCAATTGTTTGATAAAGTTGCGATTGCTAAACAAACTATTATTCGATTTCAACAATTGAGCACTCATAAAACAATCTCCCCATTCTTCGAAACATCTTCTGCGATAGTAAAATGCTTAGCCAACCATATAACTAAAATTCAACAACCCGGAGATAATGGTCAACAAAAGTTATTGTTGAATTTCACAGAGGAAAACCTTGAGGAACTCAAGGCGATAGTTCAAGAACGTGGCTATACGTTTTATTCTGATGATGTTATTACCCGACAGTATGTTGTCGGTGATAATTATAACCAACATTCTTTGTGCACGTTGGATACTATAAATGCAATGCGGCAAAAAAGAGTTATTGAAGACCGTACTGCTATTGAATGTTTATCGAAATTATGCCGTTGGAATACCAGTGGAGTCAAACTCTTTTTCGATGATATTCTAAGACCTCTTCAAGGAAAAGATTATGCCCAAATGGATCGGGAGGCTATTTCTCAGGAGTTATTCAATAACGAATTATTCAAGTCGTTTGTTGATGCTTTATGGGATGAACATAAGGATATTAAAATAGGCTTAAAGCAACTTTCGGATTTTGTTAAATACATGTTGATCATGCAAAGCACTTATAAAATCCCTGATATATTGATTGCAACAGTTTGGGAAATGTGCCTAACAAAGGCTATCATTGCTGATACACGAAACATTTCGTATCAACGTCACTTCATCCATTCATTTATCGTTACTTGTGGCATTATTGAAGAAGAAAGTGACCCACAATTAGGATGTTGCCCTGTTAATTCAAAGTTATGGTCAATATTTCAGGGCATTTACATACAGAAATTTTTATCACGCAATGATAAAGCCATTGATGAACTTCTAAAACAGATTGCCGCAACATTAGTTGCAATAGAATCCGAGGAAAAACGGGGATATCTTTACAACAAGGTAGCCGTATGTTTTATAGACAA
Organism: uncultured Gemmatimonadota bacterium; assembly: GCA_964404765.1. Classification (GTDB taxonomy): domain Bacteria; phylum 4572-55; class 4572-55; order 4572-55; family 4572-55; genus CAYOLL01. The sequence continues at coordinate 17,245 of CAYOLL010000065.1, read as the reverse complement.
TACTTCTGAGAAGCAAAAGCTATCTAATTATTTTGTTAATGCCTGTGCACAAAGCGTACTGATTTCTCAAAGATGACTTTTATCACACAAGGAGACCTTTTATGCCATTCTACATCCAGCGCGGGTCTATCCCGCCCAAGCGTCACATTCAACACCGCGACAAAAACGGCAAGCTCTACTACGAGCAGCTCATGAGTCGCGAGGGTTTTGCCGATATTTACGCCAATGTCTATCACCTCCACATGCCCACCAAGGTGCGCAAGGTGGGCGAGTTCCAGCCTTTTGGCATCGCCCCGCGCGACAAGCGGGAACATCGCCATTATCATTTGGAGACGTTCAAGTTTGCGCCCAAAGGCAACTGGCTGAGTGGCCGGCGGCCGGTCATGTTCAACAAGGAAGTGGCGCTCTACACCGCCGCGCCAGCCGAGAACGCCGACTTCTTCTACCGCAACGGCCGGGCTGACGAAGTGCTGTTCATCCATCACGGCACGGGCGTGTTGAACAGCCAATTCGGGCGGCTTCCCTTCGGGCCGGGCGATTACTTAGTCATTCCCGGTGGCCTGTTGTATCAACTGCACTTTGATGATTTGAAAGACGTGCGGTTGTTCGTCATCGAAGCGTATGGGCCGATTGAATTCCCCAAGCGCTATCGCAACAAATACGGCCAATTGATGGAGCACGCGCCCTTCTGCGAACGCGACATGCGCACGCCGGAATGGGTCGAGCCACGCGACGAGCAAGGCAGCTTCCCAATCTACTTGAAGATGGACGACGGCATCCAACACTTCGATCTGGCCCATCATCCGTTTGATTTAGTCGGCTGGGACGGTTTTTATTATCCCTGGGCCATGAACATCAAGGATTTTATGCCGATTACCGGCAAGGTGCATCAGCCGCCGCCCGTGCATCAGCATTTTGACGGGCCGGGTTTTGTGATTTGCTCGTTCTGCCCACGCCTGTTCGACTATCATGAGTTGTCCATTCCCGCGCCGTACGCCCACTCCAATATTGACAGCGACGAGGTTTTGTATTACGTGGAAGGCGATTTTATGAGTCGCAAGGGCGTCAGCGACGGCTCGATCACCCTGCATCCTTTTGGTCTGCCGCACGGCCCGCAGCCCGGCCGCTACGAAGGCTCCATCGGCAAGAAGGAAACCGTCGAATACGCGGTGATGGTGGACACTTTCCGCCCGCTGACCGTAGCCAAAGAAGCGGAAGAAGTGGACGACGCCAAGTATCCGTATAGCTGGTTGGAATAACAACCTGGAGTTGTGGAGTGATGGAGCGTTGGAGTAATGGGTTTTCAGCGCTCCAAAACTCCACGACTCCGACCCAAAAAGGAGCGCCGCGCCATGACTTCGACACCGCCAATCTCTATCATTTTCTTCATCATCGCCGCGTTATTGGGCGCTGTCGGGCAGTTGTTGTACAAATCCGGCGTGGCGCTGACCGATAAAACGCTGCTCAGTTACATCCTCAATGTGCGGGTGTGGGGCGGCGTTTTGTGCTATATTGCGGTGATGGTTTTGTTTATGGCCGCCTTCAAAAAGGGCGGCGCGCTCACCGTGCTGTATCCCGTTTATGCTTCCACGTTTATTTGGGCGGCGTTCCTGTCGCTGGCCATTTATCATACGCCGATTAAGCCGGTCAACATCCTGGGCATGGCGCTGCTTATTTTGGGCATGTATTGCATGGGGAAATAATGACTTATCAACCAACGGATCGGCGGCCGATTGCCAGCCGCGACTTGCCGATTTTTCAGCGTCTGGCCCGGCAATTGGCCACTGCGAATGTCTCCGCCAATGCCATCTCTGTCTCCAGCCTTTTCTTTGCGCTGTTTGCCGGATTGGCCTTTGTCCTGGCCGCGTCCGCCGATGGCTTTTGGCAACGGGCATTTTGGTTCGGCGCAGCGCTGATGATTCAGGGCCGATTGCTGGCCAATCTGCTGGATGGCATGGTTGCCATCGAATCCGGTAAAGCCTCCCGCCTCGGCGAATTGTATAACGAAATTCCCGACCGCCTGTCCGATGTGGTCATTTTGGTCGGCGCGGGCTATACCTTTGGCGGATCGCCCGCGCTGGGCTATCTGGCCGCCATAGCCGCCGTTTTGACGGCGTATGTGCGGGCATTTGGGGCTTCGCTGGGCGTTAAGCAGCTTTTCATTGGCCCGATGTCCAAGTCGCACCGTATGTTCACCTTGACGCTGCTGGCGTTGTATCTGGCCTTTGCGCCGGCGGCCTGGCGGCCCATGCTCGCCGGCGGTTGGGGATTGCCGGCCTTTGTGCTGCTCCTCATCACGGTCGGCAGCCTGCTGACCGTGGCCCGTCGAATTGGCCGGATTGTGTCGAACTTAAACGAAAAGGCGGCCTAAAGTTGCGGATCCAACCGGCCTTTTAGCCGCAATCCTCATAACCGGAGACAAAACGTATGCGCAGTGTCGAGACAGTGTTAGAACAGTGTACCAACATCTTGCCCGGTCATCGGGCCAAAAAGCGAAGTATGAAGGAAATTTTCCAAACATTTGCCGATGCGCTTGAGGGGAACGAATATTTGGATAATTATGGTTACGGCACAGACATCGCCAATTTTGAGTCTGAAATTGCGACATTTTTTGGCAAAGAAGCCGCCGTATTCATGCCCACCGGAACGATGGCGCAGCAGATTGCTTTGAGGATTTGGTGCGAGCGGCAGAACAATTTCACGGTCGCGATGCACCCCACGGCCCACCTTGAAATTGCCGAGCAAATGGGGTACCGATTTCTGCATCATATTCAGCGGCTGCAATTCGGCGCGCCAGAATTTGTTGCAAACCGCCTGTTTACGGTCAAAGACCTTGAAGGATTGGGCAAAAAGCCCGGCGCTGTCTTTCTGGAGTTGCCTTGCCGACCTTTAGGCGGACAATTGCCGCAATGGGAAGAATTGCTCGCCATCCAGGCCTGGGCAAAGGAAAGGGAGATTCCCATGCACTTGGACGGCGCGCGAATCTGGCAATGTCGGCCATTTTATCAGAAAAGCTATCAGGAAATTGCCGATATTTTTGATACCGTCTACGTTTCATTTTACAAAGACCTGGACGGCCTGTGCGGGGCCATGTTGTTGGGTCCGGCAGAATTTATAAAAGAGGCGAGGTTGTGGCAAATAAGACACGGCGGGCGGCTCCGAACCATGGGGCCGTTTTGGGTTTCGGCCAAGCTTGGCCTTAAGCATGTATTGCCTCAGATCGGTCAATGGGTCGAGAAAGCCCGGGAAGTGGCCGCGATCTTAGCCAAATTTGAGCAAATCTCCATCAATCCAAACCCGCCCCATGCGAACTTCTTCCAATTGTATATTCGGGGCGATTATGAGGCGCTGAACAATAAACATCTGGCGTTGGCCGAAGAAACCGGCACATTTGTTTTTTACGGATTAGGGCCGTCAAGCCTACCCGGCGTGGCCGTGACCGAAATACATTGCTGGGAAAATTCAATGCGCTTTGATGTGAATGCCCTGCCACCTTTTGTTGCGAAATTGCTGGATAAATCGCTTTAAGCGGCGCTTCGAACTTTTTTACAGGAAATGAAATTTTCCAAATCTTTAAGATTTGGAAAATCTATACTCTGCGATAAACCTGGTGAACTTTGCGGTAAAAATTCTCGCGCACAACGTAAATGAATTTTATAAGAAGAAGAAACTTTTATGACCTGGCAAGCTGCTCTGGCAAGTCCAATCTTTTTGCGTTATCTGGCCATTATCACCGGCATTATTGTCGTGGCCGGGGTTTTGCTGCTCATCATTGACAAGGGCTTCAAAAAGAATATTGATTCGATCTGGCGGACATACAAAGGCTGGTTGATCATGGCCCCGTTGGCTTTGGGCAGCATTTTTCTGGGGCGGACGGTGTTTATGATCGGCTGGGTGATTTTGGCCCTGCTGGGTTTTCACGAATTTGCCCGGGCCACTGGTTTGCATCGGCAATTGGTGATGACCGGCATCGTGATGATCGGCATTATCAGCATCGGCGTGATTTGCTGGGTGCCCGATCCCGATCCGCTGATTCCGGTGATGGGCTGGTACGGGCTATTTATGGCGCTGCCGGTCTATCTGGTGTGCCTGATTATGCTGATTCCCATTCTGCAGAACCGGGTCAAAGGCCAGATTCAGAACGTGTCGCTCAGCATTTTGGGCTTTGTTTATTTGGGTTGGATGTTTGGCCATATCTGTTATCTGGCCAATGCCCAAAACGCTTACGGCTACCTGCTTTACCTGCTGCTGGCGGTGGAGTTGAACGACGTGGCCGCCTTCACCTGCGGCAAGCTGTTCGGCAAACGCAAGCTGCGCAGCGAGATCAGCCCCAACAAGACGCTGGAAGGTTCATTGGGCGCGCTGCTCGTCTCCATGATTCTGCCCTGGCTGCTGTCCTTTTCCTTTCCGGCTTTTGGCCCGATTCAGTTGCTTTTAACCGGGCTGATTGTCGGCGTGGGCGGGCAGTTGGGGGATTTGACGATCAGTTTGATCAAGCGGGATATTGGCATCAAAGATATGGGCGCGGCCATTCCCGGACACGGCGGCATTTTGGATCGCATTGACAGCCTTGTTTTTGCGGCGCCGTTGTTTTTTCACATGACTCGCTGGTTTGTGGGGATATATCCTGATTTTTAACCTGAAATGGGAGAGAGAAAAGTGGTGTCTGTTTTTCGGAAAAACGCCAGGAATATTATTTTGGCATGCATTGCCATTTACATTGTAGGGCACAAACTGGTCTACCATCATTTTCCAATACCGTTTGCGGTGCGATTTCTCTTTCATCGCATTGTCAACCCATCCGATTTACGAGAACCAATTGTTTTAGATTTTGACTGGACTGCCGAGGGGTTTACAAAAACGTATCCGTTGAACCCGAAGTACCTTGATCTTTATACAATAGGCATTCGTGGTGAGGTTCAAAAAGAGCGCGATTTCCCCAATGGCCCCGGTATTCCTCCACCATTTGAGTTCAGTGGTATTTTAAAACTGGAGTTCTTTCATAAAAATAAACTTCTAAGTCAAGAAACTCTTACCAATACATCTGGAATGCTGAGCGGGTTAGAAAAGACGACGCATATTTTGTCCTTATTGCGCATCCCTATTGACGGATATATAGATGACTTGACGGTCAAGGTGACTTTGGTCAAGCCTGACCCGCGTACGGCGCGCTTTCAAGTGCCGGTCGCTTTTTTTATAGGAATCGCCTACCAGTAATAAAGATCGGTTCGGCTTCCACTTAATCGAATTATCAAGAAGTTGAGATGTTTTAAACCGTTAAAATTAACGCGCCAAATGTCTAACAAATCTCCGCGTTTGACGGGCAAAGCGTTAGATCGATAGGAGTTCCACACATGTCGACTAAGATGTTATTTCCGGTTGAGGATTTATTCGAGCTGCGTTTATTTCTTGAGGAGCTCGTCTGCAATGTCTGCCGCTTCGTCCATGTTGCGGAACAAGGCATTCGGCCCCAGGATTTGCAGGTTCGACAAGAAGTCAGCCTCGGTATTCCCAACGCATTTTCGGACATCCTGATTCGGGTGCCGAATCATGCCAGCTATTTTGTGGAAGTCGATTACGGATATTCCACAACGCGCATTATCGAGAGCATCCGGCGCAAATACAGTAAAAATCTGCCCTTATTTGAGGAGATTTCCAAACTCGTGCTTGTTGTCGACCGGCACAATCATCCAAATTGGGAGAACTGTATCCGGCAGATCAGGGAGATTTTGCCGTCTGCCTGGGCGTTGGAGGTCTGGGATGAGGCGCACTTGCTTTCGCTTATCCGCAAGCACTTTGATGTGGAGATCGAAGCGCTCTCGCCGGATCGGATTGTCGAATTGCGATTGGCAATCGACCGCGCAAAAGGGACGTACGCATTTGGTGACGCATACAACCACGACCCGCTGGATTCTTCACTGCTATGGCACTTCGGATATTGGCGGCTGCGCGACCTGTTTGAGGCTTCGAACAGGTCGAAGCGCGCGATCTTACCACCGGTAAGTTATTCCGCCGTTGTTGTCATCTTCGCGGATCTGAGCGGGTTTTCCGGGTATGTTCGCGAAACCACACGGGCGAGAACAATTCAGGAATGTCTTAGCGCATTTTGCGCCAAGGCGCGCTATCAGATCATTAATGATGGGGGCATGCTTTACCAATTTTTGGGGGACGGCGTTATCGGGTTATTTGGCATACCGCAGCAATCTGCCGATTATATCGAACGGAGCTTTGATTGCGCCAGATCCCTGTTGATGATCGGGGATGCGATTTCGGACATGTGGCAGCGCCAAATGGATCGCCTCCAGCCGGTTCGCGGCAGTCACATCGGCGTGGCGATGGGCGATCTTCAAATCCTCTCGCTGCGGCCTTTCAGCCGCACCCACACCGGCGTGATCGGGGATGCGATTAATATGGCGGCGCGCCTCTCGTCGTATGCCCAATCGGGCCAGATTGTGGTCAGCAATATGATCTATCAGAGCTTGGGCCCGTCTTCACAAAACCTGTTTCATGAGGCGGAGCCGATCGAGGCGGAGCCGATCGAGGCGAAGAACGTCGGCAGAATTAAAGCCTGGATGTTCGATCAGGCGGATCACAGTGCGGCCTAATCGGGCTGATTGCGGGCGTGGGCGGGCAGTTGGGCGATTTGACCATCAGTTTGATCAAGCGGGATATCGGCATAAAAGACATGGGCGCGGCCATTCCCGGACACGGCGACGTTCTGGATCGTATTGACAGCCTTGTTTTTGCGGCGTCGTTGTTTTTTCACATGACCCGCTGGTTTGTGGGGATTTATCCTGATTTTTGATGTGCATTTGCCCGCCGGGCAAGAAGTCGGAGCGTTGTAGCCATGGACGAATGGCATTATGATCCCGCCAATGATTTAAACAGTTCGCTGGCCGAACAACTGCGGTCATTTCCGCGCGAGCCAAACATCTTTTATTACACCGCGCGCACACTGGCTGCCGTTGCCCTGCGGGTTTGGCTAAAACTGTATCACCGTCTGGAAATCACCGGGCGGGAACATTTGCCGGCCTCCGGCCCGTTTATCCTGGCGGCAAATCATACCAGTCATCTGGACACCTTATGCCTGCTGGCGACGATTTCGTTCCGGCGGTTGCATCAGACATTTCCGGCCGCCGCGTCGGATTATTTTTTCTCCAGCCTGCCGCGTTCCGCCGTTTCCGCCATCTTGATCAACGCCCTGCCGTTTGATCGCCAAGTTCATGGCGAGCAAAGCCTGCAAGTGTGCCAACAACTGCTGGCCAATGGCGACAACATCCTGATCCTGTTTCCCGAAGGCACCCGCACCGTCACCGGCGAAATGGGCCGCTTTCGATTGGGCATCGCCCATCTGGCCATTGATACAAATATTCCGGTTGTGCCATGTTATCTGCACGGCGGTTTTGCGGCTTGGCCAAAAGGCTGCTTTTTTCCGCGCCCGCGCAAAATCACCCTGACGATTGGCGGGTCGCTGCAATTTCCCAACATGGAGCGCAATCATCCGAATCTTGTGCGGATTTGTCACGATTTGCAGGCTGCCGTTCAGCGGTTAGCCTGATTCCAAAATATCAAAACGCGGTTAGCCGTATCTACCGAAAGCGTTGTCAGAGGGCAAAAATGATAAATTTTCCTTTAGTGCACATCATTACGGTTAGTTGGAATGCGTGCTCGTTACTACGAGAATCCTTGCAATCCATCCGGGCCATGACGTATCCGAACCAGCGAATTATCGTGGTGGATAATGGTTCGCAAGATGACAGTGTGGCGATGGTGCAAAAAGAATTTCCGGAGGCTACGCTGATTGAAAACGGCGAGAATCTGGGCTTCGGCGGCGGCAATAATATTGGGCTACAGTATGCTCTCGATCATGGCGCAGAGTGGTTTTTTTTGTTAAATAACGATATTGGCGTTGATCCGGATCTGTTGTCCAACCTGATGCAGACGGCTGCGAGCTATCCAAAAGTCGGAATTTTTGGGCCGAAAATTTATTTTTTTGATCAGCCGGATGTTATCTGGTTTGCCGGGGCGACAATCAACTTTTGCACCGGCATCATTGCCCACCGCGGTTTGCGTCAGGTCGATCAAGGGCAGTTCGACCAGCCGGCCGCGACAGACTATGTAACCGGTTGCGCTATGTTGATCCGGCGCGATGTTTTGCAGCGGATCGGCCTGTTTGATCCGGTCTATCATCCGGCTTATGCCGAAGATGTCGATTTGTGCGCACGGGCGCAGCGAGCCGGCTATGAACTGCTGTACGTCCCGACCGGCAAGCTGTGGCACAAAATATCGGCCAGCAGCGGCGGCGGGTTAACACCTTTTAAAACCCGGCTGAAAGTGCGTAACAGCCTTATTTTCTTCAAACGCTATGCCCGCTGGTATCATTGGCTGACCATCCCGATTTTTGTTGGCTTCGGCGCTGTTTTTTTTGTCATAAAACAGTTGGCTGCCGGTAACTTTAAGGTAATTTCGGCCTTAGCCGGCGGCTTCAGTGGGGCCATCAAAAATGTCTTCAAAAAGTCGTCTTAGCGGTGTCATGCTGGCGGAGTTGGCAACACCGCCCGTGCTTCCGGCAATACCGAAGCTTTCGATCTGCTTCGTCAACTACAACGCCAAAGATGTCGTGTTGAACTGCCTGCGCTCACTTTATCACAATCTAACCATTATCGATCCGGAAATCATCCTGGTCGATAATGCCTCGCAGGACGGTAGTTTGGAATTAATCGCCGCCGAATTTCCCGCGATCATTCTGATTCGTAACCGTGAGAATCGCGGCTTTAACCGGGCCAACAATCAGGCATTACACCATTCGACCGGCGATTTCATCCTCTCGTTGAATACCGACACCTTGATCCCGCCCGGTTCCATCGAAAAGCTCGTTGCTTTTCTGGAAGGCCATCCGGAATACGGCGCAGCCGGCGGCAGGCTGAACAGTCCCAACGGCGATTTTCAATGGCAATGCCGGCGCAGTTCGCCCACCCCGCTGACGGCCCTAACCTATTTTCTACGTTTGCGACGCTGGTTTTCCGGCGTGGAGCTTTTCCATCGCTATGCGTTGACCAACCGGTCACCGGATGAGAGTATGGATGTGGAAGCTATTTCCGGGGCCTGCTTTATGGTTTGTCGGATGGCCCTGGAACAAACCGGGGGTATGGACGATACCTACTTTATGTACGGCGACGATCTGGATTGGAGCTATCGTCTGCGCCAAAAAGGCTGGAAAATTCGCTATTGTGCAGATGCGCCCATTATTCATTATGGTGGATCGGGTGGGGCGCATTATGCCTCCTTACGCCTGATCGGCCATTATTATAACGCCATGTGGATTTTCTATCAAAAGCATTTAAAAAGCAACTACACTTTGTTGACAACGGGGCTGGTTTGGCTGGGTATTCGGGCGTTCACGGCCTGGCACGGACTTCTGTTTATATTTGGCTTGACCGGCCGGGTTTCCCGAAAAAAGTAATTAACGATTTAGAGATGCGTGCAAAAATTTAATTTTGCGCTTGGTCTTTATCACGTTTGAGCGCTAACTTGCAAAATGAATTTTGCTGCTCCGTATTTTGAAATGGATTGCCAAGCTGCATTCCCAAACCCGAAATCGTAAAGGGAGGACTTATGAGCGAATCTGCTGAGGAGCGTCTAAAGCGCTTGCAAGATAAGATACAAGCCGATGAGAGCGGCGCACGTTCACCGGCGCCTATTTCTAGCGAAAAACCAGGTTTTGGTACATTGTTATTAGGGTTTGCCTTATTTGCCGGCGGTATTTTTATGGTGACACAAAATACCGTCCTTTATTCCGGCTTTACGCTGGGCAATTTGCTGGGCTTTACACCACCGTTTGGCGTGGTGCTGCTCCCGCTACTGATCGGGATTGGCGTCCTTTGCTACAACGAAAAATCGCCCGCAGGCTGGCTGCTTTCGGTTTTTGGACTGGGCATTATCATCCTTGGCATTCTGATGGGACTGCGCATTTCCTTTATGCCGATTACGCTATTCCAGGGTATTTTGATGTTTGGGATGATTTTTGGCGGGGCGGGACTGATGGCACGAGCCATAAACAACAGGCGCTGACGCAAATTTAGCCGCAGAAATCCAAATTGCAGTTCGTGTGAACTTTAGATACCCACTTTCTCCAAGAAAGTGGGTATCTGGCATGGCTGAACGAAGTCTAAAAGTCACACGAATTTAGGCCTGGTAACACTAGTTTTGATATATCCTGATTAAGGGTTAGAAGTTGCATTTCCAGACCCTTAGGGTTTGCTGTCCAAAATTGGTGAAAACCCGCAAATTTGCTGGATCGTCGTAGAGTAAACCCTAAGGGTCTTTTGTGCAAAAATCAACCTTTTACGAGTATAACTTGCCATAGCTACTCTTTGACAGCCCCGCCTGTCATTCCTTCAATAAAAAACCGCTGTGCGATAATAAAAATAAGGGCGATAGGCAGGATGGAGATGCATGATGCGGCCATCTTGAGATTCCACATTTCCTCATGCTGGTTCTTAAACATCGCCAAACCAACCGGAACAGTGTAATGACTTTCACTGCCGGTAACAACCAACTGCCATAAAAAATTTGACCAGTGAAATTGGAAGGACAGCAGAAACAGTGTGGCAATAATCGGCAGGGAAAGCGGCACAATAATCTTCGAAAAAATGGTCCATTCTGAAGCGCCGTCTAGACTTGCGGATTCAATTAGAGAGTCGGGCACAGTGCTTAAAAATTGGCGCATCATGAACAGGCCGAAAACATTTGACAGATGCGGGACAATCATCGCGCCATAAGTATCAATTCCCATCAACTGCAATCGTTTTAAAATGTGCCCGATCCCCAAAAATTCAATTTCGCCGATCTGATAAACCAGCGCAAATTGCGGCACCATATACATTAGGCCCGGCACCATCATCGAAGCCAGCAAGAGAGAGTAAAGCTGTTCTTTGCCAAAGAAGTTTTTTTTGGCAAAGGCATAGGCGGCCATAGTGGCAAAAAAAGTAGTCAGCGCCGCCGAAACGCCGGCAACAAACAAGCTGTTGCCGAAAAAGCGCAGGAATTTATACTTGAACAGAACATCCTGCATATTTTTAAGCGTGGGTGTTTTGGGGAATAACGTCGTGTCAAAAACCTCCGCCGGCGGTTTGAAGGCAACCGATACCATCCAAAAAAGGGGAAATAAGACGATGATTGCGCCCAGAATTAAGCCGATATAGGTCAGTAATCGTGTCACAAGTTCTCCCTTCGAAGTATAACGCCTTTCCACAAACTTATCAAATTTATACATCCATAACGCGGGAAACCGCAATTTTTAACTGCAAAGATTCGCAAAGTATCACGCGGAGTTACGCAAAGAAAACTCCGCAAAACTCTGCGATAAACTTTGCGGTTAAGGTTCTCGCGGACAGCACAAATGTTAGGATGTAATTTTATAAGCCTTAATGCTTGATTACAATCCGCAAAAGAATAAGACCTTGTAACCAGCGAAAGTTACAAGGTCTTATATTTTATTATCAAGGTCTTAAAAATTTACCCAACGATGTAATCTATCGCCGGCTAAGTCGCTTCATGGCTGCTTGCAGACTAATCGCCAATCGGCTAATGGATTCGGACAAGGCGCCGATTTCATCACCGGATTTCACATCAATTTTCAAGCCCAGGTCACCCATACTAATACGGTTTGCCAGATCCGTCAGCCGAATAACCGGTTTCGTAATACTACGAGCCAGCCATAAAGCTGCTGCAAATACTATGATCATGGAAAATGAAATAATGATGATCGTTTTAGTCACAATGGAAAGCTGTTCATCCCGAATGACGGATGCTGTTCGTTTAGCGGCATCGTGGAATGTGGTCGCATCTGCTGTAATACCAATCCAGCCAAAACCTTGCGGCATCGGATAGTCCGAACTGTAATACGGAATCGGCGCATAGGCCACGTAGCTATACCGACCGCTCCAATGATACCATTTTTCGCCTGGCTTGCCCGTCGCAGCTTTGGCCGGAATTTCTGAAATATCGCGCAAAAACTCCATAAAACCCACTTTGTCCAACTGAACCGGTTTGCTTAGAAAGTGATTCTCAATATGTGTCGCCTCGGTAGCCGGTTCCAAGGGTTTACCCAAATCCGCTAAACGAGGGCTGACCCCGCGAATCATCCAATCACGGGTATGGCTGATTACCCAGCTTTCATTATCCACCATATAGGCTTCATTGCCTTTGGTGTCGTCAACCGCGTAAACATAAGGATCGGTTGTGGACGCTACCGGCGTGACGTGATCCGTAAATTCCATTAGATGGGTATGATCTAAGGCCAAGACAACAATTCCGATTAGCTCGTTGTTATCATACACCTGCTTGGCAAAACGAACTACGCCTTGAAAGCGTTTGCCGCCCGGGTTGTCAATAACCCGGCTTGAATCCCCAAGAACTTCATACTTATTAACATAAAAGCCGGTGACATGCGAAACGTAGATACTATTTCGTGCTCGGTTTATGGTTTCAGCAAAATAAGTTTCCGATTTATAGCGCGTATTGCGGGGATCGCTCACATTAAAAAGCTTTTCCGGGGGCGAAACTTTATCGTTGGAAACTTTGACGATTTCATTACCCTGAACATCAATAAATGCAATTTCTTTATACAAAGGACGCATATTTCGAGCCTCGCGTACGCCACCTGCAGTTACGCTGGCTTTCCATACATCAGCCTGCTTGGATATGGAAAAGTCCAAATAGGCATTGGGTGTTCGTGGTAAAAGCGCAACAGTTTGTAAATCAGCCTCACGCTCTTTAAGAAATCCGGCAACGCGATGTGCTAAATCAATTGCTCGGACTTGAATGGCATCTGCCGATTTTTTATCTAAACTGCTTTTTGAGTCGTCGACGGCCTTATCACCGATTCGAGCAATGCCTTGGATCGATAAGAATCCCAAAATGACAAGTGGAATAATCGCTAAGGAAAGAAATGAGCTTAGTACTTTTCCCAAAATACCAAATTTGGGAATGTATTTCTCCACTTTCGACATGAATTGTTCTAGCGCAGCCAAACTCTCACTCCTTTTTTGCAGCCTATAATGCCCAAATAGTTAACGACTAATCCTCTGGTTCTGTATAGTATTTATACTTCTTCATGATATCAAAATAGCGGCCTTGAATCCGAATCAGATCTGTGTTCAGGTTTTCCCAAATAACCGGAATCTGCTCGGCTTGCACACGGTCTATTGTCGGGGCGCCTTCCGGTGGGTACACATCGGATCGGACTGGCAGGAAGTTGCCTGACTTTACCACTTGCTCCTGGCCTTGCTTGGATAAGATATAATCCATAAAGGCTTTGGCAGCAACAGGATTACGGCTGGATCGGATGATACCAATGGGGCTTGGAATAACGACAAATCCATCGTTAGGGTAGACTAGTTGAAGAGGTCCGCCGCCGGCACGCTTCTCACGCACCATATAATCCAGCGTGATTCCAACATCGTATTTGCCTTCAAGAATCGCAGTCGCAACATCCGCGTTGTTGTCAACAACTTTTAAACCGTTTTCAAACAGCTTTTCAAAGTATTCCCATCCGAATTTGTCTTTGAGCGCCGCTAAAGCATCGGTTGATGTATCGGACTTAAGTGGGTCTGGAAAAGCAATTTTGTCTTTAAAACGCGGGCTTAACAAATCATTCCAAGACACTGGAATATCATCACCAAAAACACGATCCGTACTATAAGTAATTACAACGGTAATCAAACGTGCGCCATAATAACTGTTGTTGGCATCTTTGCCTAATAAAATACTGCCGTCTTCCGGACTTTTATACGTTGAAAGAACATTGGCCCGCTTCAAGTCAATCAAATAGACCGGGTCAGAAATCCAGATTAAATCGGCGGAAAGCCCGTCCGGAGAACCTAACTCTAGTTCTATTTGCGATTTAACACCCGAGCCACTACGTTGAAAAATTTCAACCTGAACGTCTCCATTTTCTACGGCAAATGCTTTTAAGATGTCATCAATGATTTTTTGTGGAATAGATGTAAACAGCTTAATTTTGCCGGATGGCTTAGCGTCACTATTGCTTGCAGATATCGTGAGAACGAATGTAAGAATTGCAAGACTTATGAGGGCTTTAAAGCGATATACGCGCATCATTTTCTCTGAAGCTCCTTTAGCGAGGAATTTTGCTCACTTTTGTAACAAACTGTTTCTGCTGACCGGCATCGCCAATTTCTTTGGCGACCTTGTCAATTAACTCATCCGCACGTGTTTTTGGAAACGTATTGCGAGATTCACCGAAACCTTCGACGACCTCGTCAATAATCATCCCGGCCATTGGGCCCATAAGGGTTGTGAGTTCTTGAATCAAGCCGTCAAAAAAGGCGCCTGCGATGGGCTCGGTGACTATGGTGGCCGAAGTGGCCATCATATCCGTTTTGTAGACGTTGAAAACAGCGCCGTTTGTTTCGCACAAATCAAGAATTTTTACAAGGGCTTCTTCGCCGTGCATAGGCTGTGCTTTACCTTCTTCGAGAATCGAATCTTGTATATCTCCTTCGCCAAAAAAGATAACGCCCTTGCCCTTGTTCTTATTAATTTTGATGTCGATATAACCGGAAGGTTCTTCCTGGACTAACTTTTCAATGAGTTTTTCCAGCTTGACATAATCGGTGGTCAGGTCTTCATGTAAAACTTTGCGATTGACGACGCTGGCCAACGTAATCAACTTGTCATCTTCGATCAAATGTACACTGACTTCGCCGTCTTTATCACGCGATTTGTTAATAATGCTGGAATGCGCCTGCTTGCCGGTCTTCCAACCGGTTACATTATCGCCACCAATTTCTTCCAGAGCATTGATCGGATTGCCGGAATCGAAGAAAATAAAGCCCCGATAATCCCAAAACTTAACTTCAATATAACCGGTAAACTTATCCCCGGTTAAATTTGAGATAAGCTCATTGATGTTAAGGTAGGATGTAAATAAATTCGAGTGAAGGATCTCCCCTGGAGGAAAGATCATAGTGTGTCCCTCGGTCTAACAGTTTAGCCTGACTGCTTTAAAATTTAAGCGTCAGGCGATGTTAATTGCGCCCGTTTTTTGAATAAACTTATCTTTTAAGTATAACACTTCCCTACCAATTGTCAAGCAGATTTGTACGCGCCTTCTTAGTCACTCAGATTGGTAAAGGTCAGTGTCCCGTTATCATCTAAAAAAGCCAAATATTTTACAGCTTCAGTTAAATCGCCCTTATACAAACCGTTTATTAAGGCGACATACGCCTGTGTCTCCGCATAGGGCGGCACACCGCCGTGCTTGGAAACTGCCTTAGGCCCGGCATTATAAGCAGCTAATGCCAATTTTAAATTGCCGCCAAAAATATTAAGCATTTCTCGTAAATATCGGGAACCGCCCATAATGTTCTGATCGGGATCAAACACATTTTTGACGCCCATTAGCTGAGCTGTACCTGGGATAAGCTGCATCAGACCAGCGGCATTTTTATTTGATTTTGCTTTCGGATTAAAATTGGATTCGATTCGAATAACCGCCCGGATTAAATCCGGGTCAAGACTATAAGTCGTCGCGGCTTTTTGAATCGATTCGGAATAAAGTTTGCGTTGTTCGGCAGTAATGGTTAAAGTCTTATTTATGGACTTTTGTGTAATTTGGGTAGTTTTAACTGCTTGTCCGGATGTGGCGGGCGCTTTATTGAGCGATAGCACTGGCGAAGTTGGTATATTTGTAAAAACAATGCGCCCGCTTGCCGTTTTGTCAATTCGCTCTTTCGCCAATCCCGATGTGGCAAAAAAAGCGCTGCTGAGGGCTACAATCATAAACTTCAGGGTCACGTTTGCCTTAATGAAATCAATCATGATCCACCACCCAACCCAAAATAACGCTAATTAAGCTAATCAGAATCGAACTAATAATGGCCGCAAAAAAACCCCGAACGGCAAAGCCCGGAATTACCCAAGCGGTTAGCCACAATAGAAAGCCGTTAATAACAAAGGTAAACAAACCTAAACTTAAAATATTTATTGGTAATGTCAACAAAATTAGTAAGGGTCGCAACAAACTGTTAGCGCATCCTAAGGTAAAAGCCACGGCAAGAGCCACAAAAGCATTCGCAACATGAATTCCCGGATACAACCACGCCACCAAAAGAACGGTGACGGCGCTGATAATCCACTTTAAGAGCAGCTTTCGCACTCAGGAACCTCGCGTTAAATCTGTAATCTGCACGATTTTCCAATGATCTAAGTCAATCTTTTTAACCGTAAAAAGCGCTTCCCCGTAAACCGTGTAAATCTGCCCGGTTAAAGTAACGGTTAAGTTAATGGTTTGTCGGAACATATAGGCGGTGCCATTTCCACTAATATCAACCGGACGGGTCGAAATCATGCTCAAAGTAATTGTTTCGGCGTCTTGGAAAATGTTCTTTACATTCCGAATCTCTTCCGTTTTGCCCCAAAAAGCTTCCTTAATGCCCATTTCTTCCAGAAAAATTCGATCTTCCGGATTAAAAACAAAGGTGAAATCATCCGCCAGGCATTGTTCATATAAATCCAGGTCTTTTGTTGTATAGGCAAGCTCGTAGCTTCTCAGCGCCGCATTTTCAGTCGAAAACTGACCGGCATCCAAGCCACCGTTTTCCATTTCCGGGTAAAATGGGTTTGAGCATGAACCGGACAAACCGGCAATTCCGATGACAATGAGCAAAATGGAATGTCGCATGATTTCAAATTCTATGCAATGTTGGACAAATACTTACATGCTCACAAATAGTAAGAATATCACATTCTTGCCATAGGCGCAAGAATTTTGTTTCGCTTAGCGATGTAAAGTTTGTGGATCAATGCACAAAATTGAGTATAGCTGGCTTAAAGTAAACTGTCAAGTAAAAATTGTAATACATTAAAATATAAGGAAAAGGTAGCGTAATACTGCTCGCGTTTTTGGCAATAGATTGAAGGGATACCTTCTAAACATTTAGGAGAATGCGGAGAAAATGGGGCTAGCCTGAATTGCCGTCAAGAGTGTCTGCTTATTCTTTTGCAATAAGCAAACAGTTTTTATTCGGGCACGGAATTTCTGTTGACAATTTCCGACGGTTAGAAGTAAAATTAGTAAAATTAGTCTTTTTCACGCTTCCGGTTGTGAAAGATAGGGGAAACCTAAGGCGTATGAAGGCTTCAGTGTACAAAACATGCGGATTTCAACCTCACGTTCGCTAATTTTCAAGTATCTTTTTAAATTGTGCCTGATCGCCAC
>CAYOLL010000064.1:0-32127 GCA_964404765.1 uncultured Gemmatimonadota bacterium | reverse complement strand
ATAAGTTTGTGTGAACTCAAACCTGACGGGTTTTGGAAACCCGTCAGGTTTTGATTGTCGAAAAAGTTCACACGAACTTACGCCGCGTAGCAATAGTTTTTGCCGAAAAAAGGTTTTGGGCTTAAGTGACGCGCCGAATCGCTTGCAGAATCGAACCGTACTCCTGATCCAAATTGGACAGGCGGACAATATTGCCGGCATGAATATAATCCTTACCACCCAGCGAAATACCCACGTGCGAAATGCGTTGTCCGGGATGGGCAAAAAACAATAAATCGGCGGGCTGAATGTTGGCAAAATCGGTTTCCGGCGTTATCGGCTGTCCCACTTCCGCTTGCTGATAAGCGTCACGCGGCAGGGCTACTCCGTTCCAGCTAAAAACAGTTTGAGCCAGACCGGAACAGTCAAAACCTTTGGGCGTTGTGCCGCCCCACAGGTAGGAAATGCCAAGACAGCCATAGGCATCACGGATAATCTGCAGCCGGGTGTCTTTGAGGCGATCTTCGGCAAAAAGGCAGTATTTGGGAATCCAGCCACGTCGTAAATCAGGCAGCAATATCTGTGCCCATTCATGCGTCCAGGCAATGATCGGCAAACGCACGCCGCGCACCACTTCCACCAGCGCCGGACTGGCCGGCGAAGGCTCGGCCCGCACAAAATCCCACAGCGCCCAATTGACGCGAGTTCTTTCTTCCGGATGGTAAAGATAGGGCGATTCACCGGCGTCATTTAAATTCTGACGCTCAATCCAGCCGCGATAACAATCCGGCGTTTGACAAAGGGCCCACTTTTCGGTTAATTCAAGGACCGCTACCAGCGTTCCCAAAGTTGCCTGCGACACCATTTCCGACCGGCTACTGCTCTCTGCCCGCAGCGGTGCGACGCCAATGGTCACCAGGGCCTTTTCCATATTATTCGGCCTCGTCATTTTCATAATTGACGCGCCGTTTCAAATCATCAATTTCATTGGCGGTCAGATAACGCCAGCAGCCGCGCTGCAAACGACCCAGTTGCAGATGATCCACGGCTACCCGTTCCAGATCAAGGACTTTGTGGCCAACAGCTTCGGCCATCCGCCGAATTTGCCGGTTGCGGCCCTCGTGAATTTTAATCTCCAGCAAGGTGGAATCTTTGCGTGTTTTGAGGACGCGCACTTTGGCCGGGGCGGTTGGGCCGTCGTCCAGTTCGACGCCGGTTTTCAACCGTTCGATGTTTTCGCCGTTGACATGGCCGTCAAAAATGGCGTGGTAGGTTTTGCGGACATTAAAACGCGGATGGGCTAACCGATGGGCCAGTTTACCCATATTGGTCAACAGCAGCAGCCCTTTGGAGTTTAGATCCAGCCGGCCAATCGGGAAAAGTCTTTCCGGGATGTCTTTTAGCAGTTCAAAGACCGTCTGGCGGCCTTCCGGATCGGAAGCGGAAACAACATAGCCGATTGGTTTGTTGAGCATGACAAAGCGCTCGATCTGCGGCTTAACCGGCTTACCTTGAAATACAATCGCATCTTTTTCCGAGTCAATCGTATGGCCTAATTCATAGATGATATCGCCATTGACCCGGACTTCGCCCTGCTCGATTAGAGCGTCACTGCGGCGGCGGGATGCTATGCCGCATTGAGCCAGGAATCTATTGAGCCGAATCGTCGCCATTTTCATCGCCTTTACCGTCGATCACCACTGCCGGGCCTTCCTTTTCATTGCCGCCGAGCAGGATCATTTGAGGAGGTGCTTCATGCGCATCAATGATGGTTAATGTGGATTGCTCTTGTGGGATAGTTAATGAGGATTGCTCTTGTGGAAACAGGTTGGTTTGGCTCTCATTGGCCCGGTCGCGCAGTATTTTCTCGATTTCTTCAATACTGGGTAAATCGTCCAATGTTTTCAGGCCAAAATAGTCCAAAAACTGTTTGGTGGTCCGTAAATAATGCGGCCGGCCAATGGTATCGGCCCGACCGGCCAGCGCCACCAGATTTTTGGCCAGTAGCTGGCCGATAATGCTATCGCTGTTGACCCCGCGAATCGCTTCTACTTCCGCCCGGATAATGGGCTGTTTGTAGGCAATAATGGCCAATGTTTCTAATGCCGCCTGCGATAGACGGGTGCGCCTTTTTTCGCCGACCAGCTTGTTGATCCAGCCGTCATATTCGTTCAATGTTAATAACAAGTAGCCCGAAGCCACTTCGGTAATTTGAAAAGCATGATTATGCACCATGTACTCATTTTGCAAATCTATAATGAGACTACGAATTTCCTGGGTAGAGGCTTCAGTGATCGACTTCAGTTTTGGCACGGAAAGCGGGTCTGAAGAAGCGAATAGCAAAGCTTCAATAATTTTTTTTAGTTCGATGCGTTCCATATATGTTCTTTGAATTTAAAAGAAAGTTGACACGACCCGTAGAATAAAGAATATTATTCGCCATTGCCCGTTGCTCATTGTCCATTAACTTATATTTTTTTATGCGTTTCGTCAACTTTAGAATTCAAGTCAGGAATATTTGTTTGATGACATCTCCTATTTTTTATCCAAAAAGCGAAATCGAATTGGTTGACCTGGTTCGACAATCCACAGCGGCTAAAAATCTCGTATCCATTATCAGCGGCAGCGGCATAGCGGTCGAGGCCACGCCAATAGCGGAACGGCGCATTATTTCACTGGCGGAAATGCCGCCGGAAATCACGCTAATGGCCGAAGATCTAACCGTTATTGTGCCGGCGCAAATGAATGCCCTTGCTTTTGCCGGTTATCTTGAAGAGCACACATTTTTTTTGCCGATTGATCTGCCGGACGGTAAATCGGCCACCATTGGCGGAATGGCGGCCACTAATACCCGCAGTCTGCGCACGGCCCGCTACGGCGGCTTGCGGAACTACATCCTCGGCATGGACATTGTGACCGCTTCCGGCGAGGCCATGCGGGTTGGCGGCTTGACCATCAAAAATGTAGTCGGCTACGATCTGGCTCAATTTTTGGTCGGCTCGTGGGGCGAAATGGCGATTTTGGTCAGGTTGATTTTTAAACTGCTGCCGTTGCCGGAAAAGCGTGTCACGCTCCTGGTAGATTTTGCCGAAGATAACGCCGCTTTGGCCGCGCTCAAAGCCATTGCCGACACGCTATTGCAGCCCTCGCGCTTAGAGTGGGTGAGCCGGCGGACAAGCGCCGAATTAGGCTTATGGTCAGGCGGTTCTGTTCTCTTGCTCGAATTGGATGGCTTTGCCGCAACCATGGCAGAGAAAATAGACCGTTTCCGCCCGCTGTTGACTGAAAACGGCGGGCGCCTTGACGTTATCGAATCACCCATCGCGCAAGCCGCCTGCTGGCAAACGCGCCTGGACCTGTGGAGCCACATCCGGACGCAGATGTCCGCCGGGGTTTTCGTCACGCTCAAAATTCCGCCGGGTGATTGTGTGGCTTTAGGCCAACTGCAGCGGCAGCTTGACGGTATTGCCGGAGCCTGGCTTTTCGGGCATGGTTTTGATGGCGTGTGGCATATCGTTTTGCCGGCGGACTCTGCTGAAGTTATTGCGGCGCATATCGCCAGTTTTCAACAAATCGGCCTCATCACCCTGGAAAAAAGCTTTGGCCTGCCGGATTATCAACCATTTAGCCGCCGGACCATGCCGCCCGCCGAAGTGGAACTGCGCCAACGAATCAAACAGGCGTTTGATCCGGCAAACATTTTGCGTCGCGCGGCCGCAAGTTTCACACGTTGAAGGACTTGCAGAAATTGGTTGTAATTGCTCAAAAAGTGGTGGTAGACCGAACCTTGCGAAGGCTTCAGTGCACGCTTTCACAAGTTTTGCAGTAAAGCCTTCGCAAGGTTGCCCACGCTTTTTGAGCAGTTACAATTGGTTGAAAGCGGGCAGCGCAAGGATTCGACGGTGATTGAGCAGCAAATTGGCCGGATTCGGGAACGGTACCGCCGGACGGCGCATTATTACGAGATTACGTTTCGGCCGTTTGTTTTTGATTTTGCTGTGGCGGCGGGGACTGAGGTTCCAAATGCCTTGCGGTAGACTTTGGATAAACTGAAAAAATCAAGTTGCGGACAGGAAGATCGGGCCGGCGTCAGGTCGAGCAAAAGCTGGCCCATATTGAAAGAGAAGGAAAAATTTGCGGCGATTTGGCCGGCTGTCACCATTAGCCAAACCTTGCTGGCGCTGACTTGGCAGCCGGTGAGCGAGAAGCAGGCCGCATAGAATAAGAGTTCGGACACCACAACTAGGAAGTTGGCTAACTATTTTTATGCTACATCATCCTTGTGGAACAAATTTTTGGTAGATTGTTTTTAACTGACTAATTGATAGACTATCAGCCAATTGATCAAACAATATTTGACCCTTCTCCATTATAAGCACCCGATTACATAAATTAAGGCTTTGTTCTATCTGATGTGTTACAAGAATAACTGTGCAATTTTTTGCGGTTGCCGTTCGAATAATTTCTGCTAGCTGCGCAGATGAATTTTGATCTAAGCCCGTAAAGGGCTCATCCAAAAAAAGATATGGCGGATCATGTAAAAAAGCACGGGCAATCGCCAAACGTTGCCTCATGCCACGTGAGAAATTACGAACAGGTGTCCCTCGCCACTGCGAGAGTTGCATCATTTCTAACAAGTTGTCTATACGAAGATCAGGATTTATAAGTCCATAGAGTTGTGCATAAAACCGAAGATTTTGTATCGGCGTTAAGTCATTATAAAGAAAGGTTTGATGTGAAATAAACCCTATCATAGCTCGACATATTTCAGTTTCACGATGAATATCTCTGCCTGCTAATAGAACACTCCCTGTAGTTGGTCGAATCAATGTTGCCAAAATCCGTAGCAAAGTGGTCTTACCGGCGCCATTTCGTCCAAGCAAGGCTATACGTTCACCTGGTTGTAAATCCAGATCAATTCGACGCAAAACGGTTGCATGACCAAATGCTTTTGAAACGCCTGTAGTCTTCAAGGTGTGATTCATTCTTATATTTTGTTAAGTGTGGGTGCAAAGTCTTAATTTTGGCTCGATAGTTTGTCACAGGAAAATGGAGTAATTGCTCAAAAAGTGATGGTAGACCGAACCTTGCGAAGGCTTCCGTGCACGCTTTCACAAGTTTTGCAGTAAAGCCTTCGCAAGGTTGCCCACGCTTTTTGAGCAATTACAAAATGGGCTCTTAAATTTCATTCGTGTAGAGCTTTAGGCAAGTTAGCCAACCCGGACTTTAAGCGCCCTTTTTCGATTTCATAATCAACGGTGGAAATTTCTTGATTACGATAGCGCAATTCAAGGTCAGCCAATTGCCCCATTAGATGTTGCTGATATTTAGCGATGGCTTGTCCGGCAAATTTCTGAGGTTTAGATTTAACCAGGCTAATAAACAAGCCAAAGAACAGTACTCCTGCTGAAACCGCTATAATCCATATCTTGTATTGACTCATACGATTTGGACGAATTAGAACTTCACCGACAGCGCCGGCATCAGGATTTGCCGTCGCAGAAGATGTTCCGCCGGTAAACTGAATTTTCAATATCTCGTTGGTTTCTAGTGGATCAACACGAAAGCCCTGCAAGCCCCGCATAGAATCTTTATACGCAAATGCAAATTGTGCGGATTCAACCTGCATATCCAAAGGTGTAATTAAAACAGCTACAGGATCTGCTAAAGGATAGGCATATTTGTTTTCAAATGCATAGCGATCATTATATGGAATTGTGTATTTTGAAGTCACAATTGTTTTGCCGGGCCGCAAGGGAAATGTTATCGCAACGCTACCGTCTGGTTGAGGAAGCGTCCCTGCCGGCAGGGGCATAGAACCCATTTGAGCCGTAGTAGTTCTATCTACAGCGTCCTTTGGATAATAAAGTTTTAGTGTCCCATCCGGAGTCTGATAGGTCAGATTACTTTTGTTTTCGGCATGAATCTCTTCGACAACCGATAAGGTATGGGCATCGGTTAAATCAAAAAAAATGTGATTAAGACTAACGCTTATGTCCGGCCACTGTGTCGTCGGTTCAAAGACAGTGAGTGTTACTGCCGCTTGATTTGTGTCAAAAACGAACGACTGATTATAGTTAATACCTTTATAATTTGCCTGAATGAGATAGCGCACGCCTGATTCAAGATTATCAAATTGGCACTGCTTGCTGACGCTATCTTTTGCGGCAACTTGTTGCATACTCGTGCCCAATTTAAGCAGTTTAATCTGCTCAACCACAAAGAATTGCTCTGAATTGGTTCCATTTTCTAAATTAACTTGCAGACCATTACCATTTTGTGCGTAAACAGATCTGTTAAAGAGAAACAGAAGTGCTATAATAAAAAAACTTGTCTTCATGTGCTTAGTTATCTTTCTTTCTTGTAGCGTCCAAACAATGACCACAGTGATTACAAAAAGCCTCGCCTTTTAGAACTAATTGCCCACAAGCCGGACAATTTTGGTGTGCTATAGGTTGATTACACTTTTGGCAGATTTTTGTGTCCGGTTCATTTTTTGCATTGCAGGCCGGGCAAAAAACAGCAGTGCTTTGGCTTTGCAGCGATTGCATTATTCGTTGTTCTACTTCTTTGAGTGCATCGTTAGAATAATGAAAACTATCCAATGCAACTAAAACAGCTGAGGCTTCTTTCTTACACTCCAATCGCATTGCTTGATAATCCTGCAGGCTGATTTTGCCCATTTGGTACTCAAAATCCAAATCTTTTATATTTGTATAAATCGAGAGCTTTTTATAGATAAATTGCTCAAGAGCTTCGCCACGATTGAATCTCACGCTCATTTCCAATGCAGAACGTTGATCAAATAGAGGATAAAGCGTATACCAATAAAAACCAATTAAAAACAATGCGAAAATCACCCATGTTACTTCCATAATTCAATCAACTTTCCTTGTATAGCAAAAAAATAAGCGGGAACCGTCAAGCTTCAAATCCGCTGGCAACTTTGCAACCTTCCGACTCGACTTTCTAAATTATGTTAGACCGACTTATGCACTATGGGGCGCGACTTGAACCGGTATTCCCATATACTGTGGCTGAACTGTGGCGCGCTTATTCGGCATCATGGCGATAATTGTGCCAAGCGCCAACATAATTCCACCAATCCAAACCCACATGACTAAAGGCTTAATATAAATATCAACCATAGCCTTACCGTTTTCCGGATTGATGCCTGCAAATACGACATAAACATCTTCTTTGAAACGTGAGTAAATTTCAACTTCAGTAGTCTGTTGCTCGCTGGTTTTATAGGCCCGTTTTTCCGGATACATCGTTTCCAAAAGTGCGCCATTATGCCAAAGCTCAACCTTCAACTCGTCGGTAATATAGTTTGGCGTATCATAACGACCCATATCTTTAACCGCAAACGTATAATCGCGAATAGCGTGTGTCTCACCGACGCCGATTTCGATTTGCGCCTCGGTATTAAATGCATTGCCTGTGAAACCAATAAATAAGAGAACCATTGCAAAATGAACAGTATAGCCACCATAACGACGCGTATTTTTAAAAATTAAATTTAGCAGCGCTTTGGCAAATGATTCACCGACAGTGCGAGTGCGAGCCATGGCGCCTTTATAGAATTCTGATACAAGAGTCGAAAAAACAAAAATCGCCAGTGTAAAAGAAATCAGGGCATAAGGAATACGAATTCCTGCAATAAACAGCAAAACTGCGCCAGATAACGCAATGGTCACCGGTATGCCAAAATTTTGAACCAAACTTTCATACGACGTTTTACGCCAGGCCAATAGCGGCCCGACGCCCATTAGGAAAAATAGCATTAAACCTATGGGAATATTAACTTTGTTAAAAAAAGGTGCGCCAACTGTAATTTTCTCACCTTGCCACCATTCAGACAAAATGGGAAATACAGTCCCCCAAAACACAGCAAAAGCCGCCGCTAAAAAAGTCAGATTGTTGAATAAAAAACCGCTTTCCTTAGAAATGATTGAATCTAGCTTGTTTTCACTTTTCAGGTCAGACAATCGGCTAATAAGAAGCGTAACCGTTGAAACCAAAATGATAATTAAAAAAACGGCGAAATAAGCGCCAACCGAGGATTGTGCAAAAGCGTGGACCGAAGAGACCGCGCCGCTGCGTGTTAAAAAAGTCCCAAAAATACTTAAAAAATATGTGGCGATGATCAGAACCATATTCCACACTTTAAGGATTCCCTTGCGCTCCTGCACAATCACCGAGTGTAAATAAGCAGTACCGGTCAACCAGGGCATAAGCGAGGCATTTTCAACCGGGTCCCATGCCCAATAGCCGCCCCAGCCTAACTCAACATACGCCCATTTCCCCCCCAATAAAATGCCACTGCCCAGAAAAAGCCAGGCCGTCAGCGTCCAGCGTCGTACGGATTTAAGCCAATGCGGCCCAAGCTGACGGGTAATTAGCGCGGCAATCGCAAAAGCAAATGGCACAATAAAACCAATATACCCGGTATACAAAATAGGCGGATGAATCACCATCGCCGGATGTTGTAAAAGCGGATTTAATCCGCGCCCGTCTTGCGGAAAAAAACGTTCGATTAGACCATTACCGGCATTTACGGTTAACTCATCAAATGGATTCACAGAAAAATTATGCAGCAGGGTAAAGAAAAATGTCGTCCCCCCCATTACCAAAATGATATAGGGCATGAACTCCGGATGCACATAGCGATATTGAAAAATAACAATTGTTGTAAAGGTTGACAAAAGCAAACTCCACAACAATAGTGAGCCCGCTTGCCCCCCCCACAGCGCTGCAATTTTGTAAAAAATGGGTAAGTCGTGATTGCTGTTATTCGCTGCATAAACATTGCTCATATCACCCTGAATAAGAATTGTCCACAGGCAAATTGCAGCAGATACCAGAAAAACCCAAGCAGCAACTGCCGCATGTTGACCACTGTTAACGGCTTGTGGCCGTTTAAAATATGCCCCACTAAGCGAAGCAAGAACAGCGTACGCCGAAAAGATCATCGCTAACATCAGCGCTAAATTGCCGAGATCGGATATCATAAAGGTCTCCTTATAAAGCGTATAAAATTAAGCCGCTTTGAGCTTCCACAATTAGAACTTAATTCCAAAAAAGTAGTTCGCAATGGCGCCCAATTGCTCTGCCATACATTTTGTCGAATGCAATAAAAAAGGGTAAGGTACGTTCATAAACGCAGCCTTACCCTGAATTTTACCCCTGTGTTCACTCATGTATTCGAATCGTTAGCTTTTTTATATTCAGACTCATACTTTGATGCACATTTGGCCTGAATCGTTTTAGCTTCGAACACACCTTGCGAATTAAAAGTTCCCTCAACGACGGCCTGCGCCTCATCATTAAAAGTGTCTGGAATCGGCGCGGAACCAATATATGTTACCGGGACCACTACACCTTGATTTTGAACTTTAAAGCTTAAATCACGGCCTGCCTGAATAACAGATCCTTTCACTACCTGACCTGCGACTTTCATGCGCATCCCAACAGCTTCAGAACCCATTTTTATGGCCTCATCGGCGGTTTTATAGTAGGATTTACCTTCTTGGAAACCAGATGCGCCAAGCCAAATAACTGCGCCTACAATTAGTAAGCTGCCAACAACGAACTTCATGTTCTTACGTTCCATCTTAAAGCCTCCTTAGAATTGCAGGAAAAGCTGAAGAGTTCGCGTGAAATTCACGATTCATTCTATCTTTTTTTGAGACTCTTCAAATTCACGTCTATTTAAGATAGAAAATTCCGAAAACATTGCCACTGTTTTATTGTTTTTCACAAATTCAAGCAACAGTTTTTGGCTGATCGATTACACGCTTTTTAGATTTTTGAACATTCGGACGAGTAGTTTGCAGACGCTCGTGCTCTTTCTTGCTTCGATATAAATCCCAATCAACTACCAGTGGGGTAGCCACAAAAATGGATGAGTAAGTTCCGGTTATAATACCAAAGGTCATGGCAAACGAAAAGCCGCGTAGAACATCACCGCCGAAGATAAAGAGTAAAAATACGACAAGAAAAACGGTTAGCGAGGTAATAATCGTTCGGCTCAGGGTTTGGTTGATGCTTGCGTTAATAATCTCACTCAGGTTAGCCCGACGCATCAATCGTTGGTTTTCGCGAATTCGGTCAAAAACAACAATAGTATCATTAATTGAAAAACCCACAAGGGTCATCAAAGCTGCAATAACCGTCAAACTTATCTCAAAATGAAAAATCCAAAGAAGGCCCAAGGTGAATAAAACATCATGAAATAAGGCGATTACGGCTGTGACACCAAAAACCAATTCAAAACGGAACCAGATGTAGATAATCATTAAAATCAACGAAGCAAAAATTGCTTTTACTGTTGTCCATCTTAGCTCTTTGCCGATTTTAGGGCCGACATTATCTTCTCTTAAAAGCTCAAAACTATTGGCTCCAAACTTCTTAATCATCTCGTTTTTGATAGCATCGCCCGCGTTTTCCTGACCCACTTCGGGCACGCGGATAAATATCCCATTTTCACCGGCGCTTTGAATTTCGGCGGTATCCATCCCGATCTCGGCCAATCCAGTCCGCACCACATCGATTTGCACAGGCTGGTTAAATTTTAGCTCAATCATCGTACCGCCGGTAAAGTCAATCCCGTAATTAAGTCCGAAAAGAATGCCTAAAAACCCAAGAAAAGTGCCAACCGCAGAAATTTTATAGGCTATAAAGCGCTTGCCCATAAAGTCATAGTTCGTATTTAGAAAAATTTGCATAAAAAAAAGCCTCCAGAGTTTATGACCGCTTGAAAATTGTCCAAGCGGATATTATATGCTTAAGTTTTTAACAGCCCAGCGCTCAACAAAAAAATCAAAAAAGAGACGCGAAATAACAATGGCCGTATACATGCTAAGAATGATACCAATTGATAGCGTGATGGCAAATCCTTTGACCGGCCCCGTGCCGAATTGCAAGAGAACCACCGCAGTAATAAGGGTGGTTAAGTTCGCGTCAAAAATTGTCCAAAAAGCCCGGCCGAATCCTGCTTCAATCGCCGAGCGTATGGTCTTGCCATTACGCAGTTCTTCGCGAATACGCTCGTATATCAGCACGTTGGCGTCGACGGCCATACCCAGTGTCAAGACAATACCGGCAATACCGGGCAAGGTCAACGTCGCATTAAGCATGGCCAATGAAGCAAAAAGTGCCAAAACATTGATACACAACGCAATGATTGAGACAAGTCCGGATATCCGATACCACACCAGCATAAAAATAACTACGGCAGTAAAACCGCAGGCTGTAGAAATTATGCCTTTTTTGATCGAATCACGACCCAAAGACGGCCCAACACTGCGTTCTTCCATAATCTTAAGCGGAGCGGGCAAAGCGCCGGCACGGAGAACAATAGCCAAATCTTTGGCCTCATCCAAACTAAAACTGCCGGTGATTTGTGCGGAGCTGGAGTTAATGCGCTCCTTGATATTGGGCGCAGACTGTACATTATTATCCAAAACTATCGCCAGACGTTCGTTGACATGAGCGCCGGTTAAATTTGCAAAGGTCTTGCGGGCCGTCTCGCTGAAATTCAGGCTGACATAGGGTGAATTGGCATTCTTCGGATCGCCGCTATTAAATTGAACCAACGCATTTTCGACCCCGTCACCACGCATTTCCACTTTGGTTTGGACAAAGTAGAAGGGACGATAGGTGCGACCGGAATAGTCACCGGCCTTTATCGCTTCTTGCTTGCCCCAATAAATGGCATTTCCCGATGGAATCAGCGCCATAATTTCCGGGCGCACCAGAATGTCACGCACGACCTCGTAGTTCTCGGTTAAAACACCTACATCGCCGCCTACACCCAACAAACGCGAGGTCAGCGGCTTTTCATCCGGAGTTTCGTCTTCGGTTGCGGCAACCGCCGTTTTAGAGGTATCGGAAGACGCTGTTTTGCTGCTATCGGAAGCGGCTTTACTGCCTTCAATCACATCTTTGACATCTTTCTGCTCCGATTCTTTACTACCTTTAAGCGCTTTAAAACCGGCTTTCGCCAGATTTTCATCGGCTTTGCTAAAAAAATCACCAATTTTATCGCTCGGCGTTAGCAGTTGAAAAGTTAGCTGGGCTGTACTTTGAATGAGCTGCGTCGCCCGCTCCTTATCAGCCACACCGGGAAGCTGAACAACAATCCGCTTATCGCCACTTAATGTAATCGAAGGTTCGGCCACGCCAAATTGGTCAATCCGGTTTCGCACGACTTCCATCGCCCGTTCCGGCGCATCTTTGGCGCTCTGTTCATCCAACTGCGAGGTGTCAACTTCCAAAACTAAATTCAACCCGCCCTGCAAATCTAAGCCTAAATTAATTTCTTTATCTTTTAACCATTTATATCTTTCAGGTGAATTTTGTTTGAGTTCGGTCTGTTCAGCTTCCGACATGGTGTTCAGCTTGTATGTCGGGTACAGATAAAACACAGAGAGCAAAATCAATGCGACACTGAAGGTCACTTTGATCCAAAACATCCGATTGGCGTTCATGAAAATTAAACCTCCTTGAAACTAATGGCATTAGGCCAAGTTTGAACATCTCCTTAGCCTTACAAATCAAGTAAAAAGAATAAATAGATTTAAAAGATAGAAGACATACATCTTTTTGTCAATTATAAAATGATTTTTCCTGCCAAATTTATCCACTCTAATGGCACGAAAAGATAACCATGAAGTCTGATTGGTAAATTTCCATTGAAAATGCGCTGGAAAAACATTTAATTCAATAGAAATAGACGCCAAACCTTTTCAAATTTTCAAATCCTAAATTCAATTAAGTTGAGTGCTTCATGGCTTTTATTTTTAAGAAGACATTTGTGATGGTTTTTTTAATCAGCGCAGGCTATTTTTCCCCAACAGATGCGCAACCGATACATAAAGTAGACGAAGATACCGTCGAGGTGCGTCGTCCGGCTCAAAATGTGATGGATGAATATGTCACAAATCCGGATTTTTTCTATGATCGCCAGCCAGACCTTTCATTAAGTGTTATTGATAAACTACAGTGGTGGTTATGGGAGCAAATTTTTAGCCGTATTCCACGTACAGCGCTTGAAACTACATTTGATGTGCTGCCCTATATTTTAGCTGCGGTCGGATTATATTTACTTTTTTCTAAAGTCCTGACGGCTGAAATGCGCGGTCTTTTTTATAAGAACCCCGTTACGACAATCCAGAAATCACTGGAAAATCCGGAAAGCATCCACACCGCTGATTTTGAGGGCCAAATAGCACAAGCCATTGCTCAACGGCAGTTTCGGCAAGCCATTCGACTATGGTATCTTAAAACGCTTAAGGCGCTGGATAGTCTCAAATTAATTGATTGGGAAATGAATAAAACCAACCGGCAATATGTAACCGAGTTTAAAAAGCCGGATTTAATGGCATCCTTTGCGGATCTAACCCGAATGTTCGAGTATATTTGGTATGGCGATATGCTTATTGACGAGCAGCTTTATGCCGTCGCCGCGCAATCCTTTAGAAAATTTAACTCTGCCCTCGCGCCGCTTGTATGAAATCAAACAAATATTTGATAATTTTATTCGCTTCTACCACACTTTTGGCCATTCTGGTCGAGATGATTACACCCAAATCCATTAATTGGGAGTTCAGCTTTTCTAAAAATGACAAAATTCCTTATGGCAGTTACATTCTTCATCAAATCTTACCGGATTTGTTTCCGAACCAGAAAATTATTGTCGCCCATCAGTCTGCGTACGAAGTGCTATCCGAGCAGACCCATCACCCCGAGTCTTCACTTAATTATATCTTTATTAACCATAATTTTGCGCCCGATGAGACTTCTCTCAATCAACTGCTTGATTTTGTAGGACAGGGTAACACCGTTTTCATTGCGGCAAGCCAATTTGATCCCCGCTTAGCCGATACGTTAAAGATAAGTATATCTTACAATTTTTTTGAAACGGCTGACCAAGCTGCAAATATTAATTTCACTAATCGTAATTTAAAAAGCAAGCCGGCCTACGCCTTTAAAATAGATGTTGTTGATAGCTATTTTGAGCGGTGCGAAACCGAGCAGAGCGTTTATCTTGGCGAAGATGGAAAGCGGCAGCCAAATTATCTTAAGGTTCCGTTTGGCGAAGGCGCATTTTACCTTCATGCGCTACCGCTTATTTTCACCAATTACCATTTATTAGACGCTATCCAGGCCGAATATATTTATACGGCGCTGTCATACTTGCCGGTGCAAACAACTATTTGGGATGAATATTACAAAGTCGGCCGCCAGGAAATCGCTACGCCGCTGCGTTATATCCTGAGCGTCACTTCCCTGCGCTGGGCGTATTATCTAACTATTTTGAGCACGTTTATTTTTGTTATTTCCGCCGGTAAACGCCGACAGCGAATTATTCCCGTCATTAATCCCCTGATTAATACGACTCTGGAGTTTGCCCGAACAGTTGGACGGCTCTACTATCAACAACGCGATCATGCTAATATCGCTACTAAAAAGGCCACTTATTTTCTTGAGCATCTCCGCTCGGCTTATTATCTCGATACTGCAAAATTAGACGATCCGACCTGCCGGAAAGTTGCGGCGCATTCCGGCGTTAGTCTGTCGGATGTCCGCGATTTATTCCGGCTTCTGAAACGAATTGAACGGCATGAACAATTTGGTGATCAGGACATCTTTGCGTTAGAAAAGGGAATTGCTCGATTTTATCAGAATTAGCTACTTAGCCGGCGATTTGTCTGTTATAATTCAGCGTGTATCCCGACGGTATGGATAATTCGGAGCAGGCAAAAGTTTTTAGTTTTTTTGGTGATCGGTCGACAAGAACTTAGCCCTTATTGTGGAGCCTGGGTTGCGAATTTTTAAGCATATATTTTATATTACATCGCTACTGCTGTTGCAGGTTTCAACCAGTCATGCCCAGTATTATGCATTTCACATTTACTCGGTATCGGACGGCATTCCGCAAGGTCAAATTTTCCATACCTTCCAGGATCAGCAAGGCTTTTTATGGCTTGGTACCTTGGACGGCGCTTGTCGTTATGATGGCACTGAGTTTTTTGTAATTAATCAAAGCAGCGGTTTACTTGATAATCATATTAACCACATTAATTCGGATGATACCGGGCGCATCTGGCTTTCAACCAACAAGGGC
The DNA here is from genome assembly GCA_964404765.1 of uncultured Gemmatimonadota bacterium. GTDB lineage: Bacteria > 4572-55 > 4572-55 > 4572-55 > 4572-55 > CAYOLL01. The sequence goes on along the minus strand of CAYOLL010000064.1, from coordinate 17,015 downwards.
GGGCTGGCTTGTTATGATCCGTCCGATCCGTATAATAAAATTAGCTTCAATTTGAGTCTCAACAATAGCCCCCTGCCCTCTAATCGCATCAACTGCACCGCCTGGTCACGCCAGCGCGAATTATGGGCGGCAACCGATAGTGGTGTAGTTCGGATTCGATTTAAGCAAAATATACCAAACGAATATCGCGTATTTGGCCGGGCAGATGGTTTGCTGGATTTACGGGTCAACACTGTTTTTGAAGACCGCCGGGGTCGTATCTGGATCGGCACCTGGGGCAAGGGCCTGGCGCATTTTGATTCGAAGTCGGAAACTTTTATCAACTACCCCGGCTTGCCAGATGCTCAGATTTTTAGTGCCTCAAAGTCGCCCCGCGGCGGTTTTTGGATAGCTATTGCCGGAGGCATTTTTCATTACTTTGATGTAGACTCGCTTGGGCAAGAGATTATCCGCAGTTTTCAGATTGATGACTGGAGTATAGATGACCGGGTGTACGCCGTGCTGGAAAGTCAGGCCGGCAAAGTCTGGGTCGGCACTTGGGGCAGCGGATTGCTATCATTGGATATTTCTCCGGATTTTAAGCTGCTTAATCCAAAGCGGTATACAACACGCAACGGCTTGCCGAATAATCAAATACGCTCACTTCTGGAGGATCGGGAAGGCTCGCTTTGGATTGGCGCAAACAGCGGTGGAATCTGCAAATTTCGCAACCCTATGTTTAGCAATTTTACAATTGCCGCCGGCCTGCCTCAAAATCTAATTTCCGCCATTTTTCGCGACAGTAAAAATAATATTTGGATCGGCACAAATGATGAGGGGGTCTGCCGTTACAGCTTTAGCAATCCCGGCGAATTTTCCCATTTTACAGTTCGGGACGGCTTGCCTAACAATCAGGTTCGCGCCATTACCGAAGATCGGCAGGGGCGTATTTGGATCGGCACCCGTCGTGGTGCTGCAGCCTACCGTGACAACAAAATTTTGACGGACCTGAGTGACAAAACAGCCCTGCAGATTGATGCCATTTCAACCTTCACGGCATCCGATGGCTCAGTTTGGTTTGGCAGCTATGGCAGTGGCATTTATGTCTATCGCAATGAAAAATTTCAGCGTTTTACAAGAGAAGACGGCCTTCTCTCTAACTATGGCCGCACCATTACCCAATTAGCCAATGGCGAAATCTGGATCGGCAGTCTTGACGGTATCAGCCGCTATAAAGATGGCCGATTCAGCGCCTTGACCGCGCAGGACAGTCTCCCGCTTGTGCGCGATGTGGCAATCATTTTTCAGGACAGTCACAAGCGAATTTGGATTGGCTCGGATGGCGGCAGCGGCGTAGTATGTTTTGCAAATGGGCAAGCGCGCCAATTCACAACCAACGACGGGCTATCCAACAACATAATTTATTCGATTACGGAAGATTTGGACGGCAATATTTGGTTTGGGACAAATCGTGGCGTAGATCGCTACGACGGAGAAAGTTTTGTTAATTTTAACGCGCGTGACGGTTTTGTTAACGATCAATGTATGGTCCGCGCCGCCACTTGTGACCAACAGGGCCAACTCTGGTTTGGCACAGTCGGCGGATTGTCGCGGATTGATCCAACTCAAATTGTGCGCAACCGGGTGCCACCAACCACCCGGATCACCTTTTTCGCTGTTTTAGACAAACCTCAGGCGCTGGCAGACAATGTTACGCTATCACATCACGAAAACTATGTGGCTTTTGAATTTCGCGCCCTTTCCTTTGCCAATGAAAGCCAGGTACGCTATCAATTTTACCTGGATGGATTGGACAAGGGTTGGTCTCCGCCTATTAAATTCGGCACAATTCGCTATCCAAACCTGAATCCGGGTCAATATATTTTCCGGGTCAAAGCCTGCAATAATGAAGGTGTATGGAACGAAGAGCCTACCACATTCCGGTTTACAATTTTGCCTCCCGCCTGGAAATCGCCGGCGTTTCTGGCCATCCTACTAGTTATGATCGCCGGCCTAATCTACGGTTTATACCGCTGGCGCACCGGCAATCTGCGCCGCCAAAAGGCAGACTTGCAGCGTAAAATTGAGGAGCGCACCGAAGAAATCGTCCGCAAAAATCTCCAGCTATATGAACGACAGGAAGCCATTGCCGAAGCGAATCAGGAAATGATCCTGAAAAACCACGAGCTGGAAGTTCGGCAGCGCATCATCTCCCAACAAAAAGAAAAGCTGGAGCATCAAAAAGCCGAATTAGAGGCCGTCAATCAGCACTTAGCCGAGATGAACGAAGTAAAAAACCAGTTTCTGGGCATGGCCGCGCACGATTTGCGCAACCCGTTGGGCGTGATTGCCGCCTATTTGGAAATTCTGGAAGACGATAGCGAGACAATGGTGGGCGAGGAGCGGCAAAAAATCTTCCGCCAATTATCCAAGCTGTCCAATCACATGCAGGAAATGGTGTCCAATCTGCTGGACGTGGTGGCGATCGAATCGGGCAAAGTCAGCCTGAATTGCCGGCTGCAAAATTTCTATCAATTTGTGGATGAATGCTTGCTGCTGTATAAATTTCAGGCGGACAAAAAACGGATTCAAATCATGCGGGAGTTGCCGCTTGATTTGCCTGACATCTATATGGATGCCAACCGGCTGACCGAAGTCCTGGGCAATCTGGTCGGCAACGCCATTAAATATTCTCATCCCGATACGACGGTGACCATCAACGCCAAAGTACACAATGCTTTTTTGCATGTGCATGTGCGCGACCAGGGTCAGGGGCTTTCTGAAGACGATCTGCAAAAAGTGTTCCGCTCTTTTCAAAAGCTGAGTGCGCGACCAACTGCCGGCGAAACCAGCACCGGCTTGGGCCTGGCAATCGTCAAAAAGCTGGTGGAGCTGCACGGCGGTGAGGTTTGGGTGGAAAGTCGGCTGGGCTTGGGCTCGATGTTTTCATTTTCGCTGCCGTTGGAAGTTACAGATAAAAGCGGGTGAAAATTTTCCGATGAGTACAGGACTAAAAAAAATCACCTGGCTTTTTATCCAAACCGGGTGATTTTTTTGCACGTTTTTTAAAAATGTCGTCAGGCTACATTTTCAAGTCAGAGCTATTGGCCTATTGCGGCAATTCCACTGTTCTCCAGCAGTACAAACAAGCTGTTATTTGTGCGATCCAGTGTAATATCCACACAGTTTTCCGGAATACTATCCCTGGCGACTTGCTCAAAAGTTGCGGTGTCAAAAGTCAATATTTCGCGATCTACTTGATGCGACGCATAACACCTTGTCCCGTCATTACTTAGCACAATGGCGTCCGGATAAGCGTCCGTTTCGAATCTTCCCAATTCGGTAAAGGTAACGGCGTCACGCACTTGCACATAATATGGCGCACCACAGGAAAAATAAAGCCGTGAATTGTCTGGACTGACAACAATATCCCGCATTGTGGAACCGACCCCGTGCTCAATTTCTTTGAGTAGCGTGGGGTTATCGCTAAGAACGTCAATGCGATACATCGAAATCGGTGATCCACCCCATCCAACATAGAGGACATTCCGGTCGGGCGAGATTGCCAGTGTTGAACGATCACCCAAATATGGCAATCCGGCGAGTGAAACTTCTTTCAAAATCTTGTTTTGATTGGTATCAATAATAAAAAAACCGTATTCTATCCAGCTTTGCTCAAGAGCAACGTAAAGACGGCCTTGTCGACCTGCAACAAGCTCCCACGGCGCTGCGGGCAGCGCGATATTTGTGCTGACTTTTAGCGAATCTAAATCAACAACAGAGATGGTTGTATCCCCGGCATTGGCAACATACAAAAACGCGCCTTCGTCATCAACCGCCAGACCATTTGGTTCCGTGCCGACGGAAATTGATTTGGTTATGGTGCGACTCTTGGTGCTGATCACAAGGATTTTGTTTTCTGTGGCATCCGCGACGTACACCCGATCTCGCACCGGATCTGCCACAATTTTCCGCAAATCGGTGTTAGCCGGGATCAGCTTCCAATTTGTGCTTGAATTTGTGCCATTATCGCTGTCATCCACATTGCAGCCCGAACAAAATGTATCGTAAATGCAATTGCAACGCAGAAACGTCGCCGGGACCAGCAGTAAAATCAGCCAGATGATTCGTTTGTTCATAGACGCCTCTTTTCCGGATTTAGAAATGCGATGAATTTCAACAGGTTTGGTCAAGAATAGTATGCCTGAAATTTGCGATAAAAGCAAGTATTTCGATAAAATTTCAGCAAAGCACCCTAACGCAAGATTATACAGCGGCGCTTTTCAGCCGTCTGTATCAATCTTCGGTTAAAATTCGTCGGTTTGTCTCTGTCTCTTTTTCGAGTCTTATGCTTGCAAAGATTACATTGCAAGCATTTGGATTTGACTCGAACGCGACGACCGAAATCAACAAAGTAGCAAAAAATATACAATTCCCACAACTGTTGCCTCGCTAAAATTCAATACCGCAAATTACCCTCAAAACCTCTGATTGTCAACCCGCTTTTGCACACTGCGTAAAAAAGCTACGGATCGACATAATGGTCGTAACCGCCTGAGACAGCTTTTTGCGGCTGCCGGCGGGCGTACACGCTTCGCGCATTGGAGGGCGGCTGGTCTATTCACCTGATCGCTAATCGTCCAAAAAAGTATGTGCCCAATTCATGAAATCGTCTAACTGACGGCAACACAGTGCGTTACTGAGGCGGACGGCGGACGGCAAAAACAGCCGCCGCCTAATTTTGCATTAAAGTTGTAAACCTTACACTAACACAAAGCACTGGTAAAAACTTGGCCATGTGTGCTCAATCCACAAAAAAGTGAGCGTACAACAAAAAGCCCGTTGGATTTTGCTTGTCCAACGGGTCTTTTTTTGTTATGACTTCAACGTCTGCAATGCAAGATTTCAGGACGTTCAGTGCACTTATAAATCAGCAGATTTTCACGACTGAAATGCAAGATTTACGAACATCCAGTTTATCACTATCCCTCTCGCTTTAACTCATCTCCCACCAGACTTCGTTATTAATCACAAAACCGTAGCGAAAACCTTCAACATGCGAAAGGCGAATATGGCGAATATATGAAGAACCTAATCCCTCGTTTTATCCAAACGCAATACAAAGCCGGTAATTTTTCCGGCCAATTCACCGCCGCGGCCATGTTCGTGGACATTTCCGGCTTTACCCAGACGACCGAAGCGCTCATCCGCTGCGGGCAGTCCGAAGGCGCGGAAATCCTGTCGCAGATCATGCGCTTCTACTTTACGCCGACGGTGTTGTCGGTTTATCAGCATGGCGGCTGGACGGTCTGACCGCGCAGATGACCGCCGCCGGCTACTTCGCCAAGGGTGAATTCGGCATTGCGGGCCGGCGCTTTTTCGGCAAAGGAACGGAGACGGTGCGCACGCATCATGCCCACTTTTATCCGACCGGCCATCCAGAAATCGATCGCCATCTGGATTTCCGCGATTATATGCAGGCTCATCCGGAGGAAGCGCGCGCCTACGATGAACTTAAGACGGACCTGGCCCAAAAATATCCTGCGGATATTGAAAGCTATAATCGCGGCAAAACGGTATATTCAGGCGATAGACCGCCGCGCCAAATTACGGTATATTCAGGCGATAGACCGCCGCGCCAAATTGTGGAAAGCGTCGCGGCATATAAAAAAAGGAGCGTTACATTGATCCTCGAAAAAGATTCAAAATCGACCCCGCAGATTGCGACTTATATCGGTCTGGTTCTGCTGCATGTTATCGCCTGTCTGTTGCTTTGGGATATCCAATGGTGGGCGGATAAGGAACTGCACACCGTGTTTGCAACAATCCAGACCGTCCTGGCCTTGATTGTAGGCGTTCTGGCCCTGATCCGGTTTTATGCCCGGAAGAATAACACGTTCTTATTTATCGGCACCGGCTTTCTGGCCACCGGCATTTTGAACACCTATTATACGGTCGTAACCTCTCACTTTTTTGAAAGATTTTTTCTGCCCTCAGCGTTGGCGCCGCTGCTGGCCTGGAACTGGATTGATACCTATGCCCTGCTGGCGGTTCTGCTGCTTATCAGTTGGTGGGCCTGGCGCCGGGAGATGGCGTACGGCGAGGCCGGCAAAATCAATCAGGATTACGTTTATGTGCTGGTCGGGGCCATGATGATCGGCAGTTTTTTATTTTTCACCTTCGTTCCTTTGCCTAACTTTTATTATGACCAGGCTTTTTTTCATCGCCCGATTGAGTTCCTGCCCGCTTTCTTTTATTTGCTGGCGGCGCTGGGTTATTTTACCAAAGGTTACTGGCGGTCGGAGGCATTTGAGCACTGGCTGATGATGTCGATTCTGGTCAATTTTTTGAGTCATGCCCTGTTTATGCCGATTTCACAATACTTGTTTGATCCAATGTTTATGATGGCCCACCTGCTCAAGATCGAAAGTCTGCTGCTGGTGTTAATCGGCCTGATGAAGAGCATTGCCTGGCTCTTTCGGGAGGTCGCTGAGCAAAAAAATCAATTGGCGGATAAAAACCTGGCCCTGCAGATCGAGGTGGCCGAGCGCAAACAGGTCGAAGAAACAGTGTTTCTTCTGACAAACGCCATGGAAACGGTTCAAATCGGGGTTACGATTACCAACATCGACGGAAAAATCATCTACACCAACAAGGCCGAGGCGGAAATGCACGGCTATGCGATTGAAGAATTGATGGGCAGCGAGCCGCGCAATCTGGCCCCCCGAAGCATCCGGAAAAACATCGGTCTGGACGAAGTGGAACCCTCCTGGATGCGCGAAAGCATCAATCAGCGCAAGGACAGCTCTATCTTCCCGGTTTTGCTGATCTCCAGTGTGGTCAGAAATTGGCAGGGCGAGGTGAGCGGGATTATCACGATTTGCGAAGATATTACAGAGCGCAAACTCACCGAAGAAAACTTGCTGCAGGCGAAAGAAGATGCCGAAGTGGCCAACCGCGCCAAGAGCGAGTTCTTGTCCAACATGAGCCATGAGCTGCGCACTCCGTTGAATGGCGTCCTGGGCTATGCCCAAATCCTGAAACGCGATAAAACCTTAAGCCCGACGCAACTGGCCGGGATCGATATTATTGAGCGCAGCGGGAATCATCTGCTTAACTTGATTAACGGGATTTTGGATCTGTCCAAAATCGAAGCGCGAAAAATGGAGCTATATCCGACCAATTTCAACTTCCCCGAATTTTTAAAGGGCATTGCCGCCATGATCCGGATTCGCGCCCAGGACAAAGGCATTATTTTCAAATGTGAAGTGGACGGGGCGCCGGCCGGAGTTAGCGCGGATGAAAAAAAGCTGGCCCAGATACTTTTAAATTTGCTGAGCAATGCCGTCAAATTTACAGATCGGGGCAGCGTCACCTTTAAAGTTAGCCCTTTTGAATCAAAAATCCGTATTTTAGTAGCGGACACCGGCGTCGGGATCGCTGAAAATCATATTGATGATATTTTCTCCCCGTTTAAGCAAGTGGGTGATCATACCCGGATGGTTGAAGGCACAGGTCTGGGCTTGACCATCAGTAATAGATTGGTTAAATTGATGGGCTCCGAATTGCGCGTAAAAAGTACATTGGGCGAGGGCACCACCTTTTGGTTCGACCTGGAACTGCCGGAGGTGACGAAGTGGATCGAGAAAAAGATTTTGGACGAAGATACGATTGTTGGTTACAGGGGCAAACGCCGCAAAATTTTAATTGTGGATGACAAGCCGGATAACCGCAATGTCCTGCTCAACCTGCTTAAACCGCTGGACTTTGAAGTCGCCGCGGTGGAAAACGGTAAAGAAGGGCTGGAAAAAGCGTGGGAATTTAAGCCTGACCTGATCCTGATGGACCTGGTCATGCCGGTGATGGACGGCTTTGAGGCAACCCGGCAGATCAAGAGTTCCCCGGAGCTAAAGCACATCAAGATTTTTACTGTCTCGGCCAGCACAACCATTACTTCAAATCAAATTACAGTGGAGGTGGCCTGTGACGACTACTGCCAGAAGCCGGTGCAGGTGCCGGAGTTGCTCCGAAAAATGGGCCGTCATCTGGAAATCGATTGGATTCATGAAGGCGATCCTGAAACCGGCGCGCCTTCCGCCGGCGCTGTCGGGGGTCATGGTGCGGCAGAGCCCGTTAACGAGCGGGTTGTCCCGCCGGTCGCCGACGCGAAAGAACTTTACGAATTGGCAGAATTTTGTGACATTGAAGGGTTGCGGAAAAAATTAGATGAGCTTGAACAATCGGATACAAAATACCGACTGTTTGTCAGGGAAATTCGGCAATTGGCCAATACCTTTCAATGGGATGATATTTGCGAGCTTATCAAAAAAGAAGCGGGGGAGACTGTATGAATCTTAACGACAGTATTAAAAACTCCATGATACTGGCGGTTGATGACAATCCCATCAATTTGAATGTCCTGGCCGAGCAGCTAAGCGGCTACGGCTTTACCATTTTGCCGGTCAAGAGCGGCGAAAAGGCGCTGGAACTAATGACTCGCCGGCAGCCGGACATTATCTTGCTGGACATTATGATGCCGGGCGGAATGGATGGTTATGAAACGTGTCGTCAAATCAAAGCCGATGAGCGGACAAAAGATATCCCGGTTATTTTTATGAGCGCGTTATCGGATACCGACGATAAAGTGAAAGGCTTTGAACTGGGCGCGGTGGATTATATTTCCAAGCCGTTCAAGCAGGAAGAGCTTTTGGCCCGGATTAATGCCCATCTTATCATCCGACGGCAACAGGAGCAACTCAAAAGGCTTAACAGCATTTTGCGCAGGGTCAACGCCAACAAAGATCGTTTCTTTTCGATTATTGCCCATGATCTGAAGTCGCCTTTTTCGATTTTGATCGGCATGCCGGAAATAATCCTGGCCGGCAAAGATACCATGAGTAAAGAGGCCATTGTCGATCTGGTCACCGACATCCTGCAAAGCGCGGAAAACACTTTTGCCCTGCTGGAAAATTTGCTGAACTGGTCGCGAATTCAGTGCGGGATCATAGAATTCCTGCCGGCGCAGTTTGACATCCAGCCGATTGTGGAAAGAACCATCAATCTGCTGGGGCCGAACGCCCGGCATAAGCAGATAGAGCTGCGCAGCCGGGTTTTGTCTGAAACGCTTGTGACCGCCGATGCAAACATGGTGGAGACGGTGGTTCGCAACCTGGTTTCCAATGCCCTGAAGTTTACCAACCCCAACGGCGTTATTACCGTCTCCGCCGTCGAAAGCGGCAGTTTTATTGAAATTGCCGTCGCCGACACCGGGGTCGGCATTCCGGAAGAAGATTTGCGCAACCTGTTCTGGATTGAAGAAAAAATTCAGACCAAAGGCACCGCCGGGGAAACAGGCACGGGCCTGGGCCTGGTGCTGTGCAAGGAGTTTGTGGAAAAAAACGGCGGCGCCATCTGGGCGGAAAGCCAGGTAGACCAGGGCACAACCTTTCGATTTACCCTGCCTAAAAATCCAATATTGCCGGTTTAGCCCAAAGCGCTCACCAACAGGTTAGTGCGATGCAGCCTAAATTCGTGTAAATTTTTGGGAAATGTTCGGCTTAAATACTCACTTTCTTGAAAAAAAACAGGTGTCTAAAATTCACACGAACTTCCGCCCAAAACATTAGAGATGGCTAACTGAACAGCATTCAAAATGACGGATAGTCAAAAACGGGAGAAGTAAAATTTTAAGCCCGAATTTGATAAACTCTGTACTAGTCAACGACCTGTCGAACACTGTCATTCCGAAGGAATCTTTTTGCAAGCTTGTACAAACCCCGTTAAAAGATTCCTTCAGAATGACATCCGATCAAAACTGTGGAAGTGTTCAAGAGGTTGTTGACTAGTACAGAATTTGATAAACTCTTACTTTTCGTGCCTCTCGCGTATTTCGCGGTTAATTTATGAAGTATTCAGGCTAAAAACGCTGCGCCTATACGATTATTCCGGGACTTGGCGGATTAGCCGCTGAAACGGCTCAAACAGTGTCTTTGGGGTATTGAACGGGGGCACTCGGATAAAAGTAGACGCGCCTTAAAATTCTGACCCTTTCAAGGAAGCTTGAAGTCTGCTTTTAAATCAACATTGTCGAGTTAGTTTAATTCTCAACCGGCGTAAGCGTAAAATAGAACGTGCTGCCTTTTTCCGGCTCACTCTCTACCCAAAATTTCTCCTCATGCAAATTGATAATATGTCGGGTCAGACTCAAACCAAGGCCCAGGCCGCCGTATTTACGGGTGGCCGAGCCATCTCCCTGGCGAAAATCGTCAAAAATGACATCGGATGTTTCCGAGGTCATCCCGATGCCCTCATCCCGCACAAAAACCAGCACTTTTTTTGTCTGAAGTTTCATTCCCACCGTAATTGTCCCGCTCTCGCTGAATTTAATGGCATTGTCAATTAAGGTGCGCAGCACTATTTCAATTTTATGGTGATCGGACATCACTCGGACCGGCTCCATTGGCAGATCGGCCATCAGCGCCAGACCTTTTGACGCAGCAATACTGTGTCGCTGGGCCATGACGCCAATAATTAAGTCTTTTAGATTGTATTCCAAAATATCGAGCTTCATAATGCCGGTGCTCAGTTCACTAAAATCCAGCAAACCACTCAAAATGTTGTTAAGCTTATAAAGTGACTCCAGAACTTGATCCAGCCCCTCGCGCTGACGATCATTGAGTGTGCCGAACATAGTTGAACTAAGCATTTCCGTGTAACCCATCCCCACTGAAAGCGGCGTTTTAATTTCGTGGGCAATATTATTGACAAACTCGGCTTTCAGTTTGTCAATTTGCGCCAGGTCGTTATTTTTCCGCTCAAGTTCTTTATTAACTTTGGAAATCTGATTTTCCAGGACACGACTATCGACAGCCGCCGATACATTATTCAAAAAAATTTCCAACGCTTTATGAGTACCGGCGGACAGTTTTTGCTCCGTAGCGGTATACTCAATTAAAGCAACGCCAAAGACATGTTGATTGCTCAGGCGCAGCAAATAAACCAGCACGTCATTGGAAAAAGGGAAATTTTTTAGCGTGCTATGATTTAAATTGCCATTTGCCTGTGCTTGCCATAAATCCTGGGTGAATAAATAAGTCCAACCCAATCGAAAGTCATCTTTTAGAATAGAAAATGGAAAAGTATGGCTTTCACCTACCATTTCCTGGAAAATTTCCAGATTTTTAGCGGGAAAGTCGGCATTGTTATAAATCATTGAGCGAATATGATGATAATCGTCCACAAGACAAATCACCGGATGAGAAAAAAGCGGCAATCGGGCAATGGCCTGGGTAGCAGCGTGCAATATAGCGTCTACCTTGCGCAAGCTGTTAATCTGCGAACTGGCTTCGAAAAGATAGGATAGAACGGCATTTTCGTTATGAGCGCGATGATCCGAGCGCAGCGGATCGGTTCGCGCGTTGTCCTGGAGACCGGAAATATGCATATAGGCTGTGGTAGTTCCAGCCAGTAAATAGTAGGCGGGGCGTCCAAAGCTGTCTTTAATAGCGTACAAGTTAGCTTCCAAAACCGGTTTTTGATCGTGATCGTTCATGGAAGTAATGGGTCTTGAGCTGGCGTAGCCGCTTCTAATTTCGATTAACATCCGCAACAGGCCCACCGGATTAAGCCCCGCGGCTTCAAAAACTTCGCGCAGGTCCTTGCCGACCAATGCCTGGCGCGGTAGCCCAATAATCATTTCCGCGGCGGTGTTGGCTTCCACAATTTGGAGTTCCGGATCGACAAGCACAAATACCTGTGAGCCAAAAAACGGATTCCAGGAGGGAGCAATGACTTTTTCGCGGCTACGTTCTTCCGACTTTGGATCATTTTCCATATCTTGATTTTCAAATATGGACAGAATTAAATCTGAGTTAAGACGTGTTAGTTTTTCATCCATTAGGATAGATTCCTTATAACTGATTTATAGATCGAACAGGTTTCGAAAACCTGTTCGATTTGCTAACCGACGCAGGTCGCGGGCAAGTAAATGTTTAGCGGACAGTGCGCACAGTCCGGCTGGCTGCGTTTGCAAAATGTTTTGCCAATCATTACAATCTGGGCATGATATTCATTATAAAGCTGCGAATCAATAGGCAACGCCGCCGTAAAATGCGCCTGGATTTCCAGATATGGAGCATTTTCCGGAGTCAGTCCATGCCGACTAAATATCCGGCGTGTATAGGCATCTATTACAAAGGCCGGTCTGGCGCAGACATAAAGCAAAATCGCGTCGGCAGTTTCCGGACCAATCCCCTTTAGCATAAGGAGTTGCGGGCGCAGAACATCAGAAGGCTGAGCCGCCATCCGCTCAAAAGAGCCACCAAACTGCCGGGTCAGGAATGCAATAAAGTTTTTAATGTAGCTTGTCTTAGCGCGATAAAAACCGGCTGGACGAATCAGCTCGGCCAGCGCCTCCGGCGCTATCTGCTGCAAAGACGGCACATTTAACACGTTACTCTGCTTTAAGTTATACAGAGCTTTCTCAACATTTGTCCAACCGGTATTTTGGGTTAAAATCGCGCCAATGCTAATCTCCAACGGTGATTCGCCCGGCCACCAATGCAGTGGCCCATAATAGGCAAAAAGCGTCTCATAAATAGCATAGAATTTAGATGTACCTGTTTCCTCCATGACTTTCCCCCCATTTTCTAAATTGTTCATCAGCCACAGAGACCGCCCACTCACGTTAATTAACTTCCTATTTTTCAGCCATGCAATGTTCTCCGTGACGGCTGTGGCAAATTCTCAGGCTTAAAGCATTACGGTAAAATCGCTTGACAAACTGCCTTAAATTCAATATGTTTGCCCTGTTGCAACAACGTATGATACCACAAGGAGATCCCATGATAAAGCGATTTATTCTGCTGCTGACCATTTTATTACCAAATATCCCAACGACTGGATTTGCCCAAAGCTTTCTGGCCCAACTCTACGAGCAAGCCGATTGGAAAATCGGTAGTTGGGCGGAATATGAAGTCAAAAATCTCTTTGCCGGCCAGGAAAATATCAGCCAGGTTAAAATTAGCATTCTATCCCGTGAAAAGACTTCAGCGGATACGCTCTATTGGCTGGAGATTACCACTAAAAATAGCAAAGGCGATACCGACAAAATGAAGGTTAAAATGCCAAAACTAAGTCGGGCGCAAATTAAAGAAGTCTCGCCCATCCGTGAACTCATTATCCAACATAACGATCATCAGGCCGTGCGTCTGGAGCTAAACCGTCCGATGCGGCTACCCACTCTGGATGCTCTGCAAAATGCAGGCCAATTATTAGACGAAGCCACAGAAATAGTCGGGACGGAGCAAATCACCACGAAAGCCGGCGCTTTTGACTGCCGGCATATTCGCAAAACCGGTGAGCAAATGACTGAGAGCCCATCTTCGGATGGCATTGTGCGACATTATTCAAAACAAACCCAGAACTTATGGCTGTCCGAAAAAATTTGTACCGGCGTCATTAAAGGCCAGGATGTCGTAGAAACAACAGTGACATCTTACAAAACCGGTGAGTTAGCAGCCAATACGCCGCAGGAAACAAAAACATCGGAGACACATTTTCTCTTACTCCAGGCCGGCGATACCGGCGCGGTTTCTTTAATTACCGGTGAGCCAAAAAACTTGAGCGCACCGCCCGCACCGCCTATACCACCGGCTAAACCAAAATAATGCAAGACCAGTGTAGTTAAAATTGCCGGTTTCTTTTTGTTCAATCAACTACTTAATCCGTAGATTGACACCAAAAAAGGCTTTTATCAGAAAATGATTTACGATTAATGATGAGGCATGTGTGACAAAGCAAAACGCTCTGATAGAAAATAAGCGTTCTTTACCCGAAATTCAGGATGTTTTTATTCAACACTGGGGCGATATGGGCACGCTATGGGGCATCAACAAAGCGATGGGTCAACTCCACGCCTTGCTGCTGACAGCCAAAGATTCCCTGTCGGTGGATGAAATGATGGCCCGCTTAAATATGAGCCGCGGTAATGTCAGCATGAACATTCGGGAATTGGTACACTGGGGCGTTGTGCATAAAGTCTACCGCAAGGGTGACCGTAAATCGTATTTTGTAGCCGAGGCCAACATGTGGAAGGTCTTGGAGCGAATTCTACGTGAACGAAAAAAGCGTGAGCTGGAGCCGACCGCTGACTGTATTCAGCAATGTCTGCGTGATCTGGCCGGTTATGAGTCGGAAGAAGAAGCCGCGTTTAAAGCCCGCCTGGCTATGATGAATTCTGTGATTGACGTGGTCAATTCTACTGCCGATTATATGTTAAGCTCATCACGAATCGATCCGAAAAAATTGCTGGAGATGCTTCAGGCGGTTTTGAGTCTAAAAAAACAGTAGACTTGCTAAAGCGGTTTTGACATCGGGAAAACCTTAGCGCTTGAAAATGAAAAAGCGGAAGTCATGACTTCCGCTTTTTTTATTTCCCTCAAGTTTTTCGGATTGATTGATTTATTGGATCAAATCATCAAAGAAAAATGGGTCCAAAATTGTTACCGGGCTACCTTCCGGCAAATAAGCCGCTCCAATATTGTAATATTGGGTATTTTCACTGCGGTTAAAGGTGTGGATGACAATGGTTTGCCGGCCTATCAGTTCGTCAATTAGCAAGCCCACCCGTTGCTGCTTGCTTTTGACAATCATGACTTGCTGCTTGTCTTTTTCTGGATTGACACCGATAGGAATATTCAAAATCTGATGCAGCATCAGAGCCGGGATTTGATGGCCGCGCCAGGCAAATGTCCCGCTTTCATCATTTTGTCGAAGTTCTTCCATTGGAACAGTAGCCGTTTCGGCAATAAAATCCGTCGGAATGGCAAACAACCGGTTGCCGATGCGAATCATAAAAGCCGACAGGATGTGCGGTGTGACCGGCAGCTTAAGACTGTAGACATTGCGATCTTCCATACTGACAATAAACGAGCCGCCTAACGCATTTACCCGCATATTGACATCTTCCAGAGCGCCCGCTTCATCACCCAACACATCAACTTGAAAAACCAAACGGTTCAGGTTGTTATTGTCCACTTCCTGCGCCTGTGCGCTGGAAATATTGTTGTTTTCGATGGCGCGTTGGCGCAGCGTTTCTAACACATACGGCTCACTATCACTGATAATTTTGATAATAACCCAAGCCGAAGTTACTTCGCACTTTACGTCAATTGAAATCGCAGACGGGCGACCCATGCTGGTGCGGGCGATCGGATCCCGGAAACGATGCAAGTACATCGTTTCAAACAAGTTGCGCATAATCGAACTAAGGCTTTTTGCCAAAAAGTTATCGATTTGAATTCCAGCGCCCTTTAAGGTTAACTCGGCGCGTTTGCCGGTGCGCTTTTCCAGATGCTCCATCCACTCTGGTAAACTATTAAAAATGCTGCCTAATTCGACACGGCGACGCTTTTCCAAATCCATGAGTAAATGCTCAACCGATGCCCGATATTGTCTCATGCTTTGGGTGATCGCCTCGGTCTGATACTGAACTTTTTGTTGGGAACTGCCTGTCACCAACGGACTGGTGCGCAGATCATCAATAAAAAGTTGCAACTCTTTAAGCAACTCATCGCCCATCATCTCGCGGCGATGAGAATCCGCGGCCACGAAGTCGGAAATTTTCTGCAAACCGCGAATTGCGTTACCAATTTGCTGCCGATCTTTAAACATCAAGCTCACATTGTCACTTTGATGGGTAAGCATTCGCTCAATGCTAACATTACGAATCGTCAGTTCGGTCACGGCGTTCATTAAATCATCCGTGCTAATCGGCTCTTCCACAGTCGGCTCTTCTTCCGGCGACAATGTCTCTTCTTTAACCTGCATTTCTACGCGCTCAAAGTGATCCAAAACACTTTGCCGGATGGCCTTATCATCAAAGGATGGGTCCTCCAGATGCTGAATGATTGTTTCAAGTCCCGAAATAGCATTGTCAATTACCGCGGCCATTTCCGAATTAAAGGGAATTGTCTGCTCAGCCAATTTTTGGCAAACACTGGCAAATGTTCCGGCAATTTGAACAATTGACTCTCGCTCAACCATTTCCGCTTCATTTCGCAGCCGGCTGGCCGCATCTTCCAATTGGCTGAACAAATCTATATCCGGCGAATCGCCTTGGATTTCAAGGCTCAAGGTTTTCAAGTTACCCAGGAGCTCAATTGCCTCGACTGTGAAGAAGTCGCTTTCGTCCGCTTCGGCGCTGATTGGACTTTCTTCCACAGCTTGAACGGTCTCTTGAACCGACTCAATCCTTTCCTGAATGACATCGTGCAGCAAATCCTGAGCAACCTGGACTTTTACATCGTAGCTATGGTGACTTTCGGTAACGGCGGAAACTAATGCATTTGAAGCTTTAATGATGCTGTTCTTAATCCGTGGCGTGCATTCTATTTGTCCAGACGAAATGCCTTGCACAACTTGCTTGATACTATCAGCTATTAAAACCAGGTCGTTTTTGTCGATAGCCTGGCTGTCGTCCGCTAACTGTTGCGCTAATAGCAGTGTTTCCGAGACAATGGACTCATCGTCCGATCTATCTAAAAAATCGGCAATTTTCTGCTCCAGTTGGTAAGAAACATCGACAAGATCATTTATCGACTCACTTGGTTCTTCGATTGAAAATTCATCGCCCGTATCCATCGCCGCATCGTCGGTCATTTCCATCATCGACTCTTCAGTTTCCATTGCGGCATCGTCGGTCATTTCCATCATCGGCTCTTCAGCTTCCATCGCTGATTCTTCAGTCGTTTCCATCATCGGCTCTTCAGATTCCATCGCGGACTCTTCGGTCATTTCCATCATCGGCTCTTCAGCTTCCATCGCTGATTCTTCAGTCATTTCCATCTTCGGCTCTTCAGCTTCCATCGCCGCTTCTTCGGTCATTTCCATCATCGACTCTTCAGTTTCCATTGCGGCATCGTCGGTCATTTCCATCATCGGCTCTTCAGCTTCCATCGCGGATTCTTCAGCTTCCATCGCGGATTCTTCAGTCATTTCCATCATCGGCTCTTCAGCTTCCATCGCCGCTTCTTCGG
>CAYOLL010000063.1:0-32500 GCA_964404765.1 uncultured Gemmatimonadota bacterium | reverse complement strand
TACTAGTCAACAACATTTCACACACTTGTCATGCCGGAATGTTTCTATCCGGCATGACAGTGTATCACAGGTCGTTGACTAGTACAATTGTGCTTGATTCGAAAAGAATTCTTTCAGAATGACAATTGGGTCGGCTTTCCTTAAGTGACTATAAACAAAGACCCTAAGGGTTTTGTTTACGCATAACCTCAAGATGTTCAACCAATTAAACCCTTAGGGTCTATGCTAAAAAGTTGAATAATTTGGTTTATATTGACTTAACTTAACGACATTGACCGTTGGCTAACTTTGCGATGGTTTCGTCTGTAAGCTTGTGAACATCCTGAAAATATTAGATCCGTTGCAAGTTTAACCTTCGCAAGGTTTGGTTTTACCAGCACTTTTTGAGAAGTTACTCCAAAATGAGAAAAGTCAAATTTTAAGTCTGAATTTGATGAACCCTTACTTTTCGTACCTTTCGCGTATTTCGTGGTTAATTTATGAATGATTCTGGATCAGAACAACATTATTTGCGCCAAAATTACATACGATAAAACACCCCACCATGCTCCGCGATGAAGGCTCTGCTTGTATAATGTTTGCGCCGAAAAGGCGTTGGTAACGGCTGCGCCCGATTGGGTCAGCATTCGGCCAAATTGAAAGGCCAATACAAAAACAGCGATGAACATGGGTCCAATAGCGATCGTAAGTTTAAGCACAAACGGCAGAACCAGCCAAAGTAATCCGGCGCTCAAACATAAAGCTTCGATAATTAGGCGGGCCCTGGCATTGCCGATCTGCGTGACCAGCGTGGTTTTACCGCCCACGTGATCGCTTTGTTCATCACTCAAGCCGCTGGCAACTGCTCCGGCTAAACACAAGAGCGTATAACCGGGCAGAATCATCGTGGCCAGATTTGTCCACCACAGGCCGCTTTGTGCGTATAAATTAAAGACCGGCAGCGCCAGACCGACCCCCAGCATTTCCAGTAATTCGCCGCCGCCGCGATAGTTGAGCCGAAACGGAGGCAAAGAGTAGACGGCAAAAATTCCCAGGCAGACCAGGCCAAACAAAAATAAGTTGACCCGCTGCCAAATGAGACTGCCGGCTAATGCCATACTAACAGCCAATCCGCCGCTCATGAGGCCGACCCATAAAACCTGCCGGGCAGGCAGAATATGATCCGGAATCGTCTTGGGTGAGCAGCCTGTCGGAAACATGCGGCGCTTGATCGTATCTACACTTTGATCGGCCCAATCATTCAGCAAGACAATGTAGATCACCAGACAAATCGTAAAGGCAAACCCAAGCAAAAAGCCCGGCCAGGAAAAAGGCAGTGTCCGGCCGGCCAAAAATTGGCCCAGCAGGCATGGCACAAGCAGCTTTGGCCAGCTATTGATTTTGACGGCATATAACCACAGCTTCAGCGTCTTTTTAAGCATCAACTTTCAACTCAACTTCACGCTGGGCAATTGTTTGACGGTCAGCCGGATCAGACGCACAAAGTGAGGTTGATCTTTGCGGAGGATTATGTTCAAAATCCGGTGGCAAGACCGATTCCGATTCCGAATTTTGTATCCGCCGCTCATAATCATTGAGCAGCAGATGTGTCCCCAACATGCCGAATCCGTAAAGTCCCACGGTAATGGCAAAAATCTGGTAATACGGTAAATTCGCCCCCCGCAGATGCTGAAAGATTTTGGCGCTGATAAACCAGGCCCCGCTCCAGATGCTGGAGTTGAGTGCGCTGATCAACTCCCGATTTTTGGGTCCCACATATTTAACAGTCATTTCGCTGGTGATGGGTCCGGCCATTTGCATTAAAGGTTGCCGCAGAATAAAGCACACTGCCGCAAAAATGAGCATTCCCGGAATTTGGGCGGCTAACTCGGTCAGCGCCAACAAGATCAGTAAACCGGTAGCGATAATTTGTGGCGTCAAAATCGCCTGCCGAAAGCCGAATTTGCGCTTAAGGGCCGGCATCAGGATCGCGCCAAGAAACACCAGCGCCGCAGTGGCGGTGCCCATCGTGCTATAGCGTTGTGAATCTACATGAAAAATGGTGTAAAAAAAAAGATTCATAAACGGAATGGTCAACCCGGCCCCAATTGCAAAAATCAAATGAGGCGCAATTGCAGGTAGGATTAATGACCAATCATAATCGCGAAAGCTCAAGAGGGAAGTAGAATTCGGCCCGGACTTCTCTACCGGCGCAGGTTCTTTAACCAGCAGCAACAGTCCGGAAGCCGTCAGACTAAGCACAATTATCAGCCGAAAGATATGATATTCATCCCAGGGAAAGGAGATTCCGCCCAGATGAAATTGACCCCAAAGGCTAAGCAGGCTGATGGTTGCGCCGGAAATCAACATCCCCAATGACCAGACTGAAAAACTAAGTGAAATCGACTCGCTAAGCACATCTTCCGGCGCTGTGCGCATGATAAACGGCAACATGCAGACTTGCAGCAGCATCAAACCCAGACCCCAGCCAAAGCTGCCAACATTAATCCATAAGCCCTGACCAACCCGCGCCGCTTCGAGAATGAGGAAGGAAGCCGCCGGGATTATCAACGCTGCCGCATAAAAAAACGGCTTGAGACGTTTACCCTTAATAAAAAGCCCCATCGGGAAAGCAAAAAGCAGCACCCCGACAAAACGATAAGCGGTAAAACCGGCGATTTCCGTATCGGCATAGCCTAATTTTTTTAAATGGATGTTCAAAATCAAAATAAAAGACGATGTCACCAGGAAAAGTAAAAGCTCCGCGCCGACCACCAGTAAAATCGGTGTGGGAATTGCCATATAAGATTTTAAAATACTTCGCAACAGACAGACTCCGTTTGGATAAAATGACTTTTCGTGCTGACTAAAATAGCAAAAACCGGCCCGATTGTCAAGATAAGAGGCGTTTATGCCCATGTTACGAAACAACTTGGCGCTTGACTTTTCCGCTTCTATCTTGAATATTGATTATGCAATATTTTCATCGAGAAATTTCAAATTTTCATCCTCAAGGAAATAGCCATGACCCTGACCGAACTCGTCATCAAACGGCCGTCGCTGGTCGTCGTACTTTTTGCGATTCTGAGCATTATCGGCATTGGCGGGGCGATGACCCTGCGCTACGAACTGCTGCCCAGCATCGACATCCCGGTTGTAACTGTCAGTACGTTTTATCCGGGCGCTTCGCCGACGGAAGTCGAAACCAACGTCAGCAAAAAGATCGAAGAAGCCGTCTCCGGGCTGGAAAAAACGTCTACACTCAAAGCGAACTCATTTGAGGGCATGTCCATTATCGCTATCGAGTTCAAGACCGATGCGGATATTGATCAATCCTTGCAGGATGCGCAGCGAAAAATAAACGCTGTACTGACCCAATTGCCCAAGGACGCCTGGACACCGATTGTCCAAAAAGTGGCGTTGTCGGAAATGCCGATTCTGCGCATTGGCGTCAGCAGCAACATGCCCTCCCGCGAATTTTTCACCTTCATGAAGGATCACATCAAACCGCTGTTGGCCGAAATATCCGGCGTAGGTAAAGTCGATCTGATCGGCGGCGAAGAGCGCGAAATCAAAATCAACCTGAACGCCGAAAAAATCAAATCCTATGG
Organism: uncultured Gemmatimonadota bacterium; assembly: GCA_964404765.1. Taxonomy (GTDB): domain Bacteria; phylum 4572-55; class 4572-55; order 4572-55; family 4572-55; genus CAYOLL01. The sequence continues at coordinate 28,910 of CAYOLL010000063.1, read as the reverse complement.
CCTGTCTATTCCACAGGTAACCGGTATTATCCAGGCCTCGAACTTGGACTTTCCCACCGGCACGATCAAAGGCGCAGAAACCCAGTCCACCGTGCGCATCGCCGGCAAATTCGCCTCGGTCGAAGCCCTACGCGAGCTGGTTATCCATCAATCCAAGCAGGGCGGCAATATTCACCTGCGTGATGTGGCCGAAGTCGAGGACGGCGTTAAAGAAATGACCACCATCAGCCGCATCAACGGCTTAACCTCAATTGGCGTTTTTATCAGCAAGCAGGCCGACGGCAACACGGTTGAAATTAGTCAATTGCTGCGCCGGCGCATGGCCGAACTGGAACAGGAACACGCCGGCATCGCGCTTAAATTCAACATCGCCAACGACGCCGCCGACTTCACCATGGAAGCGGCCAAGGCCGTCGAGCACGACTTGATTCTGGCGATCTTGCTGGTGTCCGGCGTGATGTTTGTCTTCCTCCGCAGCTTCCGCAACTCCATTATTATTCTGGTCTCTATTCCCTGCTCAATGCTGGCCGCTTTCATCTGCATGGCCGCTTTTGGCTTTTCACTTAACTTGATGACGCTGTTGGCATTATCGCTTGTCATCGGTATTTTGGTGGATGACTCCATTGTCGTACTCGAAAACATCTATCATCATCTTGAACAGGGCGTGGAAATCCGTGAAGCCGCCTTGCGTGGCCGCAATGAAATCGGCTTTGCCGCCCTGTCCATCACGCTGGTGGACGTGGTTGTCTTTCTGCCCATGACCTTTGTGACCGGTTTGACCGGCGATATTCTGCGCGAGTTTTGCATCGTCGTCATCGCCTCCACGCTGATGAGTTTATTTGTCTCGTTCACCGTCACGCCGGTGCTGGCCTCGCGCTTTTCCCGGCTGGAGAAACATGGAAAAAACTCGCTGTTGGGCATTTTTGGCCGCTGGTTTGAAGGATTATTCAAGGCCGCAACGGATTTATATATGATCACGCTGCGTTGGTGCCTGGGCCATGTTTGGTTGACCCTGCTGATTACATTCCTGATGTTTGTGGGATCACTGGCGTTGCCGGCGATGGGCCTGATCGGCTCGGAGTTCATTAAGGAAAGCGACCGCGGCGAATTTATCATCCGTCTCAAAATGCCGCCCGGCACTTCTCTGCACGGCACAAACCGCATCGCCCGCCAAATCGAAGCGGAATTGGCCAAAATGCCGGAAGTCGTTTCGATCTTTACCTCCGTCGGCACCAGCGGTTCCGGCGGCGCACAAACCCCGAATCAAAGCCAACTCATGGTTCGCCTGACTCCGCGCGATCAGCGCGAGCGTTCGACGCAGGAAATTTCCAGCCTGATCAAAGCCATAGAACAGAACGTCCCCGGCTCACAAATCTATATTGACCGCATTGATATTACCGGCGAGCAAGGCCACGCTCCTATCAATATACTCATTTCCGGCAGTGATCCGGATTCACTGCAGCGCACAGTGGAAATGGCCGCCGAAGCGCTTCAGCAGGCCAACGGCTCCTACGATATCAGCCTGTCCAGTGAAATGGGCAACCCGGAAATCCGCGTCGAAATTGATCGCCAGAAAATGGCTGAGTTCGGCATTACCGTCGCCGATGTCGGCGCGACGCTGCAAGTGGCGCTGGCCGGCAACGACGATTCCAAATATAGCGAGGGCGGCAGCGAATACGCCATCCGCGTACAGTTGGACGAGTTTGATCGCGCCAACGGTGAAGACATTGCCCGGCTCAGCTTTTTGACCCGGGCCGGCAACACCGTGCAGCTACAGCAATTCGCCACAATTTATCAGGCCACCGGCCCTGCCAAATTAGAGCGTACCAACCGCAATGCCTCGGTGATGATCAACTCCTATTTTAAAGATCGTTCCATGGGCGAAGTCGTGGCCGATTTCCAGAAAAATCTGGGTGACCGCCGCGCCACCGGCACCGCCATCAGTATGGAAGGCGACGCCAAAAATCAGGCCGAAAGCTTTCAAAGCCTGCTGACGGCCCTGTTCATCGGCATCACCTTTGTCTACTTAATTATGGTGGCGTTGTACGATTCATATATTTACCCGTTTGTCGTGCTATTTTCGATCCCGGTAGCGATTGTGGGCGCGTTAGGGGCGCTGGCTTTGACCGGCAACAATCTGAGCATCTTTTCGATTCTGGGCATCATCATGATGGTCGGCCTGGTGGCCAAAAATGCCATCCTGCTAGTCGACCGCACCAACGAAACCCGCGCCACCCTGAGTCTGAAAACCTACGACGCCCTGATCGAAGCCGCCCAATCACGGATGCGGCCCATTGTCATGACCACACTGTCCATGATCATCGGTATGATGCCCATCGCCATTGCCAAAGGCGCCGGATCGGAGTGGAAAAACGGCCTGGCCTGGGCCTTAATCGGCGGCCTGACTTCGTCCATGTTCCTGACGCTACTTTTAGTGCCGGTGGTTTATACAAAAGTGGATGAATGGAAGGACAAATTCCCGATTCTGTTCTCGCACCCGTGGCGGTTGTTTGGGTTGAAGGGGAAGGATGGGAATTAGCGGCATTATCCTATGGCACAAATTCTTCCAGCACTTTTCTATGACCCTTCATCGAAAAGCTTATCATCTTCTTCAAGCTTCTCTTCAATCACAGGCTCTGCGAAGTCGAAACGGAGCGTCTTTTTATATTTTGCAGCGGATTCGCGCCGGAGAATGCCGTATGGCCATATCGCCATCCGTATTCTTTGAATACGAGGATGTTTTGACTCGGCCGGAATCATTAAGCGCTTTTGAATTGTCAACTTCGGATATGGTTAGATTTCTCAGATTTATTGCCTATATCAGCGCAAAATTTGATCCGCAATTTCTCTTTAGGCCCAACCTGAAGGATGAAGCCGATAATATGTTTGTCGAATTGGCCGTTGTTAGCCAAAGCCAATATTTAATCACGAGCAATATAAGGGATTACATATCAGGTGAACTTCGTTTTGATGATCTGCGAATTATTACCCCGGCGGAGTTTGTAAAAAAATGGAGGCTCGAACATGAGTAAAACCAATGTCTTAACCATCCGCGTTCCGGCGCACTTGAAGCAACGCATCGAAATCATTGCCGATGAGCAAGGCGTTTCCATCAATCAATTGGCCATGTACATGTTTGCCAAAGAAATATCCGCGCTTGAGGCCGGCCAAAAAATTTCAAAGTATTGGCAAGGTTATAGCCGGGCGGAAATCCTCGGCGGCTTTGATGACGTGATGAACCGGGTCAAAAAAAGACACTTACCGCAGTGGGATATCCTGGAGACACAATAATAAAGTGGATGAATGGAAGGATAAATTCCCGATTCTGTTTTCGCACCCGTGGCGGCTGTTTGGATTGAAGAAGAAGACGTAAAACTATAACGCTTGATAGCCCTGACTTGATGTATTGCCGGCGTGCTCATGTCCGAACATCCTGAATTTTGCGTCGTCTGACTGCTGGTGCAATAACTTTCGACCTCTTCACAAAAAACGCTCCCAATGGCATGTTGGGTTTTAAAAACTTTATCTTCGATTGGAATCAACCATGATGAATTTAAAAGAACTGCCGCAGAGCATCATTTTAATCGTTGATGACTATCCGCAAAATCTGGATGTGCTTCGTGAAGCGCTTGAAGGTTATGGGGCAGGCACTCGCGTTGCCCTTAACGGCAAAGAAGCCATCGAGCGTTTGGAGCATCTAAAGCCCGATATCATTCTGCTGGATATTATGATGCCGGATATTAACGGCTTTGAAACCTGCCGCAGACTGAAGCAGAACGAGACGACCCGCGATATTCCCGTTATTTTTATGACTGCGCTAAACGAAACGGTTGACGAATTAAAAGGCTTTGAATGTGGCGCGGTTGATTACATTACCAAGCCTTTTAAACTGGAGCGGGTGCTCACTCGAATCAATTCGCAGCTTATTCTACAGCGGCAAAAAAAAGAGTTGCTGGAGTTGAATGCCACAAAAAATCGGCTCTTCTCTTTCATCGCCCATGAGATGGGAAATGCATTTTCAATTATAAAAACATCGGTCAGCCTGTTGGATCCGGAAAAGCCGCTCCAAAAAGAATCCAGCAATGGCGAAATTATCACGCTAATGAAAAATTCGGCAGAAAGCACCTTTAAAATTCTGGAAAATATGCTGGCGTTGGCTCGTTTTCAACAAGGCACGCTCGCTTATAACCCTAAATTTATTGACCTGGCGGATATTGTTGAAATCAATTTTAACGTATTCAGAGTCAATGCCCACAAAAAGCAAATCCAGCTCAGTCATGAAGTTTCAAGCGCTTGGTTGGTCAAAGCGGATTGGGATATGATGGATGCCGTCATCCGAAATTTATTAAATAATGCCATCAAATTTACCGGCAACGGCGGTCAAATTTATGTTAAGACTTGCCTGAGAAATGACGATTTTGTTGAGCTTCAGGTAACGGACACGGGCATTGGGATGAGCAAATCACAAATAGAAAACCTATTTAGTCTGCACCATGAGCCGCAGACCAGGCTCGGAACGGATAATGAAAAAGGCTCCGGCCTGGGCTTACTGGTCTGCAAAGAATTTGTCGAGAAAAACGGTGGGCAAATTTGGGTGGATAGCGAGGAGGGCAAAGGCAGTGCATTTAAATTTACAATACCGTTAGCAAAAATTTGAGCGCAGTGGCAAAGCTGAAGCATGTTTCGCCTGAATAATGCATAAATAAATGAACCACGAAATACGCGAAAGGCACGAAAAGTAAGGGTTTATCAAATTCGGACTTAAAATTTGACTTTTCCCGTTTTGGACCAAATTGCCCAAACCTTTTGAACGCATATTAAAATATGATTGACAAATATCAATCGGCACTATACTTTTTCCTCTCTTTTGGAGGGACGACAGACTGCCAGCGGGTAGTCTTTAAGTCTAAAAATATCTTTAACTGTAACCTGTGAGGTCACTAAATGAATCGTTTTCACAAGACGTTTAAACGCCTGAAATATGCAGCGCTTGTAGGGGCTGTAGTAAGTTTGACATTCTTTTTTTCCGGTTGCGGTTGCAACAAACCGGCGGAGCAAATTGAAACTCAGCAGCAAGCGGCGTCGGAAGCTAATGAAATCATCATCGGCGAGTATGGTTCCTTGACCGGAACAACCGCTACTTTTGGCACTTCCACCCATAACGGAGTCATGCTGGCTGTTGAAGAAGTTAATGGCAGCGGCGGTTTACTGGGCCGAAAAATAAAACTGCTGGTCGAAGATGACCAATCCAAGCCGGAAGAAGCCGCCACCGCAGTGACCAAGTTGATCAGCCGGGACAAGGCCGTGGCAATTATCGGCGAAGTGGCCTCTTCACGCAGCCTGGCTGCTGCGCCGATTTGCCAGCAAAATAAAATTCCCATGATCAGCCCGTCCTCGACCAACCCGAAGGTAACGGAAGTCGGCGATTATATTTTCCGCGTTTGTTTTATCGATCCTTTCCAGGGCGAAGTGTTGGCCAAATTTGCCTACAATTCGCTTAATGCCCGCAAAGCCGCCGTGTTAAAAGATGTCAAAAATGATTATAGCATTGGCCTGACCGATGTTTTTAGCCAAAAATTTACCGAGTATGGCGGCAAAGTTATTGATGTGCAGGCTTACAGCGAGGGTGACGCAGATTTTAAGGCGCAGTTGACCGCGCTGAAGTCCAAAAAGCCGGATGTTATTGTCGTGCCGGGCTATTACACCGAAGCGGCATTGATTGCCAAGCAGGCCCGTGAGGATTTAAAAATGACGGTACCTTTTCTGGGCGGCGACGGTTGGGATTCGTCCAAGCTGATTGAAATTGGCGGGCCGGCCATGAACAATACGTTTTACAGCAATCATTATGCGGCTGATGATACCAGCGCTGCCGTGCGCAATTTTGTAGCCAAGTACACAGCCAAATATAACCAAACGCCGGATGCTTTAGGTGGTTTGGGCTATGACGCCGCGATGATTACTTTTGACGCCATTAAACGAGCCGGCAGCACGGATGGAACTAAAATTAAGGAAATGTTGGCGGCGACGCAAAACTTTATCGGCATTACCGGCAGCATCAGCATTGACGCGCAGCGCAACGCCACAAAGCCGGCGGTCATGATTGAAGTCAAAGACGGCCAATTGAAATACCGGGAAACCATTTCCCCGGATATGCCGGCAACCACGCCTGCCACAGCAGACACGATGTCGGCTCAGGCTGGGACCGATACCGTCAAAACGCATTGATTTTCTCAATGTCTTCAAAGTTAACAAGGGGAAGAGTGTAGCGCTCTTCCCCTTGTTTTTTGTGATCCCTTTTTTCGGACATGCTCCATGCAACCAGTTGTGGTTCAAATTGCAAAATGGCGTTATCAATTATCGCGCTTACGATTCGAAGAGTTTCTAGCGCTCATGTTTTTTTTACCGATGGTGCTGATCACCACCAAAGCCTATGTGCATCTAAAAACACTGGGTAATTTGACTCGCCGGGTTGAGGGTGGCGTCTATCGTATTGCCGTTTCAGTATTGGTTTTTATTATCTTTGCCACCATTTTAAAGCGCTGGAAATTTATTCGTGATTGGCTGCCATTTGCTTTCTGCATTGCCATTTACACCAATCTGCATGATACAATTCACTTTGTAAATCCCAACGACGTTCACCAGACGCTGATCGCGATTGATGGATGGTTGTTTGGGATGCAACCCAGTGTTTGGGCCGAACAATTTATCACGCCGTTTCGCACCGATTTCTTTACGTTTTGTTACTCATTGTTTTTTGCTTTCGGACCTTCGGTGGCTCTGGCGCTATATGTAAAGCAAAATGAAATCGCCTTTCGTCAAACCATGCTAAGCGTTATCTTGGGATTTTACATCGGTTATGTATTATACATTATTTTTCCGGCAGCCTCGCCTTGTTATGCAATCCCCCATCTGTATACGGTTAATCTCAAAGGGCAACATCTGGAATCGACCCGCCAGATTATTCAGGTGGCCGCGCACAAAAGCCGTGATGCCTTCCCATCATTGCACACTGCCGGCACGTTAATTGCACTTATTTGCGCCTGGCGCTATGTCCGCTGGATGTTTTGGACGTTGCTGCCTTTTGCGGTCGGTCTGATTGTCAGCACGATTTATTTGCGATATCATTACGTGATTGATTTAATTGCCGGCGCGCTTTTAGCCCCACTGGCGGTCTGGATTGGGGCGCGGGCGGATAATTGGTGGGATATCTGCCGCAATTGTTATATCCGGCCAAAAAATTATGGCCCGGCAGAAGATTTTGCGCTAAAAACCACTCACCTGTATTAGTACCTAAAAAGTCAAATCTTTGCTTTTTGAGCAAAAAAAAATCTAACCGCAGAGTTTCGCCAAATTTTTCTCTGCGAAACTTCTCGCCACACTTTGCGAAACTCTGCGATTAGGCTTTTGGTTCCGGCTCGTCCGGGGTAGGTAGGTATACTGGTTAAGGCATTTTAAAGCGTCCAGGGCTGGCTGTTGCGGACATAAACACCTTTGGTAAAGCTATTAAAAAAGTAGTTAAGTAACGGATGCTCAATTTTACTGCCGCTATTATCGGGAATTAAGCTGCTTTGGGCGACATAAGTGTTTTGGTCAGTCTGATTAACCAGAAGGTGATACCAGGGCTGCTGACGAGGCGGCTGACTGTGATTTGAATAATACCAGATATCATTCGCCTGACAGATCAAATCAAAATCCACAACCACGCCGCGATAGCCGTGCTTCTTGTGGTAAACCGTTTGGCCAGGTTGATAGAGCGCGCGCGTTTCCAACGGCAATGGGTCACCGGCTTGAAACTGCCAGTCTTCCCGGATCTGACGCTGGGTGTCTTTGAGCAAATCCAACATTAGCTGGCAATTTTCCAACTGCTCCTGTTGATGATAGGCCCGTAGCAAATTTCGCAGGGTGCGGCTGATAATGGTTGTGGCGTCAGTATAGGCGTAAAGTAAATCATGAATGGCTTTTTTCAAGTCGGGGTTAGATAGAACCAAAGCTTCGTCGTCAATAATCCGGCCACCGTTGTAGCAGTCCACCAGTAAAATACTGTCGCCATTTCCGACCGGGATTTTGGCCAGAAAATGAGCCGGAAAATTGCAACCCTCTATTCGCAAACCCAACCGATGGCCAATCAGCATAAACAAGGCCACCAAACTAATCGGGATTCCTTGCCGTTTCTCGATCACATACGCCAAATTACTATTTTGAGGATTATGGTAGTCGTTTTGTGCCCCGCTGAATTTTTTTTGTCGAAAAAGAAACTGAGATAATTTAAAAACATCCACATGAAAAGTAGACATCAAAAATTCGTTGGCCAATTCGTCCAGCATATCACCCAGTTTATGGTGATTTGTCGTAGGGCCTTTCTGAAATTCCGCAATTAAGTCAAGCGCAACTTCCAGCTTATAATATTCATCCTGAATATCAAACCACTTCGGCCACTCCTCTTTTAACCAATTCCGACGATGCACAGCTACAATATCCTTCACAGCGTTCCACTGCGCCGGCTCCATCCGGCCGGGCAGACGAAACAGATCTTGCTCCAAAGCCGGGCCATACCCGCGCAATTCACGCATCACCGCAGCATGAACCGTTGGAGATTCATCATCCAGCAATCGAACCAGAAACGGCAATTGGGTGGCATCAACCATAGAGCTTCCTTGCGTTAGGATGTTTAATCGAGTGATGTACTAACCTGAATTATTCATCAGCCACTAAGAAACTAAGGCACAAAAAATCACTAAAATGTTTGAATGAAACGCTTTATGTCGATTTGAAATTTGAAATCGCAAGAGCGTTAAAAATTTAATTTTTCACCAAATTTTGTGAAACTTAGTGTTTTTGTGCTTTTGTGGCAAGTCGGACGAATCGTGAATTTTTCAGGTTAAAAGGCATTGGATGTAAAGTACTTTAAATGATAGCAGAAATTTTGGCGAATTCAACAGGTATTTACATAAGAAGCGCAAAATCATTGCCAAATCGCGTAGGTTTCGCCCCACTGTGTGGACTTGAAAAGCGCCTTGGAACTACGTCCGTTGCTGTGTCCCCTTTCCGCGCCAGGCAGCTATAAAAATCCAGCCCAAAATCTTTGTGCCTGCTCCAAAAATTCCCCGGAGAGTACCGGATACTTTGGATTGACCTACGCGCTTGCGATATGAGACCGGCGCTTCTATGGACTTAATCCGACGCTGAGCGGCCTTAATCTGCATCTCAACCGTCCATCCATAGTCAGGATCGCCCATCTGCAAGGTCTGCAGCGTCTCATAACGGATTGCCCGGAAGGGACCTAAATCCGTAAATGTAACACCCCAAAAAAGCCGGATTAAGCGACAGGACAGCCAATTACCAAAACGCGCCTGCGGTGTCAATGCGCCGGGTTCACGCCGGCCCAACGTCCGCGAGCCAATTGTCAGATCAACTTGTCCGTTAATAATCGGATCAACTAGCAGCGACATTTCGTCCGGGTGATCGCTAAAGTCGCCGTCTAAAAAGACAACAATATCTGGGGAGCGCAGCGCCGCCATTGCTTTTAAACATGCTGAGCCATAACCACGACGAGGCTCGTGCACAACCAGTGCGCCGGCTTCTTGCGCCACCCGCGCCGTTTGATCCGTCGAGCCATTATCGCCCACAACAATCTGGTCTACCCACTCCGGAATAGCGGCAATGACAAGCCCAATCGATGCGGCCTCGTTTAAAGCTGGAATGATAACGGCGATTTTGTGCTGAAAGCGCATGGGCAAGCAGATAAAGATTCGGGAATTAGGGGAAAACCGTAGTAAAAGTTTTGATGATAGGATGCTCCGTCGTTGGAGCCGGGTCGGTGCGTACGACTAATCCGGTTGTCAATCCGGCCTGGCGGGCAGCATCCAATTCTGCCGTAATATCAGACAGAAAAAGAAGTTGCGCGGTATGATATTGTAAATTTTTGGCGATCTGATAATAGCTTTCGGCCTCGCGCTTTGGCCCGGTTGTGGTATCAAAATAGGCATTGATATAGCCAGTCAAATTGCCGGCAACACTGTGGGCAAACAGCAATTGCTGAGCCAGCACACTGCCCGAGGAAAAGATGGCGATCCGGCGATTCTGCTGCTGCCAACGAATCAACGCCAGGGGTACATCAGCGTAAATGTGCCCTTTAATTTCGCCGGAACGGTAGCCGGCTTCCCAAATTTTACCTTGCAGCGCTTTTAAAACGGTCGATTTGCGATCACGATCCATGAGCCAATAAATATAGGCCAGCGCAGACGCACAGTGACCATCCGGTGTGTCATTTTCCCAAATTACAGGATTGGGAGAGTTTGGCGCATCAAGGGCATACTCGACCTTCAGCGCTTCTAAATCGACTTGAATATCGGCTTGATAGTACAAATCGGCTAAAAAGCTTTTTATCCGCTGACGGGCAAATGGGAAAAGCGTCTGGTAAACAAAATTGACGGCGGTGGTTGTGCCTTCAATATCCAGCAAGATGGCACGAATGCCGGTTGATTCGTTAAAAGTGCTTGTCATAATTGCGGCCTCGGTCAATAGGGCGCGATACATCGTCAATAGATGTCTACTTTTTCCAGAGCTTCTGCCAGCCGCAAACCTGAATTATCCACTTTGTCGGCCAATTCCGCCAGGGTCGTCCGCTCAAAATACGAAAGAATGGTTGTGCGGGTATCGCTCCAATAATCATGCACAGGGCATGGCGTTAGCTCGCCACAACCCGGCAAACCAAAGAAGCATTCGGTAAAAATATCGGAGCCTTCAATAACGGTAACGATATCAATTAGCCGGATTTCTTCTGGAGGACGGGCAAGTGTTGCGCCCCCATTTGGGCCACGATACGAATCCATAATACCGTGTTGGGCTAATAGTTGTATAATTTTGGCTAAAAAATGAAACGAAATATTTAGATCTGTCGCAATTTTCTTGATGGCCACATAGCTGTTACGATTATCGGTCAGCGCCAGATATATAGCCGAGCGAAAGGCATGGATACAACCTTTACTAACGATCATAAGGATACTCCTGAATAATAGCCGTTTTAAGAGTCAAGTATCTTTATATATAGCTGTTTTTTTTATATATGCTATATATTTTTACCTTATTCAGGATGCTGCTGATTTGCGTTTTGTAGTCCATGGAGCCGACTGAGGCATGCGTGGTCAGTTTTCACAAATAAAAAAGCGACTCTTGTTAAGACAAGAGCCGCATATTTTTTATGCTAATAGATCGCGCTTGGGATCAAAAAACTTTTTTCCCGTCACACAAAAACTCATTGAGCGCATCCTTAAAGTAGTTGGTTGAATCAACAATTTCCTGCGGGACACGTTGCTTATAGATTTTGTATGAATCTTTAATAAATGGACCAACCATTTTAACTAACGCATTGTGTTCAATGGCTTTAGTGACCAATTCGCCATGATATAGTTTTATATCACCTACAATAACTTTCGCTTGACGAATTGCATTTTCGTGCTTCGTCTTATCTTCAGGCGACATTTGCGCAAGTTGATTTAGAAGTTCATCGTTCGGGAAAATAAGAATCACTCCTTCCAAAAAAGTGAATCAAATTTTGATTCTTCAACTATCTATTTTCATTACTTTTCTTTGTAAAGCTTCGCATTTTTTAACGAATTCCACGTTAAAAAGCACAAGCGTATATTTCCAAGTCTTAAAAATATTTGAATACGCAAAAAAGTCAATGTATTTTTTATATCTGACGTATAAACATAGTGCGCTAAAGCGCAACTGTAGCGCGAATCGCCTTATTCGCGCGGGGTGCGATTCAGGCCGTCGCCGTGCAGACTGGGGCAGGAGGTTACGTTGGCCGAATTGGCCGGCGTGTAATCGTGGATTCTGGTGCTGTTCTTAAATCAGACGAGTTAAATAGGCCAACTGCATTTTTTGACCGCGCTAATAATATTTTTTCAAAAAAATTTAGGTTCAGATAGCGCGTTGTAATGCAAATAATTACACAACTAACTTGTTATTTATCAAATCTCTGTAATCTACAAAGTGCGGCAACTTATGAGTCGCTCGGCACATTATTAAGACAATTTTTTGTTTGACTTTGGCCTAATCAACGGCTATCTTTATGTTCTAAGCAAAGGCATTATAATTTTTTCGCACGAAAGTGGAGATAACCATGAAAAAGAAAATTTTGGTTGTCGATGACGATGAGAATATCCGCGAACTATATGGTTTCCTACTGGAAAAAACCGGCATTTATGAAGTTAAGTTTGCTCAGGACGGTGAGGAAGCCATTATAGTTTTTGATGTTTTTCAGCCGGATTTAATTCTATTAGATGTCATGATGCCAAAAATGGATGGTCTGCAAGTTTTGAAACGACTACGCCAATCCAGCCCGGATGTTATTATTGTTTTGAATACAGCTTATGCTGATGTGAAAAGAGATTTTACCAGTTGGTCAGCCCACGCGATTATTGAAAAAACGATTTTACCCAGTGAAGTCGTCGCTACGATCAAACGTTTGTTTGAAGAAGCCGAAAAAGAAAAGTCTCAATGAGCTATGCCGGCTTCATTCACCATTGGAAACGTTGTTATTCCTGGCCAGGCTGTTCTAGCGCCAATGGCTGGCATTACCGGATCAGCTTATCGTCAATTGTGCCGCCGTTACGGAGCGGCTTTGGTGGTGACGGAGTTGGTCAGTTGTGACGGCATTATCCACGGCTCACAGCAGAGTCGCACCCTGTTATTTTTTTCTCCTATCGAACGACCCATCTCCATTCAATTGTTTGGCGGTGACCCCGATGTTGTTGCCGGCGCATCCCGCATTGTAGCCGAATTAAAACCGGACATTATTGATTTAAACGTCGGTTGTCCTGTTCCGAAAGTCACCCGGCAGCAGTGTGGCGCGGCTTTACTACGCAATCTTCCGCTACTTTATGACATTGTCAAAGCATTGGTGACGGCGGTCGATATTCCGGTGACTGCAAAAATTCGTAGCGGCTGGGATGAGACTAAAATAAATGCGGTAGAAGTCGCGCAATTGTTGCAGGCGGCAGGCGTTAAAGCGATTGCTTTGCACGCCCGCACACGGGCCCAACGACATGAAGGCCCCCCTGATCTGGAAATAATCCGCAAAGTTGTCCAGAGCGTCGAAATTCCGGTTATTGGCAATGGCGATATCCAATCGGGAGATGACGCCCGAGAAATGATTGTCAGAACCGGCTGCGCTGCTGTCATGATTGGTCGCGGGGCCATCGGTCGTCCCTGGCTTTTCCGCGAGGTCAACGATTGTATTGATGGATTGGCTCCACCGCCACCGCCGTCAGTCCCGGAGCAAATTGCGATCTGCCTTGAGCATTTGGCTATGGAAATTTCAGAAAAGGGTGAGCGACGCGCAACTTTGGAAATGCGGAAAATTTTTGGCGGGTATGTTCATGGCTGGGAGGCATCAACCGCGCTAAGGATGAGGCTTCAGCAGGCGGAAATCTACGCTGATGTGGAGGCTATTTTTGCGGATTATCAACGTCAGCAAGTCGTTTAAGCGCGCTATACCGCACAGCGCCGATTTTGGTCGTCAAAATCTTTACGACCTGATCTTTATTGCCATGAAAATATAGATTCATGCCCCGATATGCATCTAATCGTGATGGCTCGTCAAATGTGCTTAGCAGCGCTCCGTTTTCAAAAATATCGGCTCTTCTAAACCCATTCCAGGCTCGCCGATGCGAGAAAATAACCCCCTGAATGATGATATCTGTTTCGGAAAAAATAAAGTGTGTCGGCAAAAAAAATCGGCGAAGTGATCCAAGCAAAAAAATCAGCGCTATTATCGTAATATACCACTCACTATAAACATAATGAAAAAGCCAGACAAAAAAAGCTACAGATACGCTGCCTAAGATGCCTTTTTTAGGATCATTGCATAGCGGATGTGATTTCCATTCCAGCATAATTTCAGATTCGGATTTTTCAGCAGGCATCAGCGACCTTTTTTGCGGGTTACGAGAATATATTCCGGCTCAAAATTGGCATTGTTAAATAACGCATCCGGCGCGCGAATTTGAATTGGCAGACTCATTTCGTCATCACGAACACGCCTTACACTGACGAAAGCTTTTATCTCTTCACTGACGATTTCTTTATACGGCCGGCTTTTACTTTCCGGTACCAGGACTTTTACCCTTACGTTTTTTGGGTTGTAATCAAATGCCCCGCTATCGCCTTCCAATACGACTGCTACATGTGTATATTCAAAAGCAAGCAGTTGTTCTACTTTCACTTTTACCTTAATGGAATCAGCCATAAATTTAACAAGTGGTAACGCTTTATTTACGGCTAATCGCAAAAAAACTTCGGTGTCGCCGGCAATCTGCGATAAATCCAATGTGTCTGTAGCAAATACCTGAATTGTATCGATGATGCGGGACGGCCCGGAAATCTCAACTCGGTTGGGTGTCCAGCTTATGGTTTCTTTTAATACCAGATTTGAAAGCAGGCTGCCTCGTTGTGGCACATCAATCCGTATTTTTTTTGACTTAATTTTGTCTAATTCCAGATAGAAAGATGTCGGCTTAATGATATCAAGCAGTCTTATGTCATAGACGCGATGAAACGTCACGTTCTGGACGCTGATAGTTTGAATACTACTGTCCGGTTTCATGTTATTCAAATACAATATGGCCGGCTCCTGGCCGAAATTAAGTTGAAACAATTCACTTCCACGCCCTTCAAGTTTTACTTCAAGTTCTTTCGGTAACTCACTCATTAGAAGCAAGTTATCCGGTATACCTTCAATTAATAAAGGCACCGTGGTTTGATATTCATAAATTGCCTGACCCGATGCAATAAGCCATAAGACACTTGCCATTAAAAACGAAATAAGTTTAGCCGGAAGATCAGAGAATAGCAACCGGAAAACAAATCCAAATGGATTTAGGATTTTGCTTTTTGACTTGTTTGTTTCAAGTGCCATTGGAACGTCGCATCAGGTTAGTAAATCTACAATATTATAGTGCTCCACCTTGTCCAGACGATTTGACGAAGAATAGATGAAAAAGTTCGCATTTTTTGTTCAGAAATTTGATCATTATTTGCTTGCTGTTATTTTAGCGTTCGCCCAAGGCGGCTCTTATCGTCTGACCAATAGACATATATAGCCCGACCGATAATATTCTGCTGCGGGACAAAACCCCAAACACGGCTGTCTGCGCTTTGATCCCGATTATCACCTAGCACAAAAAAATGCTCGGATGGAATTATTTGAGGGCCATAATTATCCAGCACGAATGTTGTCGCTGAACTTTTTTGCGGGATGGAGTCCGGTAAAAAATGTATGTATGGTTCTAACACCGGCTGATTGTTAATCATAAGCTGTTTATGAATTATTTGCACCGTATCCCCTGCGGCCGCGGCAATTCGCTTAAGAAAAATCTGGGTTGGGTCTTGTGGATAGCGCAGCAGGATGATGTGCCCACGGTCGGGGTCAGTAGTCCTATATTCAGCAATATCAACAGCGATGCGGTCACCCGGCAAAACGGCTGGAAACATGCTTTCACCTGGAATCTGGTACATTTTAACGCCGACAATTTGCTGTCTGACCCAGTTGTCACTTGCCATATCTGTGCCCTGCGCGAAAATGATTAGAATCAGATACCAGTACCAGGTGTGATACCAGGCTAATTCGATCTGTGCGGCTTTTTTGGCAGAAATTGCTGCTTCCGTCAGAATGGCTAAAAAGCCGATGGTAGCGGCAATAAATTCCACCGCAAATCCGGTAAATGTATATTCCAGGCCACTTGCAAAGAGCGCGAGTTGGAGCAGAACAAAACCAATAAAACAGGCGATGCCCTTGCCCGGCTGACCATTATATACTTGACCAAGCCCCACTCCGCCAAAAGTGAGCAGCGCGGCTATCCATGGGTTCCGCTTCTTTTTCGCCATGAATTATAGCCTGATTTTCAAGATGGTCGGCGCTGTTAATTTATCCGCCGGGAGCATCGTGCGATCATCGTTAAAACTGCTCCATTGGCTGTTAGCTATATAAAAAAAGTCGCGGTTGACCACGACGCCGAGCGTTGGCTCATTAAAGTCAGCGTGATTTTGCTCAAGTATTTTTTGCTGAAGGATAGCGCTCCCGCTTTCAGTCAGGCGGTAGCGGACAACCCGATTCGGCTGGTAGCGATTTTGGATTGCTATCAAGCTGTTGTCAAAAAAGTAAAGTCCGTCAATCCCGCTCGTATAGACCGTTTCCGGCCTCTGCATCGAAATAAGCTGCAATGGTGTCAGTTCAAGTCGATATAAGCCGGTCTCGTAATCGGCAATAAACAAAAAGCGTTCATCTGCAGATAATGTCAATCCTTGCAAAGATTTGAATTCCGGCGAGGTAAAAAATAATTCGGGTTCAGTTGATTTCGCTGAAATTTTAAAAATATGATTGCCGCGGCTGTCCGATACAAAAGCCTCGCCGGATTTTAGCAGCGTCAAATCGCCGAGGATTGCATCAGCCAATTGATCGCGTAATAAGTACTTTTGCAGCAATTTGCCGGTTTCGAGATCGTACACAAAAACACCGGCTCCGATCATATCTTCCGCGAAGCCTTCCATTTGCGGCGTTACTGCCGTACAGGCCCACAGCTTACGCCGCACGGCGTCAACTTTAAGTCCAAAAACGCTCCAGATTCCGTCTTGATTGGGGGTGATAAAGTCTTTTATCTGGCCGTTTTTTTCGCGCTTGACGATTTTGCATTGATGAATGCTGCTGATATAAAATGCCTGATCGACCGAATCGTAAGCGACGCTTTCGGTAACTAAATCTTTTTCTGTGAGCCGAAAAGCCACTTCGCTGGCGTTGCGGGGTTTAAGGTTCGCTTGCATTTGGCTAAGAACAGCTTCGAAATCCGGTATTTCGCGTAATGCTTTTAGATCGGCATCTGTAGCGGCTTGTTGGATGGATAATCCCATTTCGGCAAGTTGTTTTAGCTCGTGGATGGCTTGTGGAAGCTGGCCGGTCAGGCTGTAACCGCAGGCAACGTTGTATCGCAGCATTAAATTCTGCGGCCGCAGCTTTACCGCTTGCTGCATATTGTGCAAAAATCCTTTGAAGTTGCCTTGTTGGTAGGCCTGAACTCCCGCGCCGTACGTGCTTTGAAAATCGGTCAACGGAAGATCACTTTGTGCAGCTAATAAAAACGGAAAAATTGCCAGAGCGAATCCGGCGATAACGAAAATTTTGCAGCGCATTGTTTGTTCCTTTCACATAAATTCAGAAATAAAGAAGGATATTCAGAATAAGATAAGCGGAGTACATAATATTATCAACCAAAAAGATACGCCGCAAGGCGCAAATAAATTAAGCATCAACAGTTGCAATTCTCAGTATTGCGAATTTTTATTTTTTGACTAAATTGCAAGCTTTTATTATTTGGATCAATCAATTCTATCTTAATATTTCTGAACGCTACTTATGAAAGGATCTGCCCATGAATGCTTTTAGCAACATTGTTTGTCCCATCTCCAATGTAAAAATTGATAGCCACACCAGCCGCTTAACTTTATTTTTAAACGCGGTGTTAATCGGCTTTTACTTATTTACAGGCAGCTTTTATTTTATACTTCTGGTTGCAATTGATTGTGGCATCCGGGCCACTCTGGACGCAAACTATAGCCCCCTCCGCAGGATTGCCGCAAAGCTCATCAGCCTGACAGGTTTAGCAAAAAAGCTGGTTGATCAGGCTCCCAAACTTTTTGCCTCCCGGTTGGGATTTTTGTGCGCCGCAATTTCCGTAATGTTAGTTCCCGTATCCGGCTTTGCCAGTTTATGTATTGCGGGTATGCTATTGGTTTTTATGATCCTGGATTCGGTTTTTAATTTTTGCGTGGGCTGCCTGATCTACAATTATGCGGTGCTTCCATTTTATCAACGCCGCGGCAACACCATAGAAGAAGTTTAGCAATCCTTTAGATAGTGATAAACATGCCGTCGGTCGTAAATTTTCGAACCTGTGTGATTGAACAGATTCAAACGATTCATTGCCGAAAAAACGCACAAAAGTCGCAAAGACGCTATGCGAAGTTGCCGTTCGATTATACTGCTCAATAGCCAACTTTGATGGTTCGTATTATAACGGCTTTTCCCGGCAGCCGGGTATGACGCCGGATGATCCACAAATGCCGACCGAACTCATTTTATTTTATCCCAAGTTATCGGTCACGCAGTTTTCGCGGCACCAGACGGTCAGGTTGTCCTTTTTTTCCATCTACAGTCCGTCGGGTAAAGACTATTTTTTAAATCCGGAATTAAAGT
Organism: uncultured Gemmatimonadota bacterium; assembly: GCA_964404765.1. GTDB lineage: Bacteria > 4572-55 > 4572-55 > 4572-55 > 4572-55 > CAYOLL01. The sequence goes on along the minus strand of CAYOLL010000063.1, from coordinate 10,657 downwards.
ACAACGTTTCCGATCATATCTGGATTGCTGCCGGAGCGAATGTTTTTGGCGGCGGCGAAGTTTGGAGTCAATTTGGTCAGTTTACCAAGGACGATAATGCGTATTTGCAATGGCGATATGAGTTTTGAGACTGCCGGGATAATGATAATGATCTCTATGCTGTCAGTTGAAAATAAAAAAGCCTTCAAGATACTGCGTATCCTGAAGGCTTTTGTGCTGTCAGTTTTGATTTTTGCTAACCACGGTCATCCGGATCATTAAAACGTTCGCGCATTTTCTCACGACCCTCACGGTCATCACGATCATGCTCGCGTAAATCCTGACGATGTTCCCGGCGCAGTTCTTTAAGCTTCTGCTCTTGTTCGGTGGTCAGCATGGCTTTAACAGCCAAACGATTGCCGGTGTGCAGTTTTTGCATCTCCGTCCGCAGCTTGCCCATTTCATCCACCTTGCGGTAAACTGCGCTTTCATCCGGACTGTCTGCGTCCATCAACTGCTTGAGCTCCAACCGCGCGGTTTTGATTTTCGCTTCCAGAGCGATTTCATCTTTTTCCGACGCAAAAAAACGGTTTTTGAGCGTCTGCTGCTGTTGAGCGGTCAGGCCAATTTCCGGGCCGGCCATTTCGATGAGCTTAAGCGGATCGTACTCGCGATGCTGCCCACCCGGCCCTTTGCCGGCAAATCCGGCGGCCAGCATAGCCAGGGATAGTGTGGCGGTTAAACCAATAATCAGAACCTTTTTCATAACAAACCTCCTTTTGAATGTTGTGACGACGATACAGTTGTTTTAAGTAATAACACCCAATTGGACACGTTCATTTGTTGAAGGTTTAAGCGAATAGTAAAAAATTGCGGCATTCTTTAATCATTGCGGCAAATAAATCAAGCCGATATTACAAAAATACTTGCAGAATCCGGCAAAGCTTTGTACCATATTAAACTGATGTCCAACTCGTGGCTTGGGGGATTAATCTATGTCTGACAAAAGACGTGAGGAGCGCAACCAATTAGCCTCCTATTTGAATGTGTTTGATCGCAATACCGATCTGCTGCTTGGCTATATGGCCGACTTTTCCAGTGAAGGCATTATGCTGGTAAGCAAAATGCCTATTCAAATCGGTTTAATTTATCCGTGCCGGGCTATTTTAACGAAAATGGTGGCCGGGCAGGGACAGGTCATTTTTGATGCTGAAAGTCGTTGGTGTACTCACGATTCCAATCTTTATGCGCTCTATAACGTGGGCTTTCGGTTTAAGCAAATTACGCCGGAAGACCTAAGCATTTTGGAAGAGTGGTTTCATGAAGCCGTTTTTTAGGATCCCGGAGGTGATAAATGGATGATCGACGCAGAGAGTTACGCCGCTTTCCAACAACACATTTTAAGCTTTTTGATAAAGCAGCCGGGCGATCCGTTGGCCATATTGCCGACTTTTCCGAAGACGGATTTATGCTGATCAGCACGCAGACGATGCAGGCGGATATTGAGAACGATTTCTATGTGCATGTCCCTATTTATCACCATGCGCCGTCCGAGTCCAAGAGTCTGCCCAGTGACCGCAATATTGAATTTCGCGCTGTCAGCTTGTGGTGCAGACCAGACACGCTTGCCGCGGATTTATTTGATATTGGCTTTCGTTTTACCAAAATCACCAAAGATGACGCCGCTTTTTTGGTTCGCTCGCATGGCTTTTTGAGCGAGTAAGCCTTTCCTCCCGTTTTTAAGCATCGCTACTACAGGCCTCCCTGCTGCAACTTTCGAAATTTTCGAAATAACGGCGCAAAAAAATATGAATGACAAATCCTCCATCATTTTTGTACATGGTTTTGGCGGAACGGGCTTGGAACTAAACTGGCTGCGACAGCATCTGCAAAATTTGGGCTACTATTCCAGACAGTTTCACTTTCCATCTCGCACCATGCCACTTTCTGAAATAACGGCAGAGCTTTATGCATTTGCTAAAGCCGATGTGAATAAAACCGTTCACTTTATCGGGCATAGCTTTGGTGGTGTGGTGATTACGGCTTTATTTCAACAGGATTATGCCGTCGTTATGCCGCCTGGTCGCATTATCACGCTGGGTACACCGCACAATGGATGTCACGCCGCTCGTCAGTTAAGCCGATTTGCCGTTGGACGATTTATTCTGAGAGAGCGTCTAAAAGACGCTGTTTTTTTAGACGGCGGACTGCCCGCGCCAAAAAATCGTCAGATCGGCCATATTATCGGCACAAAACCCCGTCGTTTTGGCGTTGGCAGAATGATTCCGGGTCGGCTGCCAAAACCGGGTGACGGCATGGTTTATCTGCATGAGGCCGTTTTAGCCGGCGCAACTGATATACTTACGCTGCCTGTTTCGCACATGGGCTATTTGCGCTCCCCGGAAGTTGTTATTCAGATTAACCATTTTTTACGGCATGGCCAATTTCTTAAACCGGCGACGGGGATTTAAATTTTCCGGCCCGCTGACCTGATCTTTACCACAATTTTGTGGCGAAATGAACGATTAACATGTAAAATACACAGACTTTATTCCGCCTATCCAAACCCCCTAAGCAATATTTGGACAAATGGATCAACAAGACATTTCAAAACCACGGTTTGGCCGTATTCGTCCTGGCGCAGTTTTAGCTGCTTCCAGCGTAACGCTTGGCGCACTGCCCCGCCGTCGGCATAACGACACCACCTACCGTCAATTTAAAGGCACTATCCTCTTAGTCGATGATGATGACTTAGTGCGTGGCGCTATGCGGATGCTGCTAAAATCTCATTACATGGTTTTGGAAGCCGCTGACGGTCTGGCAGGTCTCGAAACACTCTATCAGCACATGGATGAGATTGACTGCGTCATTTCCGACATACGGATGCCCCGGCTCAACGGCGCGGAGTACCTGGCCAAAGCTGCCGAAGTCACCCGCGATATTTACTTTATTGTAGTCACCGGGCACAAGGGTGATGTAACCGAGTCGCGCTTAATCGGCAATGGCGGCGGACGGTTATGCGGCTTTTTGGAAAAGCCGGTCAACAACGATGAGCTGGAATATCAAGTCCAAAAAGCAGCGGAGTTAACCCGAACCCAACGGGATCGCATCCGCTCGCGAGTCAACTCGGCACGCCTGGTGCAAAGCTTTGAAAGTATTCATCAGCTAACGCAAACCGATGATTTGTTAGCTTCTATTTTTACCAACATCTTGCAGATTTCTTCGGTTCACTACGCCTATATGGCGACGCACTCCGGGATGGATAGCCATCTGCAAATCAATAAAGGCGCTGGCCGTTTTGCCGAAATGGTTGGCGAACCGGTTTTAAATAACCCTCAACTGCGGGCCGATGAAGTTAAACTTCTTCAGAAAGCTTTAGCGGAAGACACGGCCCAGGAAACCGACGACGTCATGATTTTGCCGCTTAAGCGGGTCGCGATTGTTTTGTGCGGCACACCGACGATTGATCCGCGCGACCGTGACTTTATCAAAACATACGCGCGCAATGCCGAGGAGGCTTTGGAAAAAGCTTTTTACTATCTGGAATTGTTGGAAAAGAAACGCATGGAGCAGGAGTTTAAAATTGCCTCTGAGTTGCAAACTTCCCTGCTGCCCCGCCAGAATCCAAATCTTGAAGATATCGAAGTTTTTGGGATGCAAATCCCGGCTAAAGAGGTCGGCGGCGACTACTATGATTTTATCAGTAACGGGAGCGGAAATTTAGGCGTATGCATTGGCGATGTATCGGGCAAAGGAATGCCGGCCGGTCTGGTCATGGCCATGGCCCGCAGTTACCTCAAGATCTTGATCAAGGAAGCGCTTCATAACCACAGCCAAAGTGAACAAGGTGTGCTGCGTAAAGCGATTACCAAAGTAAATGAAGTTCTTTATCAGGATATTGGCAACGACTTGCGTTTTTTTACGCTATTGGTGACGATGTGGGACGCTGATCGCAAAAAACTGCGCTATGCCGGCGCCGGCCATGAACGTATAATTATTCATCGGCGTGAAACTGGCGCAATTGAAACGATTAAGGCGGGTGGAATCGGGCTTGGCATGATTGAGGATATTGAGGCGCTGATCAAAGAAAATGAGTTGACGCTTTTCCAGGGGGATACCGTTGTGATGTTCACTGACGGGGTAACGGACTGTCATTCCGCTGCCGGCGAGTTGTATGGATTTGAAACATTCCTGGCGTCGATTCAGCGAAATGCTGATAAAACACTGCCTGCCTTCGTCAAAGCGCTTTATCACGACATTTCCGAATTTGCCCGTGGCGTCGATCAGTATGACGATATTACGCTGATTGCCATCCGTCGGAAATAAAGCCGCAAGACTCTCCGATCGAAAATTGGCATTAATCTTTGCCTACACGATTTTGACGGCTAAAGCCGATCACTACAAACGCATGGAATAATTGGAATAAAAGCATAAATGATGTCGCCAAAATCCTGGGGTCTTCAAACATACTATTGATTTGATGTACGCGTCAATCTTAAAACGGTATATAGCTAACCGATACGAGGTCCTCTATGATTGAATCTTTAGAAAAAAAATCACCGACCCAAAGAATGCCGCGCCGAAAACCGCCGTTGCCAAAGCAGGATAATGGCGCGCCATCGTTCGGTGGGCGCAAAAAAACCGGTCTGCTAACTATTGCCGATGTGGAAAAGATGAGCATTGCTCGTCCTTTTGAACTGGTCAACGGAAGGATTGTAGAGAAGATGCCAAACGGAATTCATGGCCAATTGCAAGCAGCACTTATTCTTGAACTTGGCATATACTTGAAATCAAAGCCGGTTGGCAGTGTTTTTGGCGAAGTCAATTACCGGCTCGATCCCAAAAACGAGCATGAAAGCAAAGCGCCGGATGCCTCTTTTATCCGCGCGGAAAAGATTCCGACAAAATTGGATAAGTTTTTGGCAGTGGCCCCGGATCTGGCGATTGAGATTGTTTCGCCGACCGATGCCGCCGACGATGTGTTTGACAAGGCCGGGTATTATCTGGCCTACGGTGTTAAAGAAGTGTGGCTGGTCTTTTCTCGGGCCAAAATGGTTGTAGTTTATGATTCGGCCGGTATTCGCAAAACGGACACGACGCTGGCCACTCCGTTACTGCCCGGCTTTGAACTGAATGTCAAAGCGCTATTTACCGCCCAGGCATAATTGCGACGATGATCTTAAACTTTAAAATTAAAAGCATTTTTTCTATCGGATTTCTCCTGCTAATGACATCAAATGCCGCCGCGGAAGCGCTCGACGCCTACCGCGCCGCCATTGACCAATGGCATGACGAGCGCATCGTCAATCTGAAGAAGCCGGACGGCTGGCTCAACCTCGCCGGGCTGTTCTGGCTCAAGCCGGGCGAAAATACCTTTGGCGCGGATGCCAAAAACGACATTATTTTTCCGGGCGCAAATACGCCGGCGGTGATGGGCGCTTTTATTTTACAAGACAGTGTGGTGACAATAAAGGCGCTGCCGGGCGTGAAAATTCTGCATGAGCAGCAGCCGGTAACGGAAATGCGCCTACGCAGCGACGCCGATGGCGATAAAACCGTGCTCTCATTTGGCAGTCTGCGCTGGTTTATTATCAAGCGGGAAGATCGCTACGCCGTTCGTCTGCGCGATCTCGACAGCCCGTTGGCCAGGAACTTCAAAGGCATTGAGCGCTATCCGGTTGATCCAAAATGGAAGGTGGCGGCCACGCTCAAGCCGTACAATCCACCCAAAACGCTCAACGTGCCGACGGTTTATGGCACGGTAGTCAAAGAAGCCTGCCCTGGCGCTCTGAACTTTACTTTGGATGGCAAAACCTATTTGCTGGAGCCGACGCAAGAGGATGACAGCTACTTTATCGTCTTCGGCGATGCGACAAACGGCAAGGAAACTTATGGCGGCGGGCGTTTTTTATATATCAAGCCCGATGCCGGCGGCAAATTGTTTATTGATTTCAACAAAGCTTATAATCCGCCGTGCGTCTTTACGCCCTATGCCACCTGTCCTATGCCCACGCCGGAAAATCGTCTGCCGCTGCGCATTACTGCCGGTGAACAAATTTATGGTGATGGACATCATTAAAAAGGACGCCGACAAAACTTACACTTAAAAGGAGAATTTGATGTCAACTCATCCGACCCCAGAAAAAATAATGCAGATTGGCATGGGCTTTTGGGCCTCAAAAACCCTGCTGAGCGCGATCGAGTTAGGCATTTTTACCGAATTGGCCAAGCGCCCGGAAGATCTGAAAACCATTGCCAGCAGATTAGGTTTGCATTCCCGTGCGGCTGCGGATTTTATGGACGCTCTGGTTGCCATCGGATTCTTAACTCGAGATGGCGGCGTTTATGCTAATACACCTGAAACCAACCTCTTTTTAGATAAGCACAAACCGTCCTATATCGGCGGTATTCTGGAAATGGCCAACCACCGGCTGTTCAATTTTTGGTATCATCTGACGGAAGCGTTAAAAACCGGTCAGCCACAAAACGAGGCCAAGGATAATATTGACCTGTTTGGCGTACTCTATGCCGATCCGGCCCGGCTGCGCGAGTTTTTGGGCGCAATGACCGGCGTTAGTCGCGGCGCGGCGATGGCCATTGGCCAAAAATTTCCCTGGCAAAACCACAAAAAATTTATGGATGTGGGCACGGCGCAGGGCGATATGGCGGTTCAGGTGGCTTTGCAACATCCGCATTTGAGCGGTATCGGCTTTGATTTGCCGCAGGTTGGGCCGATTTTTGAAGATTATGTAGCCGAGAATCAGTTGAGCGGTCGGTTGGCTTTTGTTGGCGGCGATTTTTTTAACGAGGAACTGCCGAAAACCGATGTTATCATTATGGGACATATTCTACACGATTGGGATTTGGCGAAAAAACGAATGCTGATCGAAAAAGCCTATCGCGCTCTGCCGGACGGCGGCGCATTTATCGCTTTTGATGCCATTATCGACGACGAGCGTCGCGCTAATGCGTTTGGTTTGCTGATGAGCCTGAATATGCTGATTGAAACATCCGGCGGCTTTGATTATACCGGGGCGGATTGCGTCGGCTGGATGAAGGAAGCCGGCTTTAAAGACGTTCGTGTCGAACATCTGGTTGGGCCGGACTCGATGGTGATTGGGATTAAATAAGCAAATCGGGCAGGATTGATTTGACGAAATAATTTCATTTTTAAAATCTGCGAAAATAGTTTGAATGTGTGATTTTATCCGCTTACATTTTTGCAAAGGACACTAACCGTATGAAAAATATGACCATCAATCTAAAAGTGTGGCGACAGCCTGGCCCAAAAGCGGCGGGCAAATTGGAAACTTACACGCTGAAGGATAAAGTTTCGCCACACATGTCGTTCCTGGAAATGATGGATGTGCTGAACGAGCAATTGATCAAAGAAGGCAAGGACACGATTCAGTTTGACAACGACTGCCGCGAGGGAATTTGCGGCATGTGCAGCTTAGTCATCGACGGTGTACCGCACGGACACGGTCTGGGCGCAGCCACCTGCCAATTGCACATGCGCCACTTCAAGGATGGCGATACCGTTACGGTCGAACCGTGGCGGGCCAAAGCCTTTCCGATTGTGCGCGATTTGGTCGTGGATCGATCCGCTTTTGATCGTATCATCGCCAAAGGCGGCTATACTTCTACCAATGTGGGCAATGCGCCGGACGGCAACACCCTCCTGATCCCCAAAAGTATCGCTGATGAAGCCATGGATGCTGCAGCCTGTATTGGTTGCGGGGCTTGCGTGGCGGCCTGTCCTAACAGTTCGGCGGCTCTGTTTGTCAGCGCCAAAGTCTCGCAGTTGGCGCTATTGCCGCAAGGCCATCCGGAGCGTAAAGAGCGGGTACTGGGCATGGTGGCCCAAATGGATGCCGAAGGATTTGGCAATTGCTCCAATCACGGCGAATGTGAAGCGGCCTGCCCGAAAGGCATCCCTATCTCGCATATTGCCCGCATGCGGCGTGAATATATGGTCGCCTCGCTGACCTATGTTACGCGGACGCAAAGCGACGGCGGCGCCGGTTGAGGACCTGCCCGAAATTTCAATTTACATCGCTATAAAATTACGCGCAACATTTGCGTTGTGCGCGAGAATGTTGTAGCTCAGATTAGCAATCTGAGCATACTTGGAGAAAGCACAGAATGCTATTCTGTGCTACAATTGCGGTTTACCGCGCTATAAAATTACACGCAACATTTGCGTTGTGCGCGAGAATGTCGTAGCTCAGATTAGCAATCTGAGCATACATGGAGACTGCGCAGAATGCTATTCTGTGCTACAATTGCGGTTTACCGTGCTATAAAATTACACGCAACATTCGCGTTGTGCGCGAGAATGTCGTAGCTCAGATTAGCAATCTGAGCATACATGGAGACTGCACAGAATGCTATTCTGTGCTACAATTACGGTTTACCGCGCTATGGAATGTGTCCGTAGCAAAATCTATAACTTAATTTTTTGGGAGTCGTTTCGTATGAAAAACATGATACAAAGCGCTATTTTAATCATTGGACTTGTTGGCGCACAGCAGGCTTTGGCGCAAAAGTCATCAATCGGTCAAGCGCAATCGGCCAAACATGTCTCACTCGAAAATTTTTTTGAAGGGCGCATGGTAGAGCTAAAACTCGATATGCCGGCAACAAGCGACGGTGTGGATGTTTACCCGTTAAAAAGCAAGCCAATTGATTTTAGCGAATATGCCGACCGGCTAAAAGAGCATGGCACGGCGATTAAAGCGGGTGAGCGAATGATCATCACCAAAGTCAAAACGAAGGACAAGCATATTGAATTTCAATTGGGTGGCGGCGGTTACGGCACTTTTGGCGATGAATCCGCCGACGTTCAGATTCGTTACGCCGAAAAATCCAAGCGTGAAAAAGATCTGGAAAAACTGGTCGATGCTGAAAAGGATAAAGCTAAGAAAAGTAGCCTGAAGCAGGAGCTGTCTGAATTACGTGAACAACGCGAGCGTGAAAACGCCAAACTGACTACTGAAGGGGAACAGCTTAAACTACAGAAGCAAGCCAAAATCCGGGACAAAGCCCTGGCGTCCGGATCGCGTTTTAATATTCGGTATGAGCGAGAGCTGACTGCCGCCGAAAAAACGCCGGAATCGCTTATGAAAGCTTTGAGCGCTTGTGTGACATTTCCGGCTGACGTATTCGGCGCTACCACCGGGGCCACAACGCCTGCTTCGACCACCTCCCCAACCGCTCCGGCGTCGACAACTCCTGCCGGTTTCAGCCTCAAAAAAGGTTTGACCTGGCAAGAAGTTTCGTCCCACTATGGGATTCCAAAGAACCTTCTGGAGAAGCAAATTGAAAAATTGCGGGTTGTGACCTGCGCTTTTGATGAAGGCGATCAGCGCATCGAAGCGACATTTGTGGAAGAGATTCTGGTCAAGTACAGTATTTCGTCAAGGTAGCGCTCAGCCACATAACTTACAGTAGTTTTTATACGGATTAAAGCCTGATGGGTTTTGGAAGCCCGTCAGGCTTTAATTATGCGTCAAAGCGGCATTTTCTCCCGACAAAAAATCAACAGTTTTTGAAAATCCGCCGGCAGGTCGGAATCAAAGACCATGCGCTCTTGTGTTAGCGGATGAATGAAAGCCAAACGCTTGGCATGAAGCGCCTGACGCGGCAACAGCTTCAACATTTGCTGCGCAATCAACCGCCGCTCCGGAGTTAGCCCGCATGTGTAGGTTTCTCGTCCGCCATAAACCGGATCGCCCACTACCGGATGATGATGATATTGAAAATGCACTCGGATTTGATGGGTTCGACCAGTTTCAAGTGTAACTTTAACATAGCTAGTTAAAAACAATTTCTCCAATAATTTATAATGTGTCACCGCTTCGCGCGTATGGCCTTTCGGATTTACTGCAATACGCTTGCGATCCAGTCGATGCCGGCCCAAAGGCGCGTCAATGCGTCCGGTTTCGGTGAGCAAGTCACCCCAGACCAGCGCGTGGTACTCACGGGTTAGCGAGCGGTCTTTGAGTTGGCCGGACAAACTTTGATGGGCACGGTCTGTTTTAGCGACCATGATCAGGCCGGACGTGTCTTTATCCAGGCGATGCACGATGCCCGGTTTAATTTCACCGCCAATGCCGGAAAGCTGTTCTGCGCGATGAAAGAGCAGCGCGTTGACTAAAGTGCCGCTAAAATGCCCGGCTGCCGGATGCACCACCATCCCGGCCGGCTTGTTGATAATAGCCAGAGCCTCGTCCTCGTAAACAATGTTTAGGTGTATGTCTTCGGCCAGGATGTCGGTCGGCGTCGGCGCTGGGACAATCAAGTTAATGCGATCACCCGGCGAGACCGAATAGCTGGGTCGAACCAGACGATCATTGACCAGAACGTGGCCGTCTTTGATTAGGCTTTGCAACCGGGTGCGGGATAGTTCCGCCTGACGGTCGGTCAAGTAGCGGTCGAGCCGCTGGCCGGATTCCGTTTCGGCGATCAAAAATTGTAGCGGTTCACTGGCGATATGAAACCTCTTTTGTTGAATTTATGCAAGAAACGCGAGGGCAGGGCAACGACCATCATATTCCGACTCCTACTCGCTTTTAAGAAAGAATGGGAGTATGATTTTTGACGATTTAAAACCACAAAAGTATTATACTGATTAAGGGTTAGAAATTGCATTTCAATTCGATGTCATGCCGGAATG
>CAYOLL010000062.1:0-32713 GCA_964404765.1 uncultured Gemmatimonadota bacterium | reverse complement strand
GTTAAACTACCGGCTGAATTCAAAAAGAAAACGGTCGAGATTATTTTATTGGTCGTAGACGATAAAGAAAATCAAAGGGCGCGGTTGCGGGAATTGTTGCTGCACGCGCCGGTTATTTCCGCCGCTGATGTGAAAAGATACCGGGACGCAAGAAAATGGATGAACAAATGGTCAATAAAAACATTTTGATGGACACGACTGTTTTGATTGATCATCTTCGCAAAAAGCGAAAAGATCCAACACTGTTTTATCAAATAACGGCGGATTACGATGTCGCCATATCGGCAATCACCGAATTTGAGTTCCGCGTTGGCGCTACACTGGAAAATCGTGCCTTTATCGAAGAAATGCTGGATACGATTCCGATAACTCCTTTCTCGACAGAATGCGTCGAGTGCGCCACGCAGATTTACCATGAACTGAAACGTCAAAATCAACTCATCGAATTGCCGGACATATTGATAGCCGCAACAGCGCTGACTCATGAAATGCCTTTGCTCACGCTAAATCGGAAGCACTTTATGCGCGTTGCCAACTTGATCTTATTGGAGCGATAGCTTAATGGCGCAACCTTTCAAATTCCACATCGAAACTCACGGCTGCCGGATGAACGTCAACAGGGGACTGCATCTTGAAAATCAGCGGGATTATTTGGCTGGAAGATATTTTGTATAAAATTCAGCATAAGCATCATGTTCTACAGCACGAAGTTGTGGAAGCCCTTGCCAACAAACCTTACTTCCACTTTGTTGAAAAAGGGCATCAAAAAGACGAAGATGTTTATTCGGCTTTGGGCCGAACCGATGACGGGCGCTACCTGATCGTCTTTTTTGTTTACAAGCAAGACAAAAAAGCGCTGATTTTGTCAGCCCGTGAGATGTCATCAAAAGAAAGGAAATGTTATGAAAAGAAATAAGAGTTCCATCTCCAAAGCGGCATCATACGAAGAAATGGGTGAGTTTTGGGATCGGCACGATTTAGCGGATTATTGGGAGCAAGGCCATGAAGCACAATTTGAAGTAGATATTCAATCCGAAACCGTGCTTTATGCGGTCGAGAAGGAACTATCCAACGAATTGCGCCATATCGCCGAAAAGCGAGGTGTCTCTCCCGATACGCTGCTCAATTTATGGGTGCAGGAAAAAATTATGCAACTGACGAATAAACATGAACATGATTTTGTCACGCTTGAAAGCGCTACAAGCTTATGAAAACCAAGAAAATTGTAGCATGACCCCACTCAAATTTCACATCGAAACTTACGGCGGCCGGATGAATGTCCGCGATTCCCGCATAAAAAAGGAGAGAGCATGTCTATCAATGAACTGAAAAATGCTATTCAGCATTTATCCCACGAGGATATGGTGGAGCTCATTCGCTGGATGGCGGAATATGATAACGGACTGTGGGATCGGCAAATTGAAGATGATTTGAAAACCGGCAAATTAGATAAATTAATTCAAACGGTACGGCAAGATATTAAAGCCGGAAAGGTGAAGGCAATTTGATTCACCATACCACCGGCGAGTTTTGGGATTGTTATGCCCGACTTCCAAGATATGTTCAAGAACTTGCCGACAAAAATTTCGATTTGCTAAAGCACGATCCACAGCATCCGTCGCTTCACTTCAAGAAAATTGGCGAATTGTACTCGGTGCGCATCGGCCTTCATTATCGCGCCTTAGGGCTTGATGAGAAGGGCGATATTTACTGGTTTTGGATCGGCAGTCATCCTGAATATGAACGACTGCTCAAAGGACTCATAAAATGACCCCACTCAAATTTCACATCGAAACTTACGGCTGCCAGATGAACGTCAGCGATTCCGAGCTGATGCATGGCGTACTGGCCAAAAACGGCATGACGCCCACCGACAAACTGGAAGAAGCCGACTTGATTCTGCTGAACACCTGCGCCATCCGCGATCATGCCGAGCAGCGCATTCTGGGCCGGGTCAGCCATATCAACAAGCTGAAGCAACAAAATAAAGACCTGATTATCGGCGTGACCGGCTGCATGGCCCAGCGCATCGGCGGGCAGTTGCTCAAAAAAGCGCCGTATATCGACCTGGTGCTTGGGCCGGACGGCTATCGCCATTTGCCGGAATTGATCGCCGGGGTGCGGCAAACCCATCAGCAGCAATCCTGGCTGCGTTTGGACGAAGCCGAAAACTACGACGGCATGATGCCGGTGCGCGCCAACGGGCCGCACGCCTGGATCACCATCATGCGCGGCTGTAACAAAGCCTGCACTTTTTGCATCGTGCCGTATGTGCGCGGGGTAGAAAAATGCCGGCCTCATCAACAAATTCTGGACGAAGCGCGGACGTTGGCGGCCGGCGGCGTCAAGGAGATTACCCTGCTGGGGCAGACGGTCAATGCCTACACGGACGGCACGGCCAATTTTGCCCAACTGCTGCGGCTGCTCAATGACACGGACGGCCTGGAGCGCATCCGTTTCACCAGCCCGCATCCTTATGAAATGACCGACGAAGCCATGCTGGCCATGGCCGAATGCGCTAAAGTCTGCGAGCATCTGCACTTTCCGGTACAATCCGGCTCCAACCGCATGTTAAAACGCATGGTGCGCTTGTACAAAATTGAAGATTATTTAGCCCAAATCAAGCGGCTGCGCGAGCTGATGCCAACCATCGGCCTGACGACCGACATTATCGTCGGCTTCCCCGGCGAGACCGATGAGGATTTTCAAATGACCGTCGACTTGATGCAGGAAGTAAAATATCACACATCATTTATGTTTAAGTATTCCTATCGCGAAGGCACACCGGCCAAGCATTTTCTAAAAGAGGCCGTGCCGGACGAAGTCGCGCAGGAACGCTTGGAAAAAGTGATTGCGCTGCAGCGCGAGCAAACCTTTGAGCGCGGCCGCAGCCTGATCGGTCAAACCTTTGAAGTCATGGTGGAAGGCGACGCCCAACGCGAGGGACAAAGCGCCGGTCGAACCCGGCAGAATCAAACGGTCGTTTTTGCCAAAAACGGCGAACAACCCGGCGATCTGGCGCGCGTCAAAATCAAAGAGACCAGCGGCTGGACACTGATTGGGGAAAAAATAACCGACGCCGCGAATCTGCAAACGGAGCGCCTTTCGTGAACCCTATCACGCACGGCCTGATAGGTTGGACGGTTGCCGCCGGCATATCGACGGAGAAGCGCGATCGCGCCCTAATTACGCTGGCGGGTATTATTCCGGATTTTGACGGCATGGGAATTGTTGCGGATTGGCTTAAACATGATCCGGAGCAGCCCCTCTATTACTGGTCCGCCTATCACCATGTGTTGGGTCACAATCTGGGCATGGCTCTGATTGTTATTGCGATTAGTACCTGGCTCGGCAAACGTCGCCGGCAGGTGCTTTTTTTAACGGCGATTAGTTTTCACTTACATTTATTGGGGGATATTCTCGGTGGACGCGGCCCCGATGGGTATCAATGGCCGATTCCTTATCTGCTGCCCTTTTCCGACGCCTGGCAAATTACCTGGGCCGGTCAGTGGACGCTCAATGCCTGGCCCAATATCCTGATTACGGTATGCTTGTTGATGTGGATGTTTTACACTGCCCGGCAGAAAGGCTTTTCGCCGCTGGAATTGCTCTCACCGCAAGCGGATCGGAAGCTGGTGAGCGCCTTACACAGTCGTTTCGGAAATCCTGCCGTTACCGGGAAGGCATAGCACACATGGCGCTGTTAGAATTAAACAATATTTATAAATCTTACCAACTCGATCGGCAAACAATTGATGTTCTCAAAGGTATTAATTTGCAGATCGAATCCGGACAAATGATCACGGTTGTCGGACCGTCGGGAGCGGGCAAAAGCACGTTGCTGCATATTATGGGCACGCTGGATCGGCCGACCGCCGGCACGGTATTATTTCGCGGGCAGAATGTGTTCGGTCAATCGGAAAAAGAATTGGCGGCCTTCCGTAACCGCACGATTGGTTTTGTCTTCCAATTTCACCATCTGTTACCGGAATTTACCGCCCTGGAAAATGTCATGATGCCCGCGCTGATTGCCCGCCAAAAAACCGGGCAGGTGGAAAGCCGGGCGCGTCAATTGCTGGAAAAAGTGGGCTTGACAGGTCGTCTGACCCATAAACCGGGCGAGCTTTCCGGGGGAGAACAGCAACGCGTAGCTATGGCCCGTGCTTTGATGAATAATCCAGAGCTGATTTTAGCGGACGAACCTTCCGGCAATTTAGATCAAAAAAACGCGGCGGATTTGCATCTTTTAATGAAAAACTTATGCCGTGACGAGAAAAAAACATTTATTATAGTAACACATAATGAAAGCCTGGCCGAATTGTCCGATGTTAAGATTCGATTACAGGACGGCCATGTTCGATTTTGACGATTTAAGCTTTGTCACAAAATTGCTAAAGCACAAAGAATCACGAACTTATTTACAATAATCGGAACACGGATTAGCACCGATTCTACGGATTAGCACCGATTTTTTTATGTTTTACGTTTTTATCTACAAAAGTCCGTTGAACTCGTGAGAATCCGTGTTCCGATTTTAATAGCTACATCATGAGCGAATTATGAAATGCCAAACTTGCGGCAAAAAAGAAGCGCTCCATCAATATACCGAAATTATTGGCGATAAGAAGTCACTGATCCATGTTTGTGATGATTGCGCCAAAAAATCGGGAGCATCCGAGTCCAGTGCAATCAAAGCTGAGCCGCTAAAGTCTTCCCCAAAGGCTAAGCTCGAGGCTGAGAATCCTTTAATTGCCATTAGTGATATTTTTTCATTCGATAAGGCGCTAAAAAAATGTGATCGCTGCGGCTGGACATACGAAACTTTCCGCAAAAAAGGGCGGTTGGGATGCGCTCGCTGCTATTTTGCCTTCAGCCTTTATTTAGAATCTATTTTTGCCGAAATTCAGGGCGGACCGGAACATGTTGGGAAACGCCCATTAGCGCACGATCACTCCCGCCTGAGCCGGACACTGGCGCATCAGCGTGAGCTGGAAACGCTGAATCGCAAGTTGGAAGCAGCCGTCAAGACCGAAGCTTTTGAACAAGCCGCCGAATTGCGCGACATGATTTACGACCTGACCGAGCAATTTAAAAAAAACAACCCTGAGTTGAGTTAACACGAGGTCTCTACGTGCTTTCCGAAGATTTAATGGCAACCTCTTGTGAATGGGTAAATGGAGTTGGACCCAACGCGGATATGATTATCAGTAGTCGTATCCGATTAGCTCGTAATTTATCCGACTACGTTTTTATGCCGGCCGCTACGGATGCGCAGCGCAATACGATTTGGCGGTTGGTTCGTGATAGTACGTCCGGCCTGTCGGCTTTAAAAGAAGGCTTCGTGGTCGAGATGTCCGAGTTATCACCCAACGAGCGTGTTTTTTTGCTGGAATCCCACTTGATGAGCCGCGAAATGACCCAGCCCGCACCCGGCCGTGGCGTCATTATCTCCAAAGATACCCGTCTGAGCATCATGGTCAATGAAGAAGATCACTTAAGAATCCAAATTGTTTTATCCGGTTTGCAAATCATGCAAAGCTGGTTTTATATCAATCAGTTGGACGATCAATTGACAACACGCCTAACGTATTCTTTTGATGATAAATACGGCTATTTGACTGCCTGTCCGACCAATGTCGGCACCGGAATGCGAGCGTCCTTGTTAATGCACCTGCCTGGCCTGGCCCTGACCAAGCAAATTAAGAAGGTTTTAAACAGCCTGAGCCAGCTGGGCCTGACGGTTCGTGGACTTTATGGCGAAGGCTCAGAAATGAAGGGAAACTTGTTTCAAATCTCCAACCAAATTACGCTTGGCCGGTCAGAAATGGATTTACTGGAGGATCTTGAAAAAACAACCCAGCATATTTTAAAAAGCGAAGAAATTGCGCGTGAAGTCATGATGAAAGAAGCCCGGCAACAGATCGAAGATAAAATATGGCGCGCTTACGGCATTTTAAGCTGTGCCCGGATGATTACCTCCGAAGAAGTCATTAATCTATCTTCGGGTATTCGACTTGGGATTGCGCTTGGCTTGATCAAGAACATGAGCTACAAACAGCTAAACGAGATCGTGTTGCAGGCACAACCCGCCCATCTGCAAAATTTTCTGGGTCGTGAAGTTGAATCCATCGCACGGGATCATTTACGGGCGGAACTTATCCGGCGACGAATTAGAGATTTGGAGCGACATAGCAGTAAGGAAAATGTGGCGTGAACTGCCGAGTTTTGGTATAATATCTACACAAGGCAAACTGGTAAGTATTGACCATGTCATTAAAAAAAGCTGAGGTCCTATTTTCTGCCAAAAATAATCCTTAGTGAGAATAGCTCTCAATACTTTGAAAGAACGAAAATAAATATGACCAGCGGTAATTGATACCCTGGACAATGCTTTTTGAGACATAGAAATAAGGAGTCAATTGTGGGCCCGTATTATACGGAAAGGGTTAAAAAGGTTCTCCAATTAGCCCGTGAAGAAGCAAAACGTCTGAGTACAGATTACATCGGCACCGAGCACATGCTCCTTGCGCTTATCCGCGCCGGTAAAGGTGTCGCCATGGCGGTACTGGAAGAACTGGACGTGGATATTAACCGTCTTAAAGTCGCTCTGGAAGAAAATGTCTCCTCAGCCGGCGGCACCATGACGATTGGCGAAATTCCGCTGACGCCCCTGGCAAAAAAAGTAATGGAGTACGCCCGTCAGGAAGCCGAACTGCTCAAGCACAACTACATCGGCACCGAGCACATTCTGCTGGGTCTTTTGCATGAAGACGAAGGCGTAGCCTATCGAATATTGACACAGCTTGGCGTTGATCTAAAACGGGCGCGTGAGGAAACGATTGGGATTTTGGGCGGCGACCCGGCTCTGGCTGCCAGAGCAGACGATAAAGAAAAGAGCAAAACGCCTGTGCTGGATCATTTTTCGCGCGATTTGACTGCGATGGCCAAAGATGGCAAGCTGGACCCAATCATTGGGCGCAGCAAGGAAACTGAGCGCGTTTCTCAAATTCTTAGCCGGCGTAAGAAAAACAACCCGATTTTGATCGGCGAACCCGGTGTAGGCAAAACGGCAATTGTAGAAGGATTGGCTCAACTTATTATCAACAAAAAAGTCCCGCACACATTGTTGGACAGGCGCATTTTGGCTTTAGATTTGGCCGCCGTTGTGGCCGGCACAAAATATCGGGGTCAGTTTGAAGAACGGCTGAAGCTGATTATGGGCGAGCTGAATCAATGCAAAGAAGTGATCATTTTTTTGGACGAGATTCATACCATGATCGGCGCCGGCGGAGCGGAAGGCGCGATGGACGCCGCTAATATTCTTAAGCCGGCCTTGGCTCGTGGCGAAATTCGCTGCATCGGCGCCACGACACTGGACGAATTCCGCAAGCATATTGAAAAAGATGGTGCACTTGAACGTCGCTTTCAGACAGTAATGGTTGACCCGCCAACGATCGAAGATGCCATTGACATCGTCAAAGGCTTGAAAGAAACCTACGAGGAGCACCATCAGGTTTCGATATCCGATGGTGCTGTGATTGCCGCGGTCAAGCTGTCGGATCGCTATATTAGCGACCGCTTTTTACCGGACAAAGCGATTGACGTGATTGACGAAGCGGGCGCACGATTGCAGATGAAGGGCGACCCTTATCCACCGGAAGTGCGTGATCTGGAAAAAGAAATTGGCCGCGCGACCGAGAAAAAAGAGCAAGCCGTAAAAGAGCAGAAATTTGAAGAAGCCGCTCGTTTACGTGACCAGGAAAAAGAGTTGCAGCAACGCTTGGACGAGGCTAAGAACCGGTTGAAATCCGAGAAGCGTCGTCATGGTAATGTTGATGAGCGCTTAATTGCTGAAGTGATCGCGCATATTAGCGGTGTACCAATTTCACATCTGGAAGAAGCAGAGATGAGCAGGCTGTTAAAGATGGAAGATGAGCTGCATCGGCGTATTGTCGGACAGGATAAGGCGATACGCGTACTGTCTTCGGCTTTACGACGGTCACGTTCCGGTATGAAAGACCCGCGTCGTCCAATCGGTTCTTTTATTTTTATGGGCCCGACCGGCGTTGGCAAAACAGAAATGGCGCGTGCTTTGGCGGAATTTCTGTTTGATGATCGCGATGCCTTGATTCGTTTGGATATGTCGGAATATATGGAAAAATTTACGGTTAGCCGTCTGCTTGGTGCGCCTCCGGGTTATGTAGGCTATCAAGAGGGTGGTCAGTTGAGCGAGCGTGTTCGGCGCAAACCTTATAGCGTTGTGCTGTTTGACGAAATTGAAAAGGCGCATCCCGATATTTTTAATGTCCTGCTGCAAATTCTGGATGATGGCTTGGTAACGGACAGCCTTGGCCGCAAAGTCAACTTTAAAAATTGCATCATTATTATGACCTCTAATTTGGGCGCGCGCTCCCTGAATAAGCTGGCTTTGGGTTTTCATCAAGAATCGGAAAGCAGCGTTTATGAAAAGATGGAAAAAAACGTCCTGGAAGAGATGAAGAAGACGTTTAATCCTGAGTTTATCAACCGCTTGGATGAGATTGTTGTCTTTCATTCATTGGCCAAAGAGCAGATCAAAAAGATTGTTGAAATCCTGCTTGAAGATATTCGGATGAGATTGTCCGAGCGAACCATGTCGCTTAAAATGAATGATGACGCAATTGATTTTCTGATCGAGAGGGGCTATAATCCGGAATACGGCGCACGTCCGCTCAAGCGGGCTATCCAGCAATATATCGAAAATCCATTATCCGAGGAATTGCTGCGCGGTAGTTTTAAAGAAGGTGACCGCATTATCGTGCAATGCGGCATAAATAAGCTGGATTTAATGGCGGAAGATAATCCGGTTAAGCTAAACCAACTGTTTGTTTAATCCGGTCTAATACTTCAAAGTTCGATAAGCGCCTGCTGCTAATTTGCGGCAGGCGCTTTTTTTTGCTGACTCCGTTCAGAAACCATAACCAAACATAATAGCAATAACGCGGTTTTTCCAATCTCGTTTTTTTTCAGAATCATCAATGCTTTGAAGTCCCAGATTATACCGAATTTCAAACAGGAGCTTTCGGTAATCCAAATTGTAATCAAGGCCCATGCCTAACGTTATGCCCACGTCAAGAGGACGGACATCCGGTTGCGCGACAAGAATATCGCCAACCTCTTTTTCGGCTTTTATCCGCATGGCCAGACTTGGGCCGATGAACATATTGGGCGAGGCGGCCGTATTTGTCGGAACGGTCATTTTAATCAGCAGCGGGACTTCTAAATAATAAACACGGTACGCCTCTAACGGCGTAATGTAGTTGTTAATTTCGTCAGCGCCTTTGAGGGAAATAAAAAGCTCCGGCTGTGCCGCAAGCAACGGGCTGATCTGATATGTCAAAAATCCGCCAACCGCAAACCCGGTTCGTGAGGATTCCTGCTCATCCTCAATATCGGTTCCATAAAAATCAGTTACATTAACCCCGACCTTTAGACCTTTTGCCGATATCTTCCCTGCGCTTGCCGGCTGCAGATTTCCCATAGCAATGAAGATAATTAAAAAAAACGTAGTTTTTATAACGCTAACCATCGGTATTCATTCCTTGATATTTTCAGGCGCCGCCAAAGGTAGTGAAAAAGTAAAAGAGCTACCTTTGCCGACTTCACTTTCCACCCAAATATTTCCACCATTGCGTTCAATTAAATCCTTGATTAAAATCAGCCCAAGCCCGGTGCCGGGCTCGGCATTTGTGCCGCGCGTCTTCACTTTTTCTGTGATCAGGAAGAGTCGGGCCAGATTTTCCGGGCTGATTCCGATGCCCGTATCCGTAATCGTAACTTGAGCAAATTGCGTTTTTTCAGCGCGAATCGCAATCTGTCCGCCCGGGCGGGTAAATTTGATACTATTTTGAATCAGGTTGCGCAAAATAGTATTTACCATTTCATAATCGGCATGTACATACAAATCATCATTCATATTATCGTGCAGTTGAATATTTTTTTGACGCGCCTGCTCTGTATATATGCTAACACTATATGCCACAGCGTCTTTGAGTTTAAAGATCGTCGGACGGCAAAAGATTTTGCCTTGCTGCATGCTTATCCATTCCAGCAAGTTTGTCAACAAATTGTAGGTGTTTTCAGAAGTTTGGGCAAATGTAGCCAATGTGTTGCGTAGATCGTCAGGGGTAACCTGATCCCAGTCATGATAAAGTCCTGCGGACAACGTCATAAGGCCGCCCATCGGCCCTTTTAAATCATGCGAAATGATCGAATAGAACCGGTCTTTGCTGGCATTTAATGTAAGCAGTTCTTCTTTTTGCTGCACTAAAAGCTGCTGTTGCCGCCGCAGAGTCACGTGGGTGTTGATCCGGGCCAGCGCCTCTTCATGACGAAAGGGCTTTATAATGTAATCTACGCCGCCCACTTCGAATCCCTTTAAAATGCTTTCATTTTCATTTAAAGCGGTTAGAAAAATAATGGGAATATCCTGGCAGTTTTTATCCTGCTTCAGTTGACGGCAGACTTCAAAGCCATCCATCTCCGGCATCATAATATCCAGCAGAATAAGATCAGGCGTTTCTTTTTTGGCTAATTCGAGCGCGCGCGGCCCGTTCGTGGCCACCCGTACGCTGTAATTCATTTGGCTAAGTAGTTTAAAAAGCATATTCAAATTGATCGGGTAATCATCAACGATCAATATAATGGGAACTGGGTTAAAATGCATCATGCATGCTCCTGGTCAAGTCTAAAAAACGAAGGAATACCATTTATTCTCATTACCTGAATTATTCACCACGAAGTTAGGGAAGGCTTGAAAGCACTGGATTTCGGTAAGATTGTGTAATAGTCAACGACCTGTCGAGCACTGTCATTCCGAAGGAATCTTTTTGCAAGTTTGTACAAACGCCGTTAAAAGATTCCTTCGGAATGACATCCGGTCAATTGTGGAAGTGTTCAAGAGGTCGTTGACTAGTACACGAGTCGTAAATTTTTCAGTCTATCATACACTTAAAAAATAAATATAAACCTCGCTTCAGCAGTATTTTTTAAAACACCTATTACGAAAACTCTAATACGTGAAAGTAACAGACATTTCTTTTTTCAGCAAGAACTTTCTGACCGAAGTTATGCCCATGCTACACGGTTGCAAAAATTTAAAACTTGTCGTTGCTGCTTTGCCAAACCCATCGTTAACGTCATTGAAAAAATCTATCAAACTGGAAAAAAAACAGCCGCCGGCTTAAAAAAATATGAAAATCATCTTTGACGATTACCTGCCAAAATGGAACTATCGCACCTTACCGACGCCGTGACAAATGCGGAAGTTATTTATTACACGATCCTTAGCATTATGACGCTAATCGCCTTTATAATTTTCGACGGGGTCAAACAAGCGATCTGTCAATGGATCGTATGGATAAAAAGCCTGTGCCCCGGTATGGCAGCGTTGCAAGCGGTCGCCGGTCAGCAAAAAGGCTTTGAGCGGATTGTAATGGCTAAAGCAGGCTGCGCCAAATTGGGAACAACTTGGCGAGAAGACACAACTCGGTCTATCCTGTGATGACAGGAAAATCTGATAACTGCGAATCATGCTTTTTGCTAATAGATTTAGTGGCTGCGGTGGAGTTTGGAGTCGAATAGTGTCTGGCGTGGCTTTCGCTGCAATACGCTGATATATCAGGTTGTAAGCCTGGCTCAGTTCATCCGCCGGGACCGGGACGGCCACGCTAAACAGTCCCCACAAAAATATGCCAATAATTTTATAGTAAAGTCGTAGTGCGGTCATTACGATTCCATTCAAAACTGGAGTAGCAAACTTCAAGTTTGCAAGTAATGCTGTCTTGCAATTTACGCGCAAACTGAAGTTTGCTATTCCATTCAAAACTGGAGTAGCAAACTTCAAGTTTGCAAGTAATGCTGTCTTGCAATTTACGCGCAAACTGAAGTTTGCTATTCCGTTACGAAACGCTGTGGCTGGTTTTCGGAATGTGGATCACAAATTCGGCATAATTGTCCTCGCGGCTGTCTACCCGAATCGTCCCGCCGTGACCGTTGACGATAATGTCATGGCTAATCGGCAGTCCCAAACCCGTTCCCTGGCCAATGGGCTTGGTGGTAAAAAACGGTTCAAATATTTTGGCTGCCGCTTCTTGTGAAATCCCCAGGCCGTTATCGTAAATTCGAATTTCAATCATATCACTCAGAGCACGGGTCGAGACACAGATTTCCGGGTTATAGCTGCTCCCGCTTCGTTTTTTCTTTTCGCAGGTTGAATAGCAACTGTTACTAATCAGGTTAATAAAGACACGGCTGATGTCCTGCGGCGCGATTTCGATTCGGCCAATAGCGCTGTCGTAATCGCATTTAAGTGTAGCATTAAAAGAGTGGTCTTTGGCACGAAAGCCATGATAACAAAGTTTTAAGTATTCATCCAGTAAGGTATTGATGTCTGTCGGCATTTTCTCGCCGGTTTGTTGTCGGGAATAGTTGAGCATACCTTGAATGATGCTGGCGGCGCGTTTGCCATGCCTGGCCACAGCCTGCATATTGGTGCTGATTTGGCTTAGCAGATCCCCGATGTCCGCCGGGTTGGCTTGCGACGGTTCTTTAAGGGCAATTTCCAATTCATCTTTAAGTTCATCGAGCAGTTCGGTCGAAAGGTCGGCGAAGTTGTTGACATAATTTAGCGGATTTTTGATCTCGTGGGCAACGCCGGCCATCAGCTCGCCCAGCGAAGCCATTTTTTCTGTTTTAATAAGCTGTTCCTGGCGCGATTGCAGCTCTTGTTGGGCTTCCAGAATCTTGCGATTGAGGTCTTTTAAATGATTGTAGGCTGTATAGTTGTCTAAGGCAATAGCGGTATAGCCGGCCAGAGTCCGCAAAATATCCAAATGATAGACGGTGTAGGTGTTGCGGGCAAAGCTCTGCACGGTACAAGCGCCAATAACGCGATCTTCAACCACAAGCGGAATATAAATCAGGGATTGGCATAACTGGCCGGAAATCGGCGGCGGCAAAACGGTTAGATAGCGCTGATATTCCGTGGACACATCGTTAATTAAAATTTCCTGGCGATTTTTCAAGCACCAGGCTGTAAAGGATGTTTGCGGATCGGCCACGCGGGACATAATGGGCACACGCACCCCGTTTTCCACAAAAAATTTATATTCAATTTCCTGCGTCTCCGTATGATAAAGACTGACGCCAAATATGGTGGCGTCCATTAGGCTGTTGACGTGCTGATAAACCGTGGTCAGTATCTTTTCCAGATTCAGCGTTGCCGTTATTTTCTGGCCGATGCTGCTCAGGGTTTTAACACTTTGATAGGAGGCGGCCAGCTTTTCGGTATTTGCCTGCAATTCCTGAGTGCGCTCCGTCACCAGTTCCTCCAGGATATGCCGGGTGGCCTGGATGTGTTCGACACGAATTCGGTGGACAATACCGATTAAAGCCAATGCAAAAATAACCATACAGGAGATAAACCACCAGCGCGTCCAAAAGGGCGGAATCACCTTTAGTCGAATGGCAGCGCCGTCACGATTCCAAATGCCGTCGTTGTTACAGGCAATGACCCGGAATGTATATTCTCCGCCGTTTAGATTGGCATAGCTGGCATAGCGCCGGGTTCCGCACGCGATCCAATCGGTATCAAAGCCTTCTAATTTGTAGGCATAAAGATTTTTAGCCGGATTGGTAAAATCCAGGGCTGTAAACTCAAATGAAAAAAAGTTTTCCTTGTAGCTTAGCGTGATTGGCTGGGTTTGGGGATCGAGCAGGTGATTTTGGTCAAACTTTTTAAAACGGGTGAATTGGATCAACGGCGGTTGCGGATTAATCATGATTTGGTCCGGGAAAAAAGCGTTAAGACCGTTGATCCCGCCAAAAAAGAACTCTCCGGTGCGGCTGCGATGATACGAAAAGACATTAAACTCATTGCTTTGTAATCCATCGTGAATATCGAAGTTGTGAAAGAGCCGGCTTAGCGGATCAAACTTGCTTAATCCCTGATTTGTACTCAGCCAGAGGTAGCCGTCGTTATCCGACAAAATGCCGTAAATTGTTTCATTGGGCAGTCCATCGGCCAGATGCAAAGTTGAAAATGTTTCGGTTGCGGCATCAAAACGGCACAGACCACCGGTAGTGCCCACCCATAAAGCGCCCGTAGCGTCTTCTGCCGCGCAAAGCACGATGCTGGGATTCGATTGGGTCGAATCCTGTAAATTGGGCTGAAAACGCTTGAAAACGAAGTCCGTCGCGGATTGCGCAACGGGCGTCATGCGGGTTAAGTAGGCAGACGTGCAGATCCAGAAGTTTCCGACAGCGTCTTCGTAAATAGCATTGATTGCGCCGAAACCCAGGCTGTTTTTCTCATTCGGCGCATAACGATAATTGATAAACGTATTTGTTTCCGGCAAGTAGCGATTAAGGCCGTCGTTTGTCCCAATCCAAACGACTCCCCGGCGATCCGTGTAAATTGCGGTAATAAGATTGCTGCTCAACGCGCCCGGTTTGCCCGGTTGACCTTCAAAGCAAGTGATTTTATCCGTTGTTGGATTAAGGCGGCACACCCCGGCGCCAGTCGTCCCAACCCAGATGAACCCACTGGAATCTTCGGCTACGCCGCTCAATAAATTAATTGGCAGGCTGGCCGGATCGTCGGGATTATTTTGATAGACATTAATGATTTGGCGGTCAGCGTTCAGGCAGTTAAGACCGCCGCCGGCCGTTGCTACCCACAAGCGACGCTGCCGATCCTGACAGATGCCGGCAACCATGTTATGATTCAGGCTGTTTGGGTTATTGGCTTCCTGGCGGATGGTCGTAAATTTTTCGCGGTATAGACTAAAGGTGCAAACACCGCCGCCGCGGGTGCCAATCCATAGAACATGGGTTCTGTCCTCGAAAATAGTGTTGACCGTATTAGCGCTAAGACTATAGACTGAGCCGGGATTGTTATGGAAAACCTGCACTTCCTGTCGGTCGGGATTGACCAGACTAAGGCCTTTATCATCTAATCCAATGATCCACACAAAACCGGCGCGGGATTTGAATAGTTTCCGTGCGCTTTGGTCGTCAGCTTCCGGATCAAATAAGGTGTATTCTTCCATCCGCGGATCGAATTGGGCCAGGCCCTTGTTGGTTAGCATCCAAAACAGGCCGGAGTCATCTTCAACAACATCTATGACATAGTTTTCATCATACGCCTGATTTTCCCAGTCAAATGTCGAAAAACTATCCGATTCCGGCTCATAACGACACAGGCCGGCCGATGTGCCAAACCAAGCCCGTCCGGCCTGATCGACATGAATGCAATTGATTTCATTGCTGGTAAGTTCGCCTTGAGCGGAGGCGACACTGTAGTATTTTTGAAATGTGCCGGTGACAGGGTCAAATTTGTTTAGACCAAAGTTGGTGGCGACCCAGACGGCGCCTGTTTGATCTTCGTGAATGTCGCCGATATAGCTGGATGTAATGGCGCCTTTTGCCTGAGATTTGGAGCGGAACGCGGTGAAGCGGCCTGTGTGGGTATTCAGCTGATGCAACCCGTTACCGACAATCCAGAGATTATCGTGGGAATCGGCGTACAGCGCCGAAATAATGCGGGTGCCAATGCCGGTTGAATCTGCGTCACGATGAATGTAGTGGATAAACCGATTTTTTAAGGGGTCATAGCGGTTAAGGCCGGTGCCGGCGGTGCCGATCCACAACACGCCATGCGGATCGACAACCAGGGCGGAGATATGATTGCCGGAAATGGATGTGGAGTCGCGGTTATCATGCCGATAGACTGTAAATTCATAACCGTCATAGCGATTAAGACCATCTTCTGTACCGATCCAGATATAGCCTGACGAATCCTGACAGATAGCGTTGACGACGCTTTGCGACAGCCCCTGCTCCACTGACAGCTGCTTAAAGCGCACCCGCTGCGGATCCAGATCGGCATAGGCAAGCGCCCCCGCATAAATCAGACCGAATGATATAATAAAAGAGATGTGCTTCATTGTCAGATGGGTTGAGTGACTACTCCTTTCCAAGCGACAAATTTCCGATTTACAACCGCTGTCATTCTGAAAGAATCTTGTTTTCAATTGGCGTCGCTGCTGGATTTGAACAGGATGCTTACAGCATGACAACATGGCAAATTTGTCATTTGGTTAGGAGTATCATGTTGTTGGGATTACAAACGATACCGTTAAAATGTTGCTTTCCTGCTCGTAACGATAGGCCAGCCGGTCTGTATTTTCGCGAATTAGGTAAATACCCAGGCCGCCAATCGGGCGTTCTTCCAAGGGCACACTAAGGTCCGGTTTTGCCATATTCAGCGGATTAAAAGGTATTCCCCAGTCAACAATTTCTATCTGCAGGTAGCGGCCGTCACGATAGCAACGCACTTCCACATCGCCTGGCCGATCTGTGGCGTAAGCGTATTTGATCACATTGGTGATAGCTTCTTCGCAGACCAATTCCGTTTTATAATCGGCTTGCGGGTAGCCCAATTCCAATGCGCTTTCCTGGGCAAACGCTATCAGGGGATATAGATTCTCAGGAATGGCGAGTAACCGAGTTGACAACATTTTTTTCTCGCAGTGAACCGCCCGTTTAAGCGCGTACGGCCTTAATTGCGGCTTCAGTAGATGGAAACGATTTGTAAATGTTCAGGAAACCCGTCATTTCCATTACTTCTTTGACGTTATGGGATAGATTGGCCAAAACGGCCTTGCCTTCCAGAAGGCTAAGTTTTTTGCCGGTTTGCAGTAAAAGGTTAATGCCCGGACTGGAAATGTACGGACAATCTTTCAGGTCAAAAACAAGCCGCATTTTGGGCGTAATCATCTGCAAAATCTTGTCCTGCAAAACCGGCGCGGTGGCGCTGTCCAGTCGTCCCGATAGTTCGACCACCATCACTTCGTCACGTATAAACATATTTAAACTCATGCTGTTCATCCTCTAGGGCAAATGGCCGTGCGTAATACGAATAATTTCGGTATAAATAGTT
The DNA here is from genome assembly GCA_964404765.1 of uncultured Gemmatimonadota bacterium. Classification (GTDB taxonomy): domain Bacteria; phylum 4572-55; class 4572-55; order 4572-55; family 4572-55; genus CAYOLL01. The sequence continues at coordinate 15,732 of CAYOLL010000062.1, read as the reverse complement.
ACCATAATTCCCTCCCGGCTGTCAAGCGCGAATTGTATGCAAAGAAGGTTCAAAGTCCAGAATTGTTCAACCCAAAGCAGAAGTTTTGCGCGGGGTTATTTGCTTATCCGCCCAGATAATGAGCAATGCGGACAATATCAGAAAAAACACCGGCTGCGGTGACTTCTGCGCCGGCGCCAGGGCCTTTCACCACCAAAGGCCGTTCACGATAGCGCTGTGTCGTAAGAGCAATAATATTATCGCTGCCGGAAAGGTCAAAAAACGGATGCCCCGGCCCAACCGGCTGCAAACCAACCCGGTAGCCGGTGTCGTCTATGACGGCGATGTAACGTAAAACTTTCCCCGCCGCCTCGGCCTGCTGTCTGAGGTTATTAAAATGATCATCCGCTTTTTCTAATTCGGCCATAAAAGCCGGAATAGACGGGGCGCGGCGACAATTTTCAGGCACAATATTTTCAACCGTGATATCACTTAGCTCAATGGAGCGATTCAATTCACGGGCCAGGATCAATAGCTTGCGGGCGACATCCAATCCGTTGAGATCGTCCCGCGGATCGGGCTCCGTATAACCAAGCGCTTTAGCTTCAGCTACAATGTCGCTAAAACGGCGGTTGCTGTGAAAACTGTTAAGAATAAAGCTCATTGTCCCGGATAAGATGGCTTCAATCTTTAGAATGCAATCGCCGCTATTTTTTAAATCGTTCAGCGTCCCTATGATGGGTAATGCTGCGCCTACCGTTGTCTCATACAAATACTTGACGCTGTGTTTGGCAGCCAGTCTTTTCAGCGTGCGATATTTTTCATAATCCGTCGTATTCGCTTTTTTATTGGGTGTCACGATGGAAATGCTGGCTGTCAGTGCTGTTTCATAATGCCGAATCACGTCTTCACTCGCCGTGCAATCCACAAAAACACTATTTTGCAGATTCAGGCGCTTCATTTCGACGACAAAACGTGCGGGATGGTCCATAGCCGGACTATCGGAATTAGCCACACGCTGACGATTCAACAACTCGCGCCAATTGCCCAAATCCAGCCCGTTTTCATCAAAAAGCATTTGCCTGCTATTGGCTAAACCGATAACACGAATATTAAGCGCTTGCTCTTTCAGCAGATAGGCGGCGTGCTCCTGCAATTGACGCAACAATGTCGCGCCAATCAAACCGACACCCATCACAAACAAATTGACGGTTTTATAATCAGACAGGAAAAAAGCTTCATGCAAAACCCGCAAGGCTTTGGGCTCATCCGCATGAGGAATCGCCACCGAAATATTCAATTCTGAGGAGCCCTGAGCAATGGCGGCGATGTTAATACCGTTTTTGCCCAAAGCCTGAAACATGCGTCCGGCGATGCCCGGTGTCCGGCGCATACCCTCGCCGACAATGGCAATAATAGCGTGATCTGTTTCTATGGTTACCGGATCAATGCGGCGGGCGCGGATTTCCAGCTCAAATTCAAGCTCAATCGTGTCACGGGCAGCCATAGCTTCATCCGGCTGAACGGCTAAACAAATCGAATGCTCGGACGAGGCCTGGGTGATTAAAATGATGTTGATTTTTTGCCGGGCCAGCGCGCCGAATAAGCGATTGGCAATGCCGGCCACGCCGATCATGCCGCTGCCCTGAATCCGTAGCAGCGCCACGCCGTCAATGGACGAAATACCTTTGACCACATGCGCTGAAAACGGTGGCTCAGACGAGGTGACTTTGCCAATCAGCGTACCGGGAAAAGTCGGATTAAAACTATTTAAGATACGAATGGGAATGTTTTTATCTAAGGCCGGTTGCATGGTCGGCGGATAAATCACTTTGGCCCCAAAATGGGATAGCTCCATCGCCTCTTCATAGCTTAATTGTGGCAGCGAAAAAGCGTTGGGGACGATTTTTGGATTGGCAGTCAGCACCCCATCCACATCCGTCCAAATTTGGATCTCACGGACGTTCAAGGCTGCGCCAAAAATAGAAGCTGTGTAGTCGGAGCCGCCCCGGCCAAGGGTGGTCGTTTCATCCTGCTCAGTCGAACCAATAAAGCCTGTGATGACTTGCAGCATTTCCTGCGCTTGAAAATGGGCCGCTATTAAAGCGTATGTTTTAACAAAATCTACTCTGGCCGAGCCAAACTGCCCATCCGTTTTAACGACACGCCGGGCGTCTAAATATGCGGCTGCTATGCCCTGCCGTTGTAATCCGTGTGTAATGATGAACGCAGATAGCCGTTCGCCAAAGCTCATGACAAAATCCAGCGTCCGCTTCGTCAACTCTCGCAGCAAAAAGATGCCGTGCGCCACATCGCTTAATTCGGCAATCATAGCATCCAGCTGCTCGATCACCTCATGTAATTGGGCGGGATTAATTAGCTCGTAAACAGCCTTTTTATGATCATCAATCAACCGCTTTAGCTCGACTTGGTAGGTACTGTCGCCGTTACTGGCCAGAACGCTCACTTTGATCAATCGGTCGGTCATTCCGCCAAACGCCGATACGACCAGGCCAAGGCGCTCCCCACTGCTTTGCAATGCCTGTATAATGCCCATGACGTTGCGAATACGCTCGGCATTACCGACGGACGAGCCGCCGAATTTGGCAATTATCATGATTAGAGTATCCTTTTAACAGGTGGTGCAACATACTTGAGTCGCCGGTCACGTCGGGTAAGATGGGCATGGAATCCGTTTAAGCGGATAGCCCTGATCGTGAGCCAGCTCCGCAAGGTTAACATCGCACTGCAGATCGACTTGTGGTCGCAACTGCGTCAGAATAGCACGACGGAATGCCTGCGATTTTTGCATCTTTTGCTGATCGTCCAGCAAAGCGGCAATTCCAACTTCACGCGCCGCGGCAATCAGACTTGTCAGGTCGCTCGGACGAATATCGGAGCAGAGCCCGTCATGGAGTAAAATCACATCGGCATTATCTTCCAGCAACGCATCCTGAGCCAGATAAACAGATTCCGGCCAGGTCTTGCCGCGATTGACAATTTTTTTTACTTTTCTAAAATCTTCCTGGCAAATAATTTCATTATAAACGGCACTGACATCGCCCCGCGGCGTTAACAAATAAATGGCGTCTATAGCTGCGAACTGGTCAAAAATATGAATAGTCTTGCTCAAAACCGGCTGATTGTTCATCCGAATAAAATCGCGCAGTTCTTTTCCGACACCGAATCGCGCGGTCAGCGTATCCAAAATAGCGCAGATTGTCATGGCTAAAACCTGATGCTTATTTTTACATTTTTACATGGATGGGCAGGATAAACAGGATAAAAACGTTTTGAAGAGGCAGCACACCCTAAGGGTTGAAAAGCAAAACCCTTAGGGTGAACTTACCCAAAGTTATTAAATTGACGTTCCTTAGCCTCGGTTTCGAGCGGGCTTCGACAGGATTTTCGTCAGCTTTTGTTGAAATGCCGCAAGCGATTCGCTTCGCACGGCCTCTCGTTGCAATTGCTTGAGCGCAGTCAGGTCGTCTATTTTTCGGAGTTGTTTGGTCAGGGCAGCAGAAACCGTATCAAATCGCGCTTCTAACGTATCCAGAATAGATTCATACCAAGCCTTTAATTGACCTTTTAACTCCCCTTTCAATTCCCCTTCTTTCAGACCTTTTTCTTCACCCTGCAGAAAAATGTGCTCGGTAATGGTAGTGGCAATCGTTTGCATTTTGACCTCCTTCTTGATAGCCAAATCCGCGTATATACTGCTTAGCCTCGGTTTCGACCGGGTTTCGATAGGATTTGCGCCAGCTTTTGTTGAAATACCGCAAGCGATTCGCTTCGCACGGCCTCTCTTTGCAATTGCTTAAGCACGGTCGGGTCGTCGATTTTTCGGAGTTGCTTGGTCATGGCAGCGGAAACCGTATCAAATCGCGCTTCCAACGAACTCAGAATAGACTCATACCAAGCTTTCAATTCCCCTTTCAACTCTCCCTTCAATTCCCCTTTCAACTCCCCTTCTTTCAGACCTTTTTCTTCACCCTGCAGAAAAATGTGCTCGGTAATGGTGGTGGCAATGGTTTGCATTTTAACCTCCTTCTTGATAGTCTCGAGTTGTTCGACCGAAATTTTCTTGTAGGCATTGATCCATTGCTCAATCAACAGCAACTGTTCGTTTGTCAATTGATCGCGTAAGGTATCGGCCGCCTGATAAATCTCATAAATCAACGCCTCCGGGTTTGTTCCGGCGTCATTGGCTTTCAGCGCCAATAGTTTGCAAAGCAAATCCTGCCGGCGAATGAGCTCTGCGCTGCGCTCGGCATTGACCTTAATCACGTCAAAGTGAAAATACTGCTTGCGTCGAACCGTGTCAAATGCAAACCAAAACGCGTCGGAAACCGGTTTGCGCCACTGCGCGTCATCGGTAAAGATAACAATGCTCCAGACCGGCCGCCGGCGGAGCAGCCAGGCATAACAAGCGTATTCATAAACACGCGCCGCCACAGCTCTTCGCCGGCTTTGATGCTCGATCTGAATGACAATTTCCTGCCATGCGCCGTCTACTTCCACATCCATCGCCAGAAACAGGTCCCCGCGCAGGCTTTCTTTCAGCGCTTCGTATTTGCTGACAAATTCCTTGTCGATAAAACGATATTTACCGATGCTCACCTCGGGAAAGTAATGCGCAAAGAACGCTTCGGTAAACGATGTGATCAGCCACTTGAACAGGGCATCGTGCATTTTTGGATTCGTCATAGCGCGCTCGTTTTAACGCCCCGCCCGGGCCGTTTTTAGAATTTCGATCATCTCGTCATGCAGGCGGCCGTTTGTAGCCAAAATATGCGGGCTGTCCAAACGATGCGCTTGTCCGCTATAATCGGTGACTTTACCACCGGCTTCCTGAGCAATCAATACCCCTGCCGCCACGTCCCAGATACGCAGTCGAGCTTCCCAAAAGCCGTCAAATCGCCCACAGGCAACATTGCATAAATCTATCGCTGCGGAGCCCGGTCGGCGTACGCCCTGAGCGCATTGAAGAAAAGCGGTAAATTCAGCAATATTATTATCCGGATTGGTCTGGATGTCATAGCCGAAGCCGGTAGCCAATAGACTGCGCTCAAGCGTATCAACGGTCGATACTTTAATGCGGGCATTGTTCATAAAAGCGCCGCTGCCTTTTTCGGCATAAAAAAGCTCGCTGCGGGAAACATCGTTAACGACGCCAACAATGACTTCTTCGCCCAACTTGAGCGCAATGGAAACGCTGAAAGTCGGAAAGCCATGCGCAAAATTTGTTGTGCCGTCCAACGGATCAATAATCCATTGATAGGCTTTATCTTCGCCCTCAAGCTGGCCCTGTTCTTCGGTTAAAAAGCAATGCGCCGGATAATGTGCTTTCAGATGCTTGACGATAAGCTTTTCGGCCTGAACATCTGCTTCGGTTAACAAATCAATCCGGCCCTTATAATCAATGCTTATCCCTTGGCCAACCATGCGCTTAAGGTAATGCCCGGCAATATCGGCGGCCTCAATGGCCACGCTAAGAATTTGGTTATTGCTCATTGGTAATTTATCTCCATTGGCTCCATTGGTGGGAATTTACTGTCGTATCAACATGAAAGCTGTTACGTTTTACAATCATAAAAAGTCTTGCCCGCTTCGATTCGATTTATTACTTTGAAAATTGACGGCGTTAAACTTATAGTCCACGTTCGGATTCACCATTGCAAATTCGTATGGAATTTGTTTCGCGTCGTACAATGAATGCCCGTCACGCTACCCCTTTAGGAGCTCCGAAGAATCATTACGCGCAAACCCGTCAGGCAACCCGGAAAATCTAACTGACAAGATCATTTGTGTCAAGCATTTAATCCCCGATGAAAAAACGAAATCTACAATGTATTATAGCGCTTCTCTGCGGATTTGTCGCAGCGTCTGGTTTTGGCGGCGATGATCGCGTGGTGGCTGTCGTTGCAGGCAGGGCTATCACCGCAGATGCTTTTCTTCGACGCTACGAGAGCGCTGTGTGGCGCAACAAACACATTAAAAGTTGGCAGGATATTTTAAAGCAGCAAGTTCTATTGGCCATGATCGCTGAACAATTGTTAGCGGAAGATGGACAAAAAACCGGTTTGGCCGATGACGTTGAAATCCTGCGGTTGACCCATAGTCTGCAAGACGCATTGGTTCGTGACCGCTTATATCAGGATGAAATTAAAAGTAAAGTTACCATAACTCCCGCGGAAATTAAGCAGGCTTACGAATGGTACGCCGCACCACGAATTGTCCAAATGGCCCGCTTTACGACTCTGGCGGAAGCTGAGGCTATTCAGAAAGATCTGGCGGCGGGCGCGCCTTTTGATTCGCTGGCAAATTTTCTGCCGGACAATCAGTTTAAGCACTTTTCGATAAAGTGGGGCGAATCCCCGGCTTATGTGGATTCACTTCTCTTTAATATGCAGCCGGGTCAAACGGTTGGGCCGTTTGTGTGGGATCAAATGTTTTATTTTGCCCGGCTGGAGAGTATTTTAAAACCGGCGATTTATGATCAACAGGACTTCATCAATCAGCGCACCCGGCTTAAACAAATCCTGCAGGATCGCCGGGAACAGCATCGCTTACGAGAATTTATCCCCACCATTATGCACGGCCAGACTGCCACAATTAAAAAAGATGCGCTGCTGCCTTTCATAGAAAGCGTCAGTGTCATCATGGCGGCGGCCGCAGACTCAATCATCAAACCGGATCAGCCCTGGTCATTTACATTTGAGGATTTGGCCACATTGCAACAACGTCTGGGCGAAAATGTAAACCGGCAAATGGTCGTCCTGAACGACCGGCAATGGACTTTGGCAGATCTGCTGGATCGTTTAACCATCAAGGGTCTGGCTCTCATTCCGGCTAAGCCGATTGCGCCGCAATTGATCAGCCTGATCGAAGATCACATTGATTCACATTGGCTAACGGAAGAGGCTTATCGGCGTGGCCTGGACCAACATCCACAGGTTCAGGCGGACTTGGCGCAGTGGCAGCGATTTTATACCGCTAATTTAAATGCCCTGTTATGGGAAGCTGAGGCAGATACGCAACAAACCACTGTTTTTTTGCTGAATGTGCGCGAAATTCTAAGCCCCGATGCTGTCCGGGCCGACTCAATCTGGCGGCAATTGCAGGCCGGCGCGGATTTTGTTGAATTAGCCCGGCGATTCACCATAAGACCGGGCTATGACGAAAACGCCGGCGAACTTGGTTTTTTTGACCCGGCGTATCAGTTTCGCGAAATCGGCCAAATTGCGCTAAACTTGAAACCGGGTGAACGCCATCCGCCCGCGCAAGTTTCCGACGGCTGGTCAATCATCGAGCTGATCGCCAAAAAATTACCGCCGCAAGCCGCTTTGGCGGCGTTCCGTGGTCAGGCCGGCGCGAACTCCGACAGTTTATTAAACCAGCGCCTGGCAGAATTGGCCCGCCAGGCCAATCTCTCGCTTGACTTTAATCTTTTGCGCGAACTTAAGGTGACATCTATCAACATGTTTACTGTGCGACAGTTGGGCTTTGGCGGCGCAATCCCGGCCATGCCGCAATTGCCGCCACGTTTTGACTGGTATCGACTTTTCACCCATCCGTCACCGTAATCTTGCAATGCCAAAGCCAGGGCGTGGTTTCCGACATTCTGAACGGGCGGCGGGAGTTGAATCTGCGCCAAATCCGGGCGCTGAGCCAGCGTTTTAGCGTGCCGGAAACGGTTCTTCTCAGCTAATTGAAGGCGTGAAACAAGCGTTGCTGGAGGCGATTGTCATAAAGTCTGGTTTCCAAAAGGTTTTAAAAAACGCGGCTAAAATTTGAGGTTCAAAAAAGTTTGCTGAATCGCTGATTGGGAGCTCCCGTAGATGTACTGACAACGGCCACATTATTTCATTTTCAACTTCACTGTTTTGCCGGAATGCCGGAATGCCTTTATCCGGCATCTTCTTTGTGGATAGCAAGATTCCGACTAAAAACGTGTCGGAATGACATGCCTAAAAATGAAAGATTGTACCCGTTGAAAGTATAAGTACATTGCAATTTAAGCTCTTTTAAGTCTCACGCAAAGTCGCCAAGGCGCACAGAAAGATAGGCTTTTGTTTTTCTTCGTGCCTGGCGTGAGACATAAAAACTTATTTTCCAATGTAATTAGCAGCAAACCCTAAGGGTTAAGGAGCGAAACCCTTAGGGTTGTCAAAAGTCCAAATTTGATCATTTTCCATCAGCAATATATTTCCTCAACGATTAAAATCCCTTGAAAATCTCGTGAACCGAACCGAAAGGCCGGTGTATTAGGCGGGCTTATTTACCCAATTCAAATTTTAGCAAAGGATAATGCCATGCCTCGCAACGAACACGGCGAACTGGTAAAAGCCCACGAAGATATTATCGAAATGCTGGAAGTGCGCTTTGGCGACGTGCCAAACACATTGGGTCTGGCGGTCTTTCAAATCAAGGATACACCCGTACTCAAGGCCATGCTGAAAAAAGCGGCGACCGTTAAAAAAATGCCGGAATTTGCCGACTATGTCGCCACGCTAACCGACGCCCCCAACTCATGACGCTTCAGCCATCAATGAACACAAATAGACACGGGTCAAAAAAAATATTGAAGCGCTGTCCCAAAACCAACATGCCGTTGCTTTTTATTCGTGAAAATTTATGTCCATTCATGGCTAAAACAAACCCGAAATGAGCTCCGCATGTCCCGTTTTTTGACCGACCGCTGGATTTGGCAAATGGCCTGGCGCGACAGCCGTTCCAGCCGGCGGCGCTTGTTCCTGTTTATGTCGTCCATTATTCTCGGCGTGGCGGCGCTGGTGGCGATCAGTTCCTTTCGCGACAACCTGCGGCGGGCGTTGGACGACCAGGCCAAGCTGCTGGTCGGCGCGGACTTGCTCTTAGCCGCCAACCAACCGTTTGCCCCGTCTACCGAAGCGCTGATCGACTCCATCGGCGGCGACCAATCCCGCCAAATCTCCTTCCCTTCCATGATCTACTTTGTCCGCAGCGGCGATTCCCGTTTGGTACAAATCCGCGCCGTTCAAGGCGGTTTTCCCTATTACGGCACATTGGAAACAACCCCGCCCCAAGCCGCAGCCCTCTATCAAACCGGCCCGTACGCTCTTGTCGATGACGGCTTGATGCTGCAATTCGACGCGCAGCCGGGCGACAGCGTCCGGATCGGCGAACAGACCTTTGCTATCGCCGGACAATTGGACAAAATTCCCGGCGAAGCCGCCGTCTCCGCGCTGATGGGGCCGCGCATTTACATTCCCATGACGTATGTGGATCGCACTAACTTGTTGCAGCGGGGCAGCATCGCCCGTTACCGCGTCTATTTCAAACTCGACCGCAGCGTCGATGTCAACACGTTAGTCACCGCCATCGAGCCCCACTTGCTCGAACACCGCATCGAGGCCACCACCGTCGAATCGCGCCGCAGTTTTATCGGCAAATCGCTTAACAACGTCTATCATTTTTTGAACTTAGTCGGTCTGGTGGCCTTGCTGCTCGGTGGCGTGGGCGTGGCCAGCGCCATCCATGTTTACGTCAAGCAAAAGATGAATACGGTCGCGATTCTGCGCTGCCTGGGCGCGCAAACCCGACAGATCTTTGCCATTTATTTATTGCAAGCGGGCGCGGTCGGTTTGGCTGGCGCGGCAGTCGGCGCGTTGTTGGGCGTGACGATTCAACTTATTTTGCCCACAGTATTTAAAGAGTTCTTGCCGGTGCAGATCGAAGTCTTTGTCTCCATCCCGGCGGTGTTGCAGGGCTTAGCGGTCGGTCTGGTGATTGCCATCCTGTTTGCCCTGCTGCCGCTGACCACGATCCGCTCCGTCTCGCCATTGCTGACGCTGCGTTCTTCAGTCAGCCCGCGCGCGCTTAATTGGAAAGACCCGTTCTTTGCCTTGACCGCGCTGCTGGTGATTGCCGGCGTGATCTTAACCGCCATCAGCCTGAGCGGGCGGGTGACATTGGGTCTGGGCTTTTCGCTGGCGATTGGCCTGGTTTTTCTGTTGCTGTTGCTAATGGGCTATATCTTGATGCGGGCGGTGCGGGTGTTTTTCCCGTCGGCCTGGCCTTATGTATGGCGGCAGGGTCTGGCCAATCTGCAACGGCCCAACAACCAGACGCTGGTGCTGATTTTATCGGTTGGCCTCGGCGCGTTTCTGGTGATGACGCTCTACCAGACCCGCGACGTGCTGCTGGCCCAACTGCGCACTACCGCCGACAGTCAGCGGCCCAACCTTATCTTTTTTGACGTGCAGGTCGATCAAAAACAGGCTTTGGAGGACTTGTTGGCCAGTCACCATCTGCCGGTTTTGCAACGTGATCCTATCGTCACCAATCGCCTGCTGGAAATCAACCGCCGCCCCGTCGCCGCCATCCTCAAAGATCCGACCTCCAAAATTCCGGAATGGACGCTGCGCCGCGAATACCGTTCCAGCTATCGCGACCATCTCACCGACACCGAAAAGCTGCTGGAAGGCGAATGGGTCAGCCGCGTGGACGACCCGACGCAGCCGATTCCTGTTTCCGTCGAGATCGGCCTGGCCAAAGACATGGGCTTGAAATTGGGCGATGAACTCGTGTTTGACATTCAGGGCGTGCCGCTGCCGACGGTGGTGCGCAGCCTGCGCAGCGTGGACTGGAATCGTTTTCAGACCAATTTTTTCGTCATCTTTCCTGCCGGCGTTTTGGAAGATGCGCCGCAATTTCTGGTGATGACCACACGCACGACTTCGCCCGAACAAGGCGCGGCCATTCAGCGGGCTGTGATTCAGACCTTCCCCAACGTCTCGGCCATTGACCTGACCCAGATTTTGCAGACCTTTGACGGTCTGATTGACCGCGTGGCTTTTGTGGTGCGGTTTATGGCTTTATTTAGCATCATCACCGGGTTGACCGTATTGGTTGGCGCGGTGATGACCAGTCGCTTTCAGCGGATTCAGGAGAGCGTGTTACTGCGGACATTGGGCGCGACGCAGCGGCAAATCATCTTCATCATGCTGGTGGAATATTTTTTCCTGGGCGGATTGGCGGCGGTGACCGGCGTATCGTTGTCGTTAGCCGGGACGTGGGCGCTGGCATATTTCGTCTTTGAAGCGCCGTTTCAGGCCGACTGGCCGGCCATGCTGATTGCTGTTGGCGTCGTCATTCTGCTGACCATGGCGACGGGCATTATCAACAGCCGCGGCATTCATCGCAAGCCGCCGCTGGAGGTGTTAAGGGTGGAGGTTTGAACATTTTCCGCGGAAAAATTATATGACTTTTGTACCAACTGCAAGTTGCTGTAAAAACGCCGTCGGTTCCTCTGCCGGAACGGGCGACCCGCTGAAATCGGCGGTATTGCGGGTAATAATAACCGCACAACCTGCATTTCTGGCGGCGGCCGCCACGACTGCGTCCTCAAAATCTGAGAAAGGTAACTGTCGGGCGGCGATCAACGTCACGGTATCAATCGCTGAAATTTCAAAGTGAGCGAGCAACCAATCCACCAAACTATTGGCCTGTGCTTTATTCGCGTATTTGGCCATCAGATAGTGCAGCGTGGTAATCGCATGTGCCGATACAACCCCTGCGATCTGCCTATTCAAAACAGCGCTGACAACGCTGGCGCACCTGCCTTGATTCTGACCCAATGGCTGGTGCATGACAACACCGCTTCCCGGTTTTTTATCGAATTTTACACCCGTATCCGCGCCGGGTTGGACTTGCCCCGCGCCATGCAACTGGCCCAGCAAGCCGTGTGTGCTGAACGTCCCGACGTGTTCTTTTGGGCGCCGTTTGTATTGATTGGAGTCTGAGGATTGGTGTAATGGCAAAAACTTTTTGCAAAAAAAGGGTTTGTCTTGCCGCAAACAGATAAGGGACATAACTTACGTGCAGAGACTTGAATCCAAAAAATTGGAGCAACTTGATGAGGTGTGATCAATGAAAAAAATTCGATGGCAGGATTACATTGCGGTTAACCCGAAACTGCATCACGGCGACCCGTGCTTTAAGGGCACCCGCGTTCCGGTGGCCATGATTGTGGGCAGTCTGGCCGATGGAATGACTGCTGAAGAAATTACGGGGGAATTTCCCCAACTCACCCCGGAACATTTTCAAGCCGCGCTGGCTTATGCCGCAGAGTTGATGCACCAGGAAATTTTTGTGCCGCTGCCGGTCGAGGAAATGGCCTATGCAAGTTAAAGTCGATGAAGATTTTCAAAACCGCCCGAATCATCCCGGTCCATCAAGCAGCGACGGATAAATCGCCATCTTCCCCAAATCAATACAGGCATTGACCTGTTGCAAAAAGTCCATGCCGATGATGCCGTCCAGATTAAAGCCATAGTTCATGGCTCCAACTTCAATTACAAAATTCTGCACGTTAATATCGCCGACGGCCAGGCTCTCCACTTTTTTTAAAAACACATACTCTTTTCCGCCCACGCCGCGAATCGCTTCCAGCGTATCGCCCGGATCGTGCTGCAAGCCTAATGCATCCAGGGCATCCACTGAAAAAAGCGTACCCATCGAGCCCGTATCCAGCAGGACATTGGGAAGTTCCAACCGTTTGCCGCCGTATCTTAAGACCGCGCTGACATAAGGCAAACCGTCAACCAAACGTACTTTCATGCCAGACCTCGAATCCCCAGCCAGCGCCGCTCTTTGATATCCAATGTTTGCCGGCTGGTATGCAGCACCACATATTCTCTTTCCGGGGCTTCGCGCTGAAACTGCGCATAACTTTTGAGCGCCGTGCGCGAGTCCGAAAAAATCTTGATAACGGTCAGTTCCTCCAGAATCCGCTTGCCGCTATCGGAATGGGCTTTAATCGCCTCAACCAACAGCCATTGCTGCGGAAATTTTTCACGAATCTCTTGCCAGGTCATAAAAATTCTCCTGTTCAATTGCGAAAGGTTACAATGAAATCGTCGCGGCAGACCTTACCTGCGCTTCCTGTCATTGTCCGCGCCATGTTCCGACAATCCCGAAACCGGCGGCATCCACTTCGATCAGCAGGTCGCCGCCGCGGCGATTACGGTAGTCTTTTGGTCCATAATTAATACGCCATAACGTCCGCTGATGATCCGGATTTTGGGTAATCGAGATGAATGACCGTGGCACATCCACACCCAATTCACGGGCTTTTTTGTTAGCGGCGGCAATGACTCCGGCTAAGGAAAGCGCCAGATCATCCTGCAACACCTCGGCGGTTAGCGATGCGCTCATGTGAGGACTCCTTTTTCAAAATAAGGTTTTGTCGGGGTGACGACGCTGACCGAACCGGTCGGTTTGATGAGATAAATCAATCCGGCAGAAATGACAAGCTCGCCCAAATAAAAATCATCTTGAAAATCCGGGTCGCTCTTGACGGCAAGTTTGTCCGTTTCGCCGGGTTCTTGCAGGTAATCGTCACCGGTGTTTGGATGGGTGTGAAAAGAAGCGGTAATCTTTTTGCCGCCGTAATGGCCGCCGGGGTGATCCGGAACAACAATCGTGCTCTGCTCGCCTTGCGGCCAGCGCAAGACCTCCGGTTGTCCGGCGGCATCTTGCAAAATAAAACCGCCTTCTTCATGCCCGCCGGCCAGGCCCGGATTTGAGTCAAGCCAGGCTTGTCGAAGTTTGGCTCGCACACCAGAATTTTCAAGCAATGCCAGGATATCGTCTTTCATGTTACTCGCCATTTCTTTCTGTGTCTTACGCCGCCCATAATCTACACCGCCGCGCCCAACGTGTCACCAAATTTTCCCGCCCAAAAATGACATTTCTCCGAGAAATGTCATTTTTCGTTTCATCCGCAAAATCATGAGACTTTTTTGCAAAAACATGCCTCTTTAGAGGTCGCCGGCGCGATCAACCATGTTTGCTCATTGCTCATTGTAAAGATCTGTGAGACTTTTTTGGAAAAACATGCCTCTTTAAAGGTCGCCGGCGCGATCAACCATGTTCACTTTTTACTGTTCATTGTTCATTGTTCATTGTTCATTGCTCATTGCTCATTGCTCATTGCTCATTGCTCATTGTCCCGGCAGTATGCCGTCCTGCTCAACGCCGACGGCTCGTCCGCCATCATCAACCAAAATTGTCAACCGATCCTGCCCGATCACACCATCAACGGCGATCCGACCCGCAACATCGCCCTGCTGCCGGAAGAAGTCGTCATCACCGTCCCGGCCGGCGGCAGCGACGAGTCGCACACGCTGATTATCTACAATTCCAGCAACAATCTGTCCTTAACCAACACCCAACTGACCCTGCTCGCGCCTGTGCCCTGCGCCGATTGCCTCAGCCTGCTGCCGAACGGCATCGCCCGGCTCAACCCCGGCGAATGGCAGCGGGCGGCCATTCGGGTCAACGCGGCCAGGCTGGCTCCGGGCACTTACACCTTCCTGGTCGAAGCCCGCGCCGACGGCGATGTGGCCGATACCAGCCGCATCATCCTGAACGTGGGCGCAGAATGCTCGCCGACCGGGCTGGACATTGCCGCGCCGTGTGTGAGCGCCGCGCCGGGCGACACGATTATCATGCCTTTGCAAAACCACTGCGAAATCTTTAGTCCGGCCGATAGCATTACGGCCTGGTTTTTCCGCCTGACCTGGAACCCGGCGGTGGCGCAGTTTATCGGCTATGACAAAATCGGCACACTCAGCGCGGATTGGAGCGTGAGCTATAATCCGAACCAGACCCCGGCCGGTATCTTGCTGATAAACGCTTATCACGATCTGCCATTGTCCGGCAACGGGCCATTGATTTATCTAAAGTTCGTCGTCACCGGGGCCGCCGGTTCAGCCACGCCGCTGCATTTTACCAATTTCCGCTGGAATGAAGGCACACCGGTTGCTGCCGCTCATGACGGGTGTATCAATGTCATCAGCGACAGTTTGTGCGTATACGGCGCGGTAACCTATTGGAACAGCGGCGCAGCGGTGGCCAACGCCGCGCTAACCTTGAGCGGCGGACAAACCTATACCGCGGTGAGCGACGCCACCGGTCACTATGCTTTGGATGGCCTGCGCAGCGGCAACTATCAATTGAGCGGCAGCAAAACCGGCGCGGTGAACGGGGCCATCGGTTGGTATGACGCGGCCATCGTAGCTAATTTTGAAGTTGAGCAGTTTGCTTTTGCCACGGATTGTCAATATATCGCCGCTGACGTAACCGGCGATGGTAAAGTCACCGCTTTTGACGCCTCCAAAATCAAGCAATTTTGGCTTGGCCAGGCGCACAATTCCCACTGCGGCGAATGGACGTTTGTGCAATCGCCGTGCGGACCTCATCCGCCGCAGCCTATTCCGGCCGAATACAGCGAGGGGCGTTTTTACACGCCGCTGGACATTTGTCAGACGGATCAGGATTTTACTGCGATTCTTTTTGGCGATGCGTCCGGCAATTGGGCCGGTCCCGGTCGTTCGGCGGGAAGTATGGCAAATGAACTCGGCACGACCGGCGTGGCCATCTCCAATGAAACAGCGAGATTGGGCGAGACAGTTACGTTTACCATCACCACAACCGATGTGACGGGTCTGGACGCGATTGCTTTTGAAGGTGTGTTGCGCTTTCCGGCCGGCCTGGCGTTTGTTGGCTTTGACACCGCGGAGTTGACCGCCGGTTGGGAATACGGGTTTGAGCCGACAGCTGACGGTTTGCGTTTTGGCGCGTATGGCCTGTCGAAATTAAGCGGCGCGGGTTCGCTGTGCCGGGTGACGTTTACGGTGACGGATGAAAAGGCCATCGGCTCGGAACTGACTCTGAGCGATTTTATGCTGAACGAGACGCCGGTCA
>CAYOLL010000061.1:0-33702 GCA_964404765.1 uncultured Gemmatimonadota bacterium | reverse complement strand
ATACCGGAATGACACCGACAAAAAGTGTTCTAAAGGTCGTTGACTAGTACAGAATTTCAAATTAAGCCTTCGCAAGGTTTTACCATCTTATCCCATGAGCCAAAATTTCAAGACGCTCTTTATTTTAGGTATGGAAATTAAAAGTCACTGGATCAACCATGGATAATCTAACGCAATCCCCTGGCGGCACGGTCTCCTCGGAAACCAAGCGGCGCATTCTCAAAGAACGCGCCAAACTGCTGGCTAAAGAACGGCCGGTCGCCCCGGACAGCAACGAATTTCTGCATGTGCTGGAGTTTGAGCTGGCCGACGAGCATTATGCGCTTGAAATGATCTATATTCGGGAGGTTTTTCCCATCAAAGATCTGGCCAGGCTGCCTTGTGTGCCGTCCTTTGTGCTCGGCGTCATTAATGTGCGCGGCCAGATTTTGTCGATTATTGACATCAAAAAATTCTTCGATTTGCCGGAAAAAGGGCTGGCCAGTTTACCCAAAGCCATTATTCTGCATTCCAGCGAAATGGAGTTTGCCGTTTATGCCGAAAATGTAACCGGGGTTCGCTCGATCCCGCTCAAAGACATCCAGCCGGCACTGCCGACACTGACGGATATCCGGGCCCAATATTTAAAAGGGGTAACCGAAGAACGGCTGATTATACTGGATGCCTCTGCTATTTTAACGGATAAAAATATTGTGATTAACGAGGAAGTTCAAATGTAAGGAACGTCAATTTAATAACTTTGGATAAGTTTACCCTTAAGGGTTTTGCTCTTCAACCCTTAGGGTGTGTTCCGAGGAGGCCAGACCCTAAGGGTTAAAAAGAAAAACCCTTAGGGTCACACAATCCGGCGCATTTATTCCAAAACCCAGAGTTATTTAGTCGATGTTCCTAACCAATTGTAAACAAAAATGTTGACCTTTGAAGGTCTAATCTAAACAAAGTACTGCTTTCCGAAAAGGATAAAAACATGGGAAAACTGTTGAAAATTTTTGCCGGTTTAAAAGGAAAGATGCTCTTTGCTTTTCTAATGATGGCGCTGATTATTATTATCATTCTGGGCTCGGTCAGCTATTGGGTTGCCCGGAATGCTCTGGAACGTCTGGCGATGGCCCAATTAGTTTCCGTCCGCGAAATCAAAAAAAATGAAATAGAGAACTTTCTGAGCACGACCTACAAGCAGTCTAACACAATGGCCCAGAATTTGATGACGGTTCAGGCGTTAAAGGACTTGAATGAGGCTTATAAATCGGTGGTGACCGAGCGCAATTTGAGCGCTGCACAGCTTCAGGAAAATGAAAAAGAGTTGCAGAATTTTTATGCGGCAACATTTCTACCGGAGCTTAACAAGTACATAAAACCGCCCTTAACCGACGCCGCCAACTATTTTCCAGCCGATAACGACGCTGCAATTGCGCTGCAATATTTATATTTAGTCAAAAACGCTAATCCGCTGGGACATAAAGACGCGCTGGAAGAGGCAACAGAGGCTATTACTTACAATCGCGCGCATCGGAAGTACCACCCGCAATTTCGCCATTTTTTGCAGCAATTCAGCTATTACGACATCTTTTTAGTTAATTTAGAAGGCGACATTGTTTATACGGTCTATAAGGAAACGGATTTTGCCACCAACTTGTTGAACGGCCCGCATCAAAATACCGTGATTGCCAGGGCTTATAAAACTGCGCGCGACAGCAACAGCCCGAATTTTACGACGATGACCGACTACGAATTTTACGATCCTTCCTATCATAAACCGGCTGCGTTTGTGGCCTCGCCGATTTTTGACGGCGCTAAAAAGATCGGGGTGTTGATTTATCAGATTTCATCCGAAAAAATCAACACGATTATGACCAGTGACAGGCAATGGCTCAAGGTCGGCTTGGGCGAGTCCGGCGAAAGCTATCTGGTCGGCTCAGATTTTAGAATGCGCAGCGATGCCCGTTTCTTGGAGGATATTGCTAAGGAAGATCAAGATGTCAAGCGTTATAACAGCACGATTCTGGTTAAAAACGTGGAGACGGACGGCGCGAAAGAAGCCGCTCGCGGCCTTGAAGGCAACAGGCTTATAGATGATTATCGGGGCGTGCCGGTACTCAGCGCTTATGCGCCGTTAAATCTTAATGATGTCAAATGGATGATTTTGGCCGAAATAGACCTGGCCGAAGTTTTAGTGTCGGCGCACAATCTGGCCTGGTCCATTTTTGGGATCGCCGTGCTGGTTTTAGCCGGGGTTGGGGTGTTATCCATTTTCATGGCTGGAAATATGGCCGATCCTATTCTGGAAATGATGGAAATCACGGAGAGGGTGGCCGAAGGCGATTTGTCGGTGCAAATGCCTGGCCTTAATCGGACCGATGAAATTGGCAAACTGGCCCGCCGGCTTAAAAAAATGGTGGAATCTCAGGCAGAAATGGTCAATGTGGCCGGTCATATCGCCGCCGGTGATATTTCTGTCGTCGTCACGCCGCGCTCGGAAAAGGATGTGCTGGGCAAAGCCTTTTTGGAGATGATTGCCTCGCTTAAGGAAACAATTTATGTAACCGAGCAAATTGCGCAAGGCGACCCAAATGTTACGGTTCGGGTGCGTTCGGAACGCGATGTGATGGCGCGTGCTTTGCAGCAATTGGTTTTGGCCTTTAGTCAGGTCACGGAAGCGGCGCAGCAGATCGCTCGCGGCGATTTGCGGGTTAAGCTGGAAGTGCGCTCACAGAAAGATATTCTGGGCCAGTCGCTGACGGAAATGGCCGGGACCTTGCAGCAACAGATTCATGAAATTATGGAAGGCATTAATGTTTTGGCTTCGGCCACGAGTCAAATTTCGGTTTCGGTGACCCAACTGGCCTCCAGTTCATCGGAAACGGCCACGGCAGTTAACGAGACCACCACGACGATTGAGGAAGTCCGGCAGACAGCCCAGCTCTCCAGCCAGAAAGCGCGGCAGGTGTCGGAAAATTCGCAGCGCGTTGTGCAGATTGCCCAGGCCGGTCGGCAGGCCACGGAAGAAACCATCAACAAGATGAACACGATTAAAGCGCAGATCGAAGCAATTGCCGCCAGCATCATCAACCTGAGCGAGCAAAGCCAAGCCATTGGCGAGATTATTGCCACCGTTAACGATCTGGCCGATCAATCCAGCTTGCTGGCGGTGAATGCCGCTATTGAGGCGGCCAAGGCCGGCGAGCAAGGCAAGGGCTTTGCCGTTGTGGCTCAGGAAGTCAAGAGCCTGGCCGAGCAGTCGAAGAAGGCGACCACGCAAGTCCGGACGATTTTGAACGACATTCAAAAAGCAACCGGCACGGCGGTGATGGTCACCGAACAAGGCACTAAGGCCGTCGAGGCCGGCGTGCAGCAATCAACGCAGGCGGGCGAAGCGATCATGATGCTGGCCCGGAGCGTGTCCGAGGCCTCGCTGGCTTCGACCCAAATCGCCACGTCCATCCACGAACAGATGATCGGCATTGATCAGGTTGTGCAGGCGATGGAGAGTATTCGCCAGGCCAGTATGCAGAACATGGATAGTATGCACCAGGTCGAATCCGGCGCCCACGATCTAAGCAGTCTGGGCCAGCGGCTAAAGACATTGGTACAGAATTACCGAACGTAGTCAGGTCATTTGGATAAGTCAACCGGAGGATGCGTTTTATGAAAAACATTTCAGTTCACCGTTTTCTTATTATCGTCAACACGGTTATTGCCGGCTTTTTGATCGCAATCGGCCTGGCTTCCTATTTCGTCTATCACAGCCAGAATGCATTGGCCGAAAAGCAGGCGCTGCGCTACAAATCCTATCTGTTAGCCGACGAATTACGGCAAAGCTCCGATGACCTGACGCGGCTGGCGCGCACTTATGTCATTACCGGCGACAAGAAATATGAACAAAACTATTTTGACATCCTGGCCGTCCGAAATGGCGAAAAACCACGATCGGACGGGACGACGATCCCGTTGCTGGAACTCATGAAGCAGGTTGGCTTTACCGCTGCGGAACTTCAGAAGCTGAGCGAGGCCCAGCAAAACTCAAACGATCTGGTTTTGACCGAGACGATTGCGATGAACGCCGTTAAGGGCCTTTTTGATGATGGCCACGGCAGCTTTACCCGGCATGATCGGCCGGATCCGGAATTGGCCCGGAATTTAATGCATAACCAGGACTACCATACCTTTAAAGCCAAAATTATGAAACCGATTGACGAGTTCTTTGTGCTGCTGGACGAGCGTACTCAGCACGATATCAATACCGAACAAGCAAAGGATAATCGCACTTTAGGCATGTTGGCCGGGCTGTTGATGACAACCATCGTCATTGTTTTTATTGCCACATTTATTATCAATCAAAAAGTGGTCGGCCCGCTGGAAATATTGCAGCAGCAATCATTACGCCTGGCAGTTGGCGATCTGTCTGCACCGGCGATGCTCAACTCACGCGATGAAGTGGGTAAACTGGCGCAGGCTCTGAACGATATGGCCCAATCGCAAAAGCAAATGGCGTATATGTCGGAGCGCATCGCCGCCGGTGATTTGGGGGTGCAGATTACGGCCCGCTCGGAGTTTGATGTGCTGGCGCACTCGTTTGGTCAAATGATTGCCTCGCTGAAGGGAATAACCAGTGCGGCGGAGCAGATTGCCGCCGGCGATTTAAGCGCGACGATCAGCAGCCGTTCCGAAAAAGACGTGTTGGTGGCCTCGCTAAGCGAGATGCTTCACTCCCTTAAGCAGATGACGCACATTACCGAGCAGATTGCCGCCGGCGATTTAACCTGCGAGGTGCCGGTTCGCTCAAACAAAGACGCATTCGGCAAATCTCTCAAGATAATGGTCGGAAACCTGCGGCGACAGATTCAGGAAATTCGTCAGGGTGTGCATGTGCTGAACGAATCCACCCGCCAGATTGCCCAATCCGTTACCGAGCTGGCCTCCAGCTCATCGGAAACGGCCACGGCAGTTAACGAGACCACCACGACGATTGAGGAAGTCCGGCAGACAGCCCAGCTCTCCAGCCAGAAAGCGCGGCAGGTGTCGGAAAATTCGCAGCGCGTTGTGCAGATTGCCCAGGCCGGTCGGCAGGCCACGGAAGAAACCATCAACAAGATGAACACGATTAAAGCGCAGATCGAAGCAATTGCCGCCAGCATCATCAACCTGAGCGAGCAAAGCCAAGCCATTGGCGAGATTATTGCCACCGTTAACGATCTGGCCGATCAATCCAGCTTGCTGGCGGTGAATGCCGCTATTGAGGCGGCCAAGGCCGGCGAGCAAGGCAAGGGCTTTGCCGTTGTGGCTCAGGAAGTCAAGAGCCTGGCCGAGCAGTCGAAGAAGGCGACCACGCAAGTCCGGACGATTTTGAACGACATTCAAAAAGCAACCGGCACGGCGGTGATGGTCACCGAACAAGGCACCAAGGCCGTCGATGCCGGCGTGCAGCAATCAACGCAGGCGGGCGAAGCAATCATGCTTCTGGCCAAAAGCGTGTCCGAGGCCTCGCTGGCTTCGACCCAAATCGCCACGTCCATCCACGAGCAGATGATCGGCATTGATCAGGTCGTACAGGCGATGGAAAGCATCCGTCAGGCCAGTATGCAGAACATGGACAGTATGCATTTGGTCGAAATCGGCGCCCACGAGTTCGAAGATCTGGGTGCGCGTTTGAAAGATTTGGTTGCTCAATACCGGGTTTAGCCGGAGGCGGCGACTCGTGTGGACTCCAATATGGAAAATCAAATCTTCCCCAAAATAAAGCGCATATCATGCCCGATCCCAAAACAGCCTTATGTCCAATATGCAAACTGCCTCTATCGAAAGAACCATCCAAAGATGGCGTCACAATTGATATATGTCTCCAATGCTGGGGCATCTGGCTGGATGGTGATGAACTCGCGCATGTTTATCCGGGCGGGAAATTACCCAAGGCCATCGAAGAAAAGCCGTCGCTCAAGTCGTGTCCCCGCTGTGACGGCCTGCTGAAGGAGCTGACGCAGGTCAACAACCTAAAATTGGATCAATGTCCAACCTGTCACGGCCTGTGGTTTGACAGCAAAAAAGAGCTGCTGGCGCTGCGGGATTTGCTGAAGCCCCAATCCGGGTCGTCCATAATTTTCGATCCTGCCGACAACTCGCCCGACACCGACAGCAACCCCAAAGTCAACCTGTTGGCGCTGCCGATGATGACCGTTGTTGCGCTGCTCGTCAATACTACATTTTTGTCGTTTTTTCTGCGCGGTTTTTATGTCTGGATTCATGAATTTGGCCACGCGGTGTCGGCTTGGCTGTGCGGTTTCCGGGCCTTGCCCTTGCCTTTTGGCTGGACCAGCATTAGTCTGCAAAAATCATGGTTTGTCTATTGGGGAATTCTCTTTTTACTGGCGGTTATTTTTTACCGCGGCTGGAAGGCAAAGCTGCTTTGGCTGATGATTCTGAGCGCCATTATTGCCGGTCTTCAATATTATATGACCTGGGTAATGTCGGATTGGTACATTGATTTCTGGTTTATTTTCGGCGGCGTTGGCGGCGAGTTTTATTTAAGCACGTTGCTGATTGTCGCTTTTTATTTTAAACTGCCCCAAAAACTGCAGTGGAATACCGTTCGGTTCATTGTGTTGTTCATTGCCACCTGCGCTTTTTGGGATACTTTTCTGCGCTGGATTAGCATTTCGCATGGCCAGGCGGCTATTCCATTTGGCACCCTTTTTGGTGGAATCGACGACGCTGCCGGTGATATGGATCAACTCATGAGTCAATTCCAGTGGAGCGGAGTGCGTATCGCCCGCACCTACCGCCGCCTGGGTGAGGCCTGCCTGTTTGTCCAAATCTGCTTCTATGTTTTTTATGCGATTGCCGCCAAATCAAACCCACGCAAGACGTAATTACTGTACTAGTCAACAACCTCTTGAACACTTCCACAGTTTTGATCGGATGTCATTCTGAAGGAATCTTTTAACGGGGTTTGTACAAGCTTGCAAAAAGATTCCTTCGGAATGACAGTGTTCGACAGGTCGTTGACTAGTACAGCAAAACGTAATTACTCAAAAATTGTTGGTAAAGCCAAACCTTGCGAAGGTTAAACTTGCGACGGAGGTCAACATTTTCAGGATTTTTACAAACTTACAGGCGAAAACCTTCGCAAGGTTAGCCAACGGTTTTATTCTAACTTCTTCTGAAAACGAGCCATTGCCCCCAGAAAAATAATCACGCCGATCACGTTCATCCACATAAACTCATCCCACAGCTCCGCCCAGCCGATACCCTTGAGAAAAATGCCGCGGGCAATCACCAAAAAATAGCGCAACGGAATGAGGTAGGTCACTTTTTGGATCGGCACGGGCATGTTTTCAAGGGGAAAAATAAAGCCGGAAAGATAAACAAACGGCAGCATGACAAAGAAGGTAGCCATCAGCATGGCCTGTTGCTGCGTCTTGCAAAAAGTAGATACCAGAATACCCAATCCCAGCGTACTAAAGAAGAAGCCGAATGACATGATGTACAACGTCAGAATATGCCCGCGCAGGGGTATGTCGAAGACGAACACGGCCACGCTGTAGACGACGGTCTCGGCAATCACGCCCACAACCACAAAGGGCAGAATTTTGCCCAACAGCAATTCCCAGCCGCGAATGGGCGTGACGATGAGTTGCTCCATCGTGCCGATTTCCCGCTCTTTAACCAACGACATGGCTGTCAGCATGACCATGACCAAAAGCAGCACCAGACCGGCCCCGGCGGGCACCATGTAGATGCGGCTTTTCAACTCCGGATTGAACCAGGCCCGGATTTCCGGCTTGAGCGCGGGCAGGTGGATGTTGCGCACATTCAACCGATTTTGCATGGATTCCATGTAAGGCCGGCCAAATAATCCAATCACCATTTTGGCATAACCGATACCGACCGTGCCTGACGTGGCGTCCGAGCCGTCAATGAGCAATTGCAGGCGGGGCGAGCGCAGCAGTTGCACATCCTTGGCAAAGTCTTGCGGGATGACCAGACCGACGGCCACGTCCCCGGCGGCGATGGGCTGGTCCAGGTCGTCGGGTTTGTCCACCACCCGGCTAAGCTGGAAATATCCGGACGCGGTGAACGACTGCACCAACCGGCGGCTTTCCGCGCTGTGATCCATGTCGCACACGCCCAGGGCCAGGTTGTTGATGTCGGTCGTGGCGGCAAAACCAATGATGATCAACTGAATCGTCGGGCCGATGAACATGATGCCGAACATGCGCGGGTCGCGGCGCAGTTGGGCGAATTCTTTTTGGATGAGGCGGAATAGACGGTTAATCACGGTAGTCTTTCAGTGGATAAGTTGCAGATAGGCTTGCAAAGTCCGTTTAACTTCCTCAGCAATAAAGCGGATAAAGTCCTGGTCATCACCCTCAAGATGCGCGGGTGATATGACGTTGGAGCACTGTTTTGTCGGCGCGGATTTGACTATTTCGTGGTAAGTTAAGCGCTCATATTAGACAGCCAATGATTTCTCCACATAACCCGCTACCGGAACCGAACGCCTTTTGGCAAAACGCTTCCGATGCAATTTAATCCGCTCAATCTCGTGCAGCGTTTCGGCAGTCAGGTAACTTTCCCCACAATCCGGACAGCCGACAATCGGAATGTTTTCGATGACAAGCAAGTCGAGACCCTGGCCATAGCTGCGGGTAACATGGCGCAGGCGGGCATTTTCTTTACCGCAATTATCGCATTTCATGCCTATTCTCCTTCGGCGTAGATTGTTAAAATGACTAATTTCCCGGTCGGGCTTATTTTGCAGACGACAAACATCCCTTCAAAAACAATGGTTTGACCATGAACAACATACTTGCTTTCGGCAGTTACGGCATCTTTTTGCTTTTCGATGATATGGCCATTTAATAAGACATGTTCTACCTCGAAAATGGTAAATCCGTCAGCGTCCATTTCCTCTTCGGCATGAAGCGTCATAATGTAATCACGTGTGCGGATTTTTTCACGGATTTGATTGAGAACCCGGGTGTGCATTTCGTTAGTTTCCTTTTACAATTTTATAGCCTGGCTTTAACCGTAAGGCTGTGCGGATCGGCTATCCGCGTTACGCTTTACCTTCCACGAAGGCGATTTCTGCCGGGGTGAGGCCGTAGCGTTGATAGACGAGTTGGTCTATCTCGCACATACATTTTACCGGCTGGCGGCTTTGTCAAAACGCTGCTTGACCAATTCCGCCACGCTCCAATAGACTTCCGTGCGTTCCTCGGCGGTGAGGCCCAATTCATCAAAGATCATTTTGCCATCTTCTTCGAGCTAATCGCAAACATCAACGCAGCAAAGGCCAGCAGGAACAGAAATTGATCGCCATACAACCGGAAGTCCGTGCCCTTAAGCACCACGCCGCGCAGGATGACCAGAAAATAGCGCGCCGGGACAAGGTGGGAAACAACTTGCAGCGGAATCGGCATACTGTCCAACTTAAACACAAAGCCGGATAAGAGCAACGTCGGCAGCATGGACGACAAAATGGCCATCATAAAGGCGACGGCCTGGGAATTGGCCATGCTGGAAATTAACAAACCCTGGCCCAACGCGCACATTAAAAAGATTAAAGCGGCGGCGGTCAGGGTCAACAAGCTGCCTTTGATGGCGATGCCAAAGAGCAGCCAACCTGCGACGAGAATCATCGCCCCGGCGGCGAAGGCAATGAACATGAAGGGAATGGCCTTGCCGATCATCAGCTCCAGCGGGCGCACGGGCGAGACCACAATCTGTTCGATGGTGTTGTGCTCCTTCTCGCGTACGACGGACAGGGCAGTGGAGACGACGGCGGTAACCATCAAAATAAAGGCCACCAGACCGGGCACAAGAAAGTGGCTGGATTTGAGTTCGGGATTATACCATATCCGTTCGTGCGGGTCAATCAATGGTTTGTATTCCATGCCATGTCGGGCGGCGGCCCGCACCTGAATGCGCCGCGAATAACTGTCCACAATCTGCATAAAATAGCCGCTGCCGGTCTGACCAATGTTGCCGTTGACGCCGTCAATCAGGAACTGCACGGAGGCGGTTTCCTGCCGTTGCAAGTCGCGGGCAAAGTCCGGCGGAATAACGATGGCCGCCTGAATCTGGCCGCGATTCATCAGCGCGTCAATCTCGCCCAACGAGTCCACCCGGCGGGTGATGTCGAAGTAGTCGTACGCGCCGATGAGATGCAGCAACTCGCGGCTTTCCGGCGACAGGCTTTGGTCATACACCGCCGTCTGGATGTGATGCACGTCAAAGTTGACGGCATAGCCGAAAACGCCCAGCAAAAACATGGGCAGAAACAGCAGCACGGACAGGGTGCGTTTGTCCCGCTTGATCTGGCGATATTCTTTGCGCATCAGGGCGCGGATTCGGTGGAACATAGGATTTCCCTATTTTTTCTCGGTCTTTTCCGGCAAAAAATTCCGGTTGGTCACTACACTCTTGCCCAATTCTTTCTCGGTCTCTTCTCGCGCATGACCGGCCACACGTCCGCCTCGCCGGGCCACGTTTGTATTCTTCTCAAAAGTCTCCGGCTTTTCCTGCTTGGAAATTTCTGTGGTGACTTTCTCACCCAGCATGGTAAAAATCAGTTCCAGATCCGTCATGTGGTCGCGCAAGTTTTGGCTCTTTTTGGTCAAACCTTTCAGCTCTTTGTATTCGGTCGGAGTCAGGCCAAAGGTGGCTTTGGAAATTTCGGCGGTCAAAATGGCGTAATCCTTCTCGCTTTCGATGCCGCGCTCTTTCCATTCGTCGGTTAAGTTTTGCCGAACGGCCATGCCGCGCAGCCGTTTGTCTATCCAATCCTGCGGATAGCCTTTTTGCTCATATAACAATTTCATGCGTTCCTGCGCCAATTGCGGGTCTTCGATTTCTTGAATGCGTTCATGCCCGACTTTAGCTAACCACATTTTAAACGGCTCGGCTTTGGGAGACGGAATGGATTGAATCAGCCGCAGCATTTGCTCGGTATCGGCCACGTCCGTCATGCGCATTTTGCCATCGGCGGCTTTCATTTTCAAACCGTGACAATTTGTCACGGTTTCATTTCCCTCACTTTTTAAGCGTTCTTTCATTTTTCGCCAATAGGCTGCTGGATTGATGCTTTCGGTCAAAACCTCAATGACATCAACTATGGCAAAGTACCATTTTTCCTGCTCCACATCCCAATGGGTGCGGATTTGCTTGTCATTGAAAAGTTTGATGGCGGTGTTTTGCTGATTGCTATTCATGTACAATTCCTTTCTATTTTATGGATTGCCAGGTCGATATTGAATCACAAAACCAAGCTACTTCTTCTCAATCAAATGAATAAACACATCTTCCAATGACGGCAGAATCGTCTCCAGACGCTCCACGAGCAGGTTGTTGGCGGCCATGAGTTGGCGCAGTTGCGACGCGGCGGCGTCCACATCGGCCACGCCCACGTGCAGGTTGAGGCCGAACATGGACAGCTCGATCACAAACGGTTGGCCCTGCAACAAACTGAAAGCGACCAACGGTTGATCCGTCACCAATTCCAAAATGTGATAAGGCAAGTAGTCGGTTTTGAGGTGACGCGGCGAGCCGTGGGCCACGATTTCCCCGGCGTTGATCAGCACGATGTCGTGGCAATATTCGGCCTCGTCCAAAAAGTGCGTGGTGACGAGGATAGTTATGCCTTGGGCCGCCAAATCCTGGATCAATTCCCAAAAGCTGCGCCGGGACAGCGGGTCCACGCCGCCGGTCGGCTCGTCCAGGAAGACGATGCGCGGTTCGTGAATCAGGGCGCAGGCTAAGGCCAATCGCTGTTTGACGCCGCCGGGCAGTTCGCCGGTGACGCGCCGCTCGCTGCCGCGTAAGTTGGCGATGGTCAAAGCCCAGTCCATCCGGTCGCGCAGTTTTTGCCCGCGCAGGCCATACACGCCACCGAAGAAGCGGATATTTTCCAGCGCGGAAATATCCTGATACAGCGAAAATCTCTGCGACATGTAGCCGATGGATTGCTTGACCATTTCCGTTTCTTTGGCCACGTCGTAGCCGCCGACAATAGCCGTGCCGGATGTCGGTTCTAGCAAGCCGCACATCATGCGGATGGCCGTGGACTTGCCCGCTCCATTCGCGCCGAGAAAGCCGAAAATTTCCCCCGCACGGACTTCGAAATTGATGGCGTTGACGGCGGTGAAGTCGCCGAATTTTTTGGTTAAGTTTTGAACGGTGATTGCGTTCATCACTCCACCCGTTTCCCAACAGCACGGTTCAGCGCAGCGATGGCGATGGCATGTTCAATCTGCGTCTGCGAGCGAACCAATTCGGCTTGCAATAAACTGCTTTCGGCGTCCAAAACGTCGGAGTTTTTGGTCATGCCGGCTTTGTAGAGGTCGCGGGCGACGCGCAGGTTTTCTTCGGCGCGGGATACGGTCGTGGCCACCAAATCCAGTCGCGATGAGGTTTCGGTGACTTTGGAAAAGGCGTCCATCACTTCCAGTTGCACGCGGTCTTGCAATTGTTGCAATTGCCAGTTGGCTTGGCGCTCGTTGGCCCGGGCGGCGGCCACTTGCTGGCTGGTGCGACCCCAATCGAAGGGCGTCCATTGCGCGGCCAGGCCAAGCGCCCAATCGGTATGAAATTCCTCTTTCAGCGGTTGATAACGCTGATTGGGTTGGGCATAATTGAGCGAAGCGACGGCGAACAAGTTGGGGTAATAGCCGCTTTTGGCGACGCCCACGCCATGATCGGCGGCAGCGGCTTGCGCGGACAGGGCTTTGAGTTCCGGTCGGTTTTGATTGGCCAAATCGAGCAAAGTTTTGAGATCAGGATTGGGATTGGATTTGATGCTAATATCATCGGAGATCGAAACCGGCTGCGGGGCTTTAATTAACAAATCAAGCCGTTTTTGGGCGATGTATTGCTGGCTTTCAATTTGATTGAGTTGAATGCGGGCGTTGGACAGCATGACTTCGGCTTGCAAGGCGTCGTTGCGCGTGGCTAAGCCGCCCTTTTCAAAGTTTTGCACATCGGCCAGGTGCGATTCCAGCGCGACGATGGATTTTTGCAGCGATTCCCGTTGTAATCCGGCCAGCGCCAATTGATAATAAGCGCGGGTCACTTCCAGCGCCAGATCGGCCAGATCGGCCACCACTTGAAATTCGGTCGCCTGCGCCACGTTGTCGGCGCGTTGGGCGTTGTGGCTCAGTCGAAAGCCGGTGAAAAGCGGCTGCTGCGCACTGGCATTGGCGGAATAAGTGTCCAAAATTGGCGAAGAAATCTCCAAATGGCCAAAGGGTGTGTCCACCGCAAAGGGATCGGCATCGCTCAGGCGGGTGTAGCTCAGGCGCGTGAAAATGTCGGCCAGCTTTTGGCGTCGGGCATACACGGCGTTGGCCTGGGCCGCATCCGCGCGAGCTTGCGAGGCTTGCAGGCCGGGGTTGTTCTTCAGCGCCATTTCGATGCAGGCGTCTAAGGATAGGGTTTGGGAAACCACTGTCGTTGCTTGTAAAACGCAACTTATCAGAATTAACGAAAGCAAATTCTTCTTCATTTTGATAAACCTCAAATAGTTTCAGTTATCACCACATTCTTCCATAATTTCATCAAAAGTGCCCATATCCAGCAACGTTTTCAGAAATAGATTGACGGCTTCATCAACAGCGGTTTTTGCTTCTTCCGGCGTACGACCGGAACTCATCACATCCAAAGGCATGGCATGAGCCACATACTGCTTGCCTTCCTGCCAAATTTGAACTGTGTAATCCACATTAAAACTTTTCATTTCGATAGGCTCCTTTCAAAGCTACGGGTTGAGCAGATAATGAATAAACGCATCTTCCAGCGTCGGGGGAATCAACCGGGCGTCCACCACTTCGATGCCGGTCTGGTTGAGCGCATTTTTGACGACAGCGACAGACACGGCCGACGACCCGGCCACGTGCAGGCGATCACCGAAGGTCTGCACTTCTGTCACGCCAGGCAAGCTTTGGATGACCGCCCGCGCCTGACGCACATCGCGGCACACAACTTCGATCAATTGCTTGTTCAGCGTATTTTTGATGGCCTGCGGCGTGTCGCACATCAAAATGCTGCCGGCATTCATCAGGGCCACGCGCTGACAGCGTTCGGCCTCGTCCATGTAGGGCGTGGTGACGAAAATAGTCAGGCCGTCCTTTTGCAGGTTGGAGATGATCCACCAAAAGTCGCGGCGCGAGACCGGGTCCACGCCCGTAGACGGCTCGTCCAAAAAGATGATTTGCGGCGTGTGAATCAGCGTGCAAGCCAGGGCCAGCTTTTGCTTCATCCCGCCGGACAGCCGCTCGGCCAGGCGGTCGGCAAAACGATCCAGGCGCATGAATTCCAACAATTCCTGCTTGCGCCCGGCAAAGTTGCGCACACCGTGAATTTCGGCAAAAAAGTCAATGTTCTCGCTGACGGTCAAATCGCCGTACAGACTGAAGCGCTGCGACAAATAGCCGATCTGCCGCCGAATATCCTCCGCTTGACGCACGACATCGTGGCCGAAGACGCTGGCCGAACCGCTATCCGGCCGGTAGATCGTGCACAACATGCGGATGAGCGTGGTCTTGCCCGCCCCGTCCGGCCCGACCAGGCCGAAAATCTCGCCCGGCGATACCGACAGGCTGACATCGCGCACGGCCTGGATCTGGCCAAAGGATTTGTTTAGATGGGTTATTTCAACCGCGTAACTATCCATGCAAACTCCAAGTTAACGCGACCACGTTTCCAGCCGCACAATTTCCGCTTCCAATTCGACAATTTGGTGTTCGATCCTGAACTTTTCCGCCTCGTCCACTGCAATGACGTGCGCTTTTTTCAAACGAGTGATTTTTTCGACGGCCAACTCCTGCGGCGATTTTTGCCGATCGTGCTTGCTTTCGTAGCCGTTCAACAGCGACTCCAATGAAATTGTTTTCCAACTGACCAGGCATTTTACGTCTTTTTCACCCAATCTTTCACCATGACGTAGTTGATCATAGTTGAACACATTTTTGCAGTCCGGCGTGCAGTTGCAGGGAATTTCCTGGGTGATTTTGACTTTTTTGATGGTGCGATTGATGTGGTCGAAATGATGGCGAATGATGGCCAGCAACTCGCGCGGCTGGCTGCCTTTGATGCGGATTTCGATGGTGCGTTCCACCTTGTCCACCTTGATGTAGGCCCGTGTACCTTCGCGGTTGAGCACGGCTCCTTCCCGCCAACACAAGTCGTGCGGACGAGACCCTAAGGGTTTTTGGAAACCATTTAGCTCTGCCGTTTCCAGAATATGATGCGTCAGCACGATAAAGCGGGTGATGACTCCGGCGGGCAGGAAGTCGTAGCGGTAGTAAAAGCGCAGGTTGTCGGTGTGATCCCAGGCAAAATCCGGCTCAGTGCTGGGCAGCAGTTCGGCCACGAGGTGGCTCTGGCCGTCGGGCAGCGGATAGGCCAGTTCGAAGCGATTCATCAGATGCAGCAGTTGCGGATAAATGTCCGGCGGGTAGATTTGCGGGTCCCAAATGTTGTCCAACTCGCGGTGGAGCAGGACGCCGTCGCGGTCGCGCACGGATTGAGTGTCCAGCACCTTGTAGACGGCGTGGGTGGCCCATTCCGGCTTGAGCACGACCATGTTGCGCAGTTCCAGCCGGTCGCGGAAGTGGATAATCACGCCCAAATCGTGCAGATATTCGTCCAGAATATTGGCCTGCTTGCCGTCCAGACCGTGTTCCCAGCAGACTTCGTAAAAGGTCTTCTCGTTGATCCAGTCGCGGCCATCGGCTTCCAATTGGCGGCGGGTGAGCAGCCACGGCTCGATCCAGGGCGTACGCATGTGCGGCAGGTTCCAGGCGATGTCGCGCACCACCTCGCGCAGGTTGGCGATGCCGCAGCCGTCGGCGCTGTCCACCTTGTAAAGCTCCACGATTTGGGGGAAGCGTTCGCGCAGGTCTTTCATGTTCAGGTCGTCGTCGCGCTCGTGACATTTGCTGAGCACGACGATGATCGGGCTGTCCTCGCCAAAGGCCTCGATGGTGTGCAGCCAATAGTAGAGATGCTCGTAATCTTTGGATTTGCGGGCGTTCCAGACCAGCACATAGACCGAGCGCTTGGTCAGGAAAAACTGGTGCGTGGCGTGGTAGATTTCCTGGCCGCCAAAGTCCCATACATTGAGCCGCACCGGCTCGGCCTCCGGCGTGGGCGATTGAATGTCCCACTGGATGATGTCAATGCCTTTGGTGGAGTTTTCCGCCTGAAACGTGTCGTAGATCAGCCGCTTGGCCAGGCAGGTCTTGCCCACATCGCCCTGCCCGACCAGAATCAGCTTGGCCTCGTTGTTGACCCGAAAACCTTTTTTCTTGGCAACTTCAAGCCAATGACAAATTGCATCAAACCCTTTGATCGCAATATCAATTGGTGGATTTTCAAGAGGATTATGCAGTAAAAGTAAGCGTGGTACGCCGGTTTTTGTTTCTCCTCTTAAACTCGTCAAAGTCATTAGCTCGGATGGTAAATTTGTTAGATTGTTTCTACTGAGGTATAAAACTTGGAGGTTAGTGAGTTGACAAATTTCTTGGGGTAATACTTTGAGATTGTTCCTACTCAAATTTAAGACCTCAAGGTTAATCATTTCTGTAACACCCAACGGAAATTGCGAGAGCACATTTTTACGGAGATTTAGGTAGCGCATTTCCTTGAGCCTTGAGATGCTAATTGGAATATCTGAAAATTTGTTGCAATCAAGATACAGCTTTCGCAAGCTACTTAATGCGTACATTTCTTCAGGCAATGTTGTTAACAGGTTTTCAGATAAGCATAACTCTTCTAATTTCACGAGTTGCTTAATTTCCGATGGAATTTCGACGATTTGGTTATCCCAAAAGCTTACTCTTCTCAGAAACAATAAATCAAACATAATACGTGGCATCCGACGAAGTCGTGCACCTTTAATGCACAAGGCAGTTACATGATTGCTCTCGTCAAGTTGATAATGATTTGTGCTTGAAATTGACGCATTTCTGCTTGACTTTAATTTAATGCCTATTTTTCTTTCAATTTCGTTGATGATGTCCAGGTCGGTCATAGCGGGCCTGCCTTTCGTTTAATCTTCAATTTTCAGAGTTCAATCTGCAAACAGGTTGTTATCGGCACTAATGTTTTACGCATAAGCAACTTAAGCCGGCACCAAATCCGGCTGATTTTGCACCACAATTTGTGGATGCCGATTTTTGGGCGGAACGGGCAAGCCTTCTTGCTGCAACAGGTCAACGTGTTCCTTCATGCCCCAGCGGGCTTTATAAACGCAGTCTTCAATGGAATGGCCAATACCGCTGAATCCGGCCAAATCAGGGGAATAGAAGCCGAAATAATCCGGTTCTTCCGTCGCTTCAATAACCAATGAATAGGGTAAATCAATCATCGTGAACTCCTTTAAAATTGCGGGATACCCGCGTCTTTAAGAATTTTGTGACAAGTGCCGGTTGGTATTTCTTTCGCGCCATGAAAATCCACCCGAACCAGGTTCGGCCAGCCGTCTTTCTTGTAATAACGGATTGAGCCTTTTTCCTTGAGGAGTTTAAAACCATTCTTTTCCAGCAAACGCACCAGTTCACTGAATTTCATTGTTTGTGCCTTTCATAGAACAAATCCAGTTTTTCCTATTTCTTTGATAATGTCCAGGTCGGTCATGGCGGGCCTGCCTTTCGTTTAATCTTCAATCTTCAGAGTTCAGTCGGCAAAAGGGCTGCACTTTATCGGTAAACATCTTTGCGTAAGCCGATTTTAACAACTTCAATGGTCAATATTTTCTTTTGTAAGTGATAAACAATGCGATATTCGCCGACCCGCAGCCGATAGTGTGACTTGCGCCCTTGCATTTTTTTGCTGCCGACCAGTCCATCCGTCGGCTTGCAATTGCAAACGAATTTGTTCTTCCGCCAACAACGGCTCATTTTTCCGCAGTTCGATATCCCGCTGATCTTCCAAATCTTCCAGAAACTGAAGCAGATCGGCAATCAGGCGGTCGGCATTGCCGCTATAAAACTCTTGCAAGGCAATCAAAAATCTTTTTTCCAACTCGGCATTTTGAATGGGTATAGTCAGCATCATTCTCCTCCTACGTGCATGTTGATGAGAGTCAGGTCGGTCATGGCGGCCTGCCTTTCGGGTAGTCTTCAATCCTCAGAGTTCAAGCTGCAATTTCTTATCAATCCACCCAATTTGCCAGGGTCAAGCCGGTAACTTGTTGAAAATGGCGGGTATTGCGGGTGACCAAAGTCGCCTTTTGGCTCAGGGCAATGCCGGCAATCAACAAATCGGCTCGTCCAATGTGGCGAAGTTTCTTCATGCTGCGCAAATGATCAACTTTGGCAACGGCTTTTTCATCAAAAGGAAGCACGATGATTTGCGCTAACAATTCTTCGGTTCGGGTCAGCCAATATTGGGCTTTCAACAACTCTGCGCCGGAGGCGGCTTTCAGTACAAAGTCAAAGCGTCCGCGTAACAGCTCGATTTTCGTCACAATTGTGGTGGCCACATCGGGGTCGTCCAAACGACGCAAGTTTTTTACCACACGAGCATGACCGGCGTGTAAATGCGAAAGTGTATCCGTATCCAAAATGTGCATACGCGCTACTCAGCCTGTTCGAGTCGGCCACGTTCGGCATAAATCCGCTGCCGCAAATCCGTTAAACTTTCATCATCCGCTAACGCGCCGGCCTGGGATAATAAGATGTCACGGCTATCGTGGCTGCCCAGCCAATCGTCAATGGCTGCGCGTAAAAACCGCCATGTCTGCTGGATTCGCCGCCCCGGAATAAAACCGCGCAGGGCTTCCCGCTCCACAATATCCAACGGCAGGCGCAAATATTCCGCCGCCTCTTCCAGCGTTAGAACCGCCGGTTCAATTTGAGTCAAACGGATGGCTTTCATTGTTTGCTTCTCCATGTTTTTGGTAGTAGGCAGGTCGGTCATGGCGGGCCTGCCTTTCGTTTAAGCTTCAATCTTCAATGGGCGATCAATGAATCGGCAACGAGGTAATTCGGATACGCTTTTTATCCACCACGCAAATTGTGGTCGGCAATGCCGTGGGTGTCACTTCTTGCAAAACGCGAGTCAACAAATCACACATTTCCTGATCACTGTAATTGCCGCCTCGAAACAAGATGATACCCGGCCCGCTTGCCCCACTTAAGGCCAACAAACGCGGGTAGTCCAAATCCGCCGTGATAATAACACGGTCTTCTTTGCGAGCAATTTCCAGCAGCAAGGTATCCGGCGTGCGATCCAAACCGCGCTGATGGGCATGAAAATCATCATGACCGAAGGCTCGCAAAATGGTCAGTAATTGCACCGATACCGGCATATCTAACAAAAAGTTCATTGTGTCAGCTCGATCACTTGTTCATCGGCCAACATGGCCGCATAGTTCAAAGCCTCCAAAATATCCTCTACTTCCAGATAAGGGTAGGTTTTTAAAATGGATGCGGCAGTTTCACCGGCGGCGAGCAAACCAAGCAAGCGCGACACCGGAAAGCGCAATCCACGAATGCACGGTCGTCCGCTGCACACTTCGGGGTTTACGGTAATTCGGTTGAATTGCATAAAATGTCCTTTTTGGTTAGGAGAATTGTTCCTCTTCCAGACACATTTCAATCACTTCTTTGATATTGGCCATTGCTTCTTCAAGCGTATCTCCCTGCGAATAACAACCCGGCGCATCACTGTCCAAAATATGCATCCGCCGGCAGGCCGGGCTTGAGCTTGCTGTCGGGATTGGGCAGTTCAATTTCGACGGCGAAGACCAATTTCACCCGTTCATCCTTGGTCTGGATCGTTTTGGGCGTAAATTCGGCCACGTCGGAAATATAGCTGACCTTGCCCTGAAAGGTTTGGGTAGCGCCGTCAATGGCGACTTTCACCGACTGGCCATAGGATATGCTCGTCATTTGCTTTTCCGGTACGTAAACTTTTAGTTTGACCGTGCGCAAATCGGCCAGCGTCAGCACATCGCGGCCCGGCGTGACGTGCTCACCGACTTCGACCAGCAATTCAGTGATCGTCCCGGCGGAAGGCGCTAAAATCACACAATCGGCCAAACGTTTTTCGGTCAGGGCCAGCGCGGCTTCGGCCTGGGCTTTGGCGGCGCGAGCCACGTCAATTTCTTCCACGCGGGCACCGTTGAGCAGTTTTTCCAGCACTTGTTGGGCGGCGTCACGCTGGGCCTGGCGCATGTCCAGCATGTTTTTGGCGTCGTCATATTGCTTTTGCGAGACGCTTTTGCTTTCAAACAACGGCCGGATGCGCTCAAAATCGGCTTTGGCCTGCTCCAAGGCAGCTTTGGCGGCATCCACATTTTTGGCGGCCTGCTTCTTATCTTCCCGCCGCGCCCCGTTGATGGCCAACCGCAACTGCGCGTCGGTGAATGCTACCTGTGCCGCAGCCTGCCGGCGGATGATTTGCAGTTCGGCATCGTCCACGCGCAGCAGCGTATCACCCGCTTGAGCAGTCAATCCTTCGCGGACGGAAATTGCGGCAATCTCGCCGTTCACTTTGCTGCTGAGTGTAATGGTCGTGGCCTCAATGGAACCGGCGGCTTCAAAATGGCCGTTGGCGTCCTCTTTGCCGCAGGCATGAAGCGTCAACGTCAACAGACTTAGAAAAATCAACAAGAAATGGGTTTTCATGTATGTCCTTTCAACAAAAATGGTTATTTCGTAACTGGCAGGAAAAGACCGTGCCGCAGGAGTTCGATAATATGTTTTTTTCGCTCGGTCATAAAGCCGGCGTCGTCCAGATCATTCATATTCCACATGATTTTGATCAGCGGTAAAAACAGGATGGGAAAGGCGCACAGGGCAAACATATTCAGGCCGATATGAACGGGATTCTTGCCACGCACTTCGCCGTTGTCAATGCCGGCGCGCAGGCGCTGGGCCAGACCGGTTTGTTCGGTTATTGGCTGCGCGGGAGCCAATGCCTGGGCCACTTTGCGTAAATCCAAGGCGTCGTTCAGCATTTCGTGGGCCAGCAAGCGCAGGACTTCCGGGCGCTCCTGAAAAAAATGCAGCAAGTCGTCCACCACACTTTCCAAAACCTGGGTGATGTCAGCCTCGGCGCCGGCCCAGCGGCTTTGCTTGGCCATCAACATCTCCAGAATGTTTTTTAGCGTGGCCTGAAACAGATCATCCTTATTACCAAAATAATAATACAACATGGCCTTGTTGACGCCCGCCTGCTCGGCGATGGCGTCCATACGCGCTCCGGCCTTGCCTTTGGTGGAGAATTCCATTAAAGCGGCCTGAATAATTTTTGTGCGGGGGTCGAGATCGTTCGTGTCGTTCATTCAAATTAACTCTTTGGTTTAACTAAACGGTTAGTTAAATTGATAAAATATATTTTCCGGAATTGAGAGCAAGCATTTTTAGGCATGTTTCAAAAACAGCCGCTTTCCATCTAACAGTTTGCCTGTCATTCCGGCATGTTTTTAGCCGGAATCCATGCTCGGGTATAGGTCAAACGTGGATTCCGATAAAAGCGTTTGGGAATGACACCGATAAACTGTTAGGCGGGAAATGAAACTTGCCGGTAATAAGCTGGAATTTGCGTTGTGTCAAATAATTCAGGTAATAAGCTGGAATTTGCGTTGTGTCAAATAAAAATAGAATATCCGCAAAATTTTGTTAAATTTATTTTACGATCCGCTTGACAAAAGCCGCCCGAATCGGTTAAAATTATCCTATCTCGCCGATCCCTCAGCAACTCCTGAAACGGAGTAAATTCTTCGCCATCCTGAAAATTTAAACTCACCGTCATATATTGAATAGCAACAACAAAAAAACTGTAACTTACTGTTCATTGCGCACTGTTCATTTTTCATTGCTAGCGGGGGTTGCATGATTACCCATATTGATAATCGGTATCGGATTTTAAAATTTTTGGGTGAAGGCGGGATGGGCAAGGTCTATCTGGTGGCCGACGAGGTCAAGGAAAACCGCACAATTGCCCTCAAGACCATTCAATCCAACAACATTACGCCGGAATTGATTCTGCACTTTAAGAATGAATTTCAACTGCTGACGCGGCTGAATCATCCTAATTTGTGCGAAGTTTATGATTTTGGTTTTTGGGAGCGCAGCCGCAAAAAAGCCCTGCCGATTGAACCGCAACCGGTCGAAGAGATCAAATCCGACGGTATATACTACTTTACGACCGAATTTGTCGATGGGTCCGATCTGGCCGAAGCGTGCGAGCATTTGACCGAAGACGAGCTTTATCCGCTGATTGTGCAGATCTCGCAAGCCCTTAGCTATCTTCACAGTCGGCAGTGCATTCATCACGATGTGAAGCCTTCCAACATCCTGGTGACATCTGACGGCCGGGTTAAGCTGACCGATTTGGGTCTGGCCAAAGAGCATGATATTTCCGGCGGAATGCACATTCGCGGGACGCTCGGCTATATCGCGCCGGAAATTATTCGCGGCGATGGGGTAGACCCGCGGGCGGATTTGTATTCGCTGGGCGCGACGCTGTATCATGTCATCGCGCACGAGTTGCCCTTTCCCGGCAAAAACGCTGTGGAAATCCTGCGCAAACATCTGATCGAGCCGCCGACGCCGCTGATCGAAAAAGTGCCGTCTATTCGCCCGCAGTTGTCCGAGCTGGTTAACCGGCTGTTGGCCAAATATCCTTCCGAGCGCTATGCGTCGGCCAATGCGGTCATCCGGGCCATTAATGCCGTTACAGATATGTCTTTTTCCATTGATAGCCGCGAGCTGACTTCCAGCTACATTCTCAGCGGTAAGTTTGTAGGGCGCGATGCCGAATTTACCGAGCTCAAAGCCGGTCTGGAGCAGACAATTAGCGAGTCCACTGCCCGGCTTTTTGCGGTCAGCGGCGCGGCCGGCATCGGCAAAAGCCGGCTGCTGATGGAGTTTCGCTATCATGTCCAGCTAAATGGCATTCAATATGTCGAAGGCGTTTGTTATGAGGATCGGGTCAAGACCTACCATCCTTTTCAGCGCATTGTGCGGGCTTTGCTGGCATTTGCCACAGCGGAAGAAACTGCCAAATACGGCCCGGAATTGGTCAAATTAGTGCCGGAAATGACCGAGACCCGTCAGGTCAAAGCGTCGGATGCGCTGCCGCCCCAGGAAGAGCACGACCGGCTCATCCATGAAGTCAGCGCCTTTATTCTGGACGTGGTAACGCGGCAGCCGGTGGTGCTGATTATTCAGGATTGGCATTGGGCGGATGATGGCTCGGTCGATTTATTGACCCAGCTTATTCGCCTGATGAGTTTGCGGCTGGAAAAGGGCGAACCGACGCATTTATTTTTATGCCTGGCGGCGCAACCCGGCGACAGCCCCAAACATCCATTAACCGTAATTCTGCGGGAAATGGCGTCGTTACAGGACTATTTGAAGCATTTAGCGTTGGAGGCATTGCTGCCCGAAGCGGTTAAAGCGCTGGTGCAGTCTATGTTTAATATGAATGCGGCGGATGTGCCGGATTTTTTTCTGGACAAATTGATGGCCGAGAGCAATGGCAACCCTCTGTTTGTGGAAGCGTTGATGCAGGCCGTCATTGACCAGAAAGCGCTGACATTTCAAAATGAACGCTGGCAGTTTGATGTAAAAAATCTGGCGGCGCTGAAGCTGCCGGATACGATTGCCGCGGCGCTGCATGAGCAGTTCGGACATTTACCCAAAGACGAGCGCTGCCTGCTGAATCTGTTGGCTGTCATGGATCGTCCGGCCAGCCTGCGTATTCTGGAAAATCTTGCCGCCCGCTTTACCGAGCAGATCGGTCAACGACCGTTGCTGGAAATCCTGCAAAGTCTGCAGAATCATAAATTCGTCAAGTGGACTGACAGTCTGTGCCAGATTACCCAGAACCAGACCCAACATCTGGCTTATGCGGAAATTTCGCCGGCCGACCGCGCCGTCTATCACCGCGCCGTGTTCGAGACGCTGGATCATCTGCATCATGATCGCGATTATTATGTGGACGAGTTGGGCCTGCACGCTTATGAGGCACAGTTGTGGGATCAGGCGCTGCATTATTTGTTGCTTGCCGGCGAAAAAAACATGCATCTGTCCGCGCCGAAAAATGCGATTGACCGGTATGAAAAAGCCCTGGAAATTCTGACCCGCAAACCGGGACACGAGCAGGAGACGCTAAAGAAAATTTACCGCCAATTAGCCGATCTTTATGAGATGACCGCCGCCTACGATAAGCGGATCAAAACATTAGAAAATTGGCTGAAGTTATCCGACGATCTGCAGGAGCAATCGGCGATTTATCGCTTTTTATCCCATACATTTGGTTTGCTGGGCAAAACCGAAGTAGCTCTGCAATACATCAACAAAGCCGAGAAACTGGCTGCCAAACATCCGGAGACCATCGAGGCCGCCAAAGTTTACCGCATGTCGGGCAATTTTCATCTGGACAAAGGCGCGTACGACGAAGCCGACGCCGCCTATCACAAAAGTTTGCGGATTTATGAAAAATTGGCGCACGTCGAGGGAACTGCCGATATCTACTACAGTTTCGGCTTTTTGTATGATCGGCGCTCCGAAAGCAAAAAGGCGCTGGACTATTTTGAGCAAAGCCTGGCCTTGTATCAGCAATTGGAGAGCAAGCGTTATGTGGGGCGCTGCTATACGCGATTGGGGGCAATATATGCAACTATGCCCGGCAGCAGCTCACAGGCGTTGGAGTGTTACGAGCGCAGCTTGCAGATATCGCACGAGTTGGGCGATATTCGGGGCGAGGGTAATAGTCTGAATCAATTGGGCGTTTATTACGCCAATGCCGGTAATTTGCAAAAAAGTCTGGAATATTATCAACGCTGCTTAGACATTGAGCGCGAAGCCGGCGATGCCGATATGGGCGGAGTGGTTGCCAATAACATGGGCACCATTTATCAATCATTGTATGATTTTGAAACCGCGCAGAAATACTACAAAAAAGCCATTGATCTATACCGACTCATCCAAACGCCCGGCCGGGAGCACGCATCGCTGCAAAACCTGGGCTTGCTATATCAAAAACAGCATCACTATGAAGATGCGCTGACCTGCTACGAAGACGGCTTGCGGATGAGTCAGGAAAGCAACAATGTGCCCGAAATTGCGCGTGGCCTGCTGCATGTCGGCCTGCTGAAAATGGAGCTGCAACGCTATGACGAAGCGCGCGCCCGTCTGGAAGAGTGCCTGAGCCTTAGCCAAACCAAAGAGCTCTACTACTATATCGCGGTTGACGCTTGCGTCGGCCTGGCCCAGATCGAGCGCCGCCGCCGCGAATACGCCAAAGCGCTGGATTATTGCCAGAAGGCGGAAGATTTTGCCGCGCGGTTAGATCCGGACGCCAATGTGGTGCATTTTGAAATCGTCATCGACCTGAATAAAGAAAAAGCGCTCATCTATGAATGGCAGGGTGATTATGAAAAAGCGCTGCTCACTTACGAATCCATTCTGCGCACCGTGGATAAGGCTGAAAAAGATTTTGAGCCGGGCTTTATTTTTATTAACAGCGGCCAATTTTATTTGACCATTTATCAATTGACGCGCAGCCAGCATTGCTTTCAAAAAGCGCTGGACTTTTACAACCGCTCAGACAAGATTACCTATCAGGCGCTGTGCTACCACGGCTTTGGCCGGATTGCCCATGTGCGCGGCGATTTGGAAAGCGCGCTCAAACACTACAAGCACGCGCTCTCCGTCGATACGCCGTTGCTGGCGCCGGAGCATAAAATCCAGATTCTGATCAACATGGCTCAGGCGCATCTTGAAGCCGCCCAATACGATGAGACCATCCGCACGGTTGACCACGCGCAGACAAAGCTGAGCGAGCTTTTACCGCCGCATTACCAGGCCAATCTATGGCTGGCGAAAGGTCTGGCGCTTTCCAAAATGGAGGCCGACGCCGACAGCCGCAGCCTGTTGAATCAAGTTGTCGCCTTGTTGCCACAAATTGATGATCGGGAAGCTTTATGGAAAATTTATCTCGATTTGGCTAATGAGGAATCGGAAAAATCGGAATTCACGAGTGCGCTGAATAATCTGGTACGGGCCGAAGAGATCGTCAAGTCGTTGTCGAAGTCACTGCAAAACCCCGGCTATGAAAATACCTATTTATCGCAGCGCTATCGCAACGCCATTTATGCCAAGTTTGCCAATTTATCCAACTATGCCTGGGTGGAAGGCGCCGGTTTTAGACCGGAGCCGGTTGAGCACACCGATCCGGCGGCCAAGGCCACGTCTGTGCTGGCTGATTTGCAAATCTTTTTGGACAACACCAGCCAAAGCCACGAGGAAAAATTTAAAATCGTGCAGCTTAAACTGAATGAGCTGGCCGATCTGCATCAGGCGATTTCCACTCAGGGGCGCGAGGGTTTGGCCGGGTCCGGAGCTTATTTTTCCGAGATGATGGAGATTATTCAGATTCTCAACAGCAGTCTGGTTCTTAATGAGCTGCTGGTCAAGATTGTGGACCTGGCCATTCGCTTTGTGCAGGCCACCCGCGGCTGCCTGTTGCTCTACGATGGTTCCGAAAAACTGGAGCCGCGCATTGTCCGGAATAAACAAGGCGAGGACCTGCTGCCGAATTTGATCAGCGGCCAATACCAACTGTCCTTCACCGTCATCAACCGCGTCCTCAAAACCAAAGAGCCGTTGTTTGTTTCCAATATTTTTAATGAGGAAAAATTGCTGGAGCAGCGCAGCGTAGCCAATATGGGCCTGTGCTCGGTCATGGCCATTCCGCTGGGCCGCCGGCTGATTCGCACCGGCGAGAACCCGGAACCCGTCCCCGGCAAGGATGATCTGTTGGGCATCCTGTATGTGGACAGCATCCACGTCTCTGAGGAAGCCCGTTTTAACGGCGAAGGTTTGAGCCTGCTGCAAGCGCTGGCCGATCAGGCCGCTGTGGCGCTGGTGAATGCCATGCTTTACGAAAAGTCGAATGTGGATACGCTGACCCAACTTTATTTGCGTCCATATTTTGAAGAGCAACTGCGGGCCGAAATCGAGACCGTAAAAAAATTCGGAGGTTCCTCTGCGGCGATCCTCGTGCTGGATATTAAGGGCTTTAAGCGTATCAGCTACGAAAACGGGCGGCAAAAGTCCGATCAGCTCCTGCGCGAAACCGCCCAATTAATCAAGCGCAATGCGCGTGCCAAAGATGTTTGCTCACGATTAAGCGGAGACACATTTGCCGTCCTCCTGCCGGAAATGACCCTGGAACCGGCGATCGAATACGCCCGAAAAATTCTGGCGTCCATCACCGGGCATTCTTTTTCACTAAGTCAACCGGTCATCAAAATCGGTCTGGCGCTTTATCCCGATCACATCCCAAATCTGCCATCCGAAAGCAGCCCGACCGATGAAATGGATATGCTGCTGACCCATGCCGAGCAAGCGTTGTATCACGCAAAAGTCAGTGAGACCCATCCGCTGATGGTCTGGCATCCGGCGCTGATCGAAGAGCAGCCGCACCGGCCGGTCGTCCCGGACATCTTAACCGGCAATCCGCTGCGGGACTATCAAAATGTGGAGATGCTGCTGGAGGCCATCGAAGTTGCCCATTCTACGCTGGACCTGGACGAGTTGTTAACCCGAATTGCCGATATTACGCTGGAAATCTCCGGGGCCGAGCGCTGCCTGTTAATGTTGGAAGATGAGAAACTATCGCAGTCAAAAAGCAAAATTCGGCCGCTAACAATTCGGGTCGCCCGCGCTAAAAACAAAACCAACCTGACCGGACAACTGGACTATAGCCGCAGTATCCCGGAAAATGTGATGCAGACCGGCCAGCCGGCGTGTGTCAAAGAAGTGGGCGAAATCGATCCGACCAAGAGTATGCTGGATTTGGAATTGCGCTCGGTCATGTGCGTGGCGCTGGAAGTCAAAGCCAATCGCTTTGGCGTGATTTATGTAGACAGTCACTTAGACATGGGCGAGTTTTCCCAGTCGGACATGAAGTTTTTGGACGCAGTAGCCCATCAAATCGCCTCGGTGATCGAAAATGCTCAACTACACCGCCGTCAATTGGAACTGGAAGCCGAAAAAGTCCGCAAGCTGGAAGCCGAAAAACAGCAGCTCAAAACCTTGCTCGAAGATAAGCGTAAAATTGTCGGCAACTGCCCGGCGATGCAAAAAGTGCTGGATTCTATCCGCAAGGTTTCCAACAGCGACGCCACAGTCTTGATCTATGGCGAAAGCGGCACCGGCAAAGAGTCGGTAGCGCACTCCATCCACGATATGAGCGTGCGCAAAAATGCTCCGTACATCGTAATAGATTGTGGCGCAATTCCGGAAAATTTGATCGAAAGCGAGTTGTTCGGGCACGAGAAAGGCTCGTTCACCGGCGCACATGCCCAAAAGATCGGCAAGTTTGAGGCCGGGCACACCGGCACGGTTTTTCTGGACGAAGTGGGCGAGTTGCCGCTGCACTTGCAAGTCAAGCTGCTGCGCGTTTTGCAGGAGTCGGAAATTCAGCGGGTGGGCGGTAAGATGCCGGTTAAAATTGATGTGCGGATTATCGCCGCCACCAATCGCCATCTGGAAGAAATGGTGGAGGCCCGGCAGTTTCGCAAAGATTTGTTCTATCGCCTGAACATTATCCAGATCGAAATGCCGCCATTGCGGGATCGCGGTGGGGATATTCCGCTGCTGGCCAATTTCTATCTGAACAAGTTTAAAGCTGAAACCGGCAAAACCATCCG
The DNA here is from genome assembly GCA_964404765.1 of uncultured Gemmatimonadota bacterium. Taxonomy (GTDB): domain Bacteria; phylum 4572-55; class 4572-55; order 4572-55; family 4572-55; genus CAYOLL01. Next base: position 5,036 of record CAYOLL010000061.1, on the reverse strand, counting down.
CGGTTTTACCGATGAAGCCATCAAAGCGCTGCAAAAATATCAATGGCCGGGTAATGTGCGGGAACTGGAGCATAAAGTCGAACGCGCCGTCATCATGTCCGACCATCCCTGGTTGAGTGCGGAAGACCTGAGTATCAAAACGGGCGGAACAGATGCCAGCGCCCGCTACAAAACGCTGAAAGAAGCAAAGTACGAGATGGAAACCCGGCTGATAAAAAACGGCCTGGAACGTTTTGAAGGCAGCGTCACCAATACAGCGGAAGCGCTGGGCATCAGCCGCGTCCGCCTGCATCAACTGATCGATAAATACAAGATTGGGAAAGCGGGGGAAGGCCGCGCTGCGCCGGGGGATGATGACGATGATTGACCACTAAAACTTTACGATCCTGAGATAAATAAAACGGTTGCGGCGCTTGCATCTTTTGCAGCGACGATTCAAACATTTTTCTTTTCTTTGACGAAAAACCATGTCCCAGCAGCTCATCCATAACTACTATAGCGAAACCGACGCCCTGATACAGTACGGCGGCAGTCGCAAGGAAACCGCAGTCCGCACGGCCTTTCTGCGCCTGTTGGAAGAATACGCCCGCGCCAAAAATCTGCTGCTCGTCCCGGAATTGGACTACAAAACCGCATTTGGCGCCATCGTCTATCCCGACGGCACGCTCAATGGGAATGGGGATCGTCAGTGTGCGGCTCATGGGCAGTGTTCTCCGGACATTCATGGATGCCCCTCCCCGACATGAAGTCAGAATTCAAGCGTGGCAGGCCATCAATTATAGCGACTAACACTGTTTTGAGCATGGGAAATCTAAATCGAAAGATCAAATGTGTTGCGGATGCCAATCACGTCATTGGCAATGGCGATGCGGATGGCGTGATATGTCTCGTCATTTAACTCGGCACAACGTTCGATAAAACAATCTTTTGCAAGGGGCTGAAAGTAGTTGATAACAGCGCTGGAAATGCTTTTGGGATCAAATCCGGCGGCAATATTGATAAAGCCGCGTTCAACCGGTAGGGTGTACTTGTCAAATCCTCTGACCGAAGTCGTCAAAGGAACGACGTTGACAACACGAGGGACTTTTTTGAGCAGTTCTTTGGTGGAGACAATCAAAACCGGGCGGCGACTTTTGTCTGTTCGCTGGTCGTCCCCAAAAGTAATGGCTTTATCTTCAACATACCAAATTTGTCTGGGTTGAAGGGTTTTAAGCAACTGTTCTTGCAAAGCATTCATATGGCGGGTCGTAGAGCTTCAAAGAAACGCATTTCCTGCTTATTTTTTTCTTGTAGTTCTGCGTCTGTGTTTGGATATTGCTGGGAATGTTCCCAATACAAACGTAACCCATTTTTTTCAGAGCTTTCACGTAGGATTAATGTGGGGTCGCAAATGCTTGGGGGATAGCTTGCAAGGGCGCCAACAACGCCTCCCACAATGCCTCCAAAAAGATTACCAAACATGGACATCAGGCCCGTGCTCCCGATAGCGGCCCCGGCAGTAATCCCATTATATGCATCTTGTTGTTTTGTGTAGGTTTTCTCAACAAGTTGTTTCAAATCTTCAATTGTTAAGTTTCCGTATTTGTCAACAATTTGTTCCAAAAGATCAAGCACAATCGGTTCCAACGGCTGGTGATTGTGAATTTCAGCACCAGCGCGAATATTAACCCGAATACTAAGGCTATTGTCATCCTGATGCTTTTGGAAAAGCATATCCAAATCGGTTTGAATCAATTTTTTCTTGACTAAAGTTTTGATGAGTTGTTTATAATTGGAGATAACGGGACCATTAGGCTGTTTGATAAAAAGCCCATTCATGTAGCGGCAGCCGAAATTTTTGATGAAGAAATACTCAAACAAATATGTCAAATTATTGAAATAATATAGGCTAATTTCGCCTTTCAGCTCAACAATTGACGTTGTGACCGCTTCTAATTTGGGTGCGTCGGCCTTAAACATCGTTATCAACCTTAATATACGGTTAAACATTCGCATAGCAGTATCCTCGTAAAAATAGAGCTTTTCATACGGATTTCAAGCCTTTTTACTAAAAAACGCTGCAGTTTTTTTTGTGTGTGATGCCTTTTATTATACAGCATTTAAGAAAATGTTTTTGGCGCTGTAGCACAGATTAGCAATCTGTGCTACACGTCTGCAACCATGTTTCCAAAAACAATATCTTAAACACTGTAGTTCTACCCTTGAATGCACTTATTTCTTCAAAACATAAAAACATACGGAAACGGAACGATAATCCGCATGAAAAAAGCCCAAATCTTTTACTACTGCGTCCCGAACCAGCCCAATCGTCTGGCCAAGCTGGATCATATCCGCCGTCTGGACTTTGAGCAAATTCCCTTTGAACGCATTACGCCGGACGACAAGGGCAATTGGCTCAATCAGACCAACCGCTATGAATGGATTTTTGACGTTAATCCAGATCAGCTTCGTTAAAAAATCTGCTTTTTTATTGAAAAGTACACTCAATGTCATTAAGTAAGTTAAGGAAAGTTGCGGCCATGTCATTCAGGCGGAATCTTCCTGCAAGTTAGTATAGACACCAGTTTGAAGGAAGATGCCTCCGGCATACTCCACGAACCCACGACGCCTTTCTGCCTGTTATTCCACCAGTTTATGCTTGAAAGCGTAGTGCATCAGTTCGGCATTATTGGTCATGCGCATCTTCTCCATAATCCGGGCACGATGGGTGCTGATGGTTTTAACGCTCAGACATAGTTCATGGCCGATTTCGGAGACGGGCTTGCCGGAGGCGATCATGCAAAACACCTGATATTCGCGGTCGGACAATTTTTCGTGCGGCGGCATATCGGCGTCGGTTTGCCCGAACAGGTATTTTTCGGCAAAGGACGAGTCAATATATTTGCCGCCGGACGCCACTTTGCGAATCGCCTGCACCAGCTCATCCTGCGGACGCTTTTTGGTGATGTAGCCCGAAGCCCCGCCCCGCAAAAATCGCAGCGCATAAACATCTTCAGCGTACATGCTCAAGATCAGCACATTAACTTGCGGCTTCAAATCCTTAATCTCCTTGACCACATCCAGCGAGCTAATTCCCGGCATGGAAACATCCAGCAGCACCAAATCCAGCGGATGCTTGCGCACAAAATCCAGGGCGTTTTGGCCGTTTTCGGCTTCGCCAATCACTTGAATATCGGCCTGCCCTTCCAGGATTTGCCGCACACCGGCCCGAACAATCGCGTGGTCGTCCACAATCAAAACACGAATCATGTCGTCCCTCCTTAAGCCACTAATGATCACTGAATATTCTCGTTAACCTGAATTATTCACAAAACTTAGCGCAAGCGGCGCAAACGACGCTACAGACGCAAGATAGAAGTTTATATCTGAAAACTAAGTCGGCGCTCTATCCAATAGTCGCCAATGCGGCTATCCTCAGGCAAATCAAACGATTGTGTTCTTCGCGCCTCTTGCGTCTTTTGCGTTTATGAATTATTCAGGTTAAGGATCATCAACTTATTTCTTTGTTTTATTCGTGAGAATTCGTGCCATTCGTAGCTATCCTTTTGTCGGAATCACAACTTGTAAAATCGTGCCGCGACCGGCGCGCCCAACCCATTTGACATGCCCGTTCCAGGGCAGCAGCCGCTCGCGAATGCCGATCAGGCCCAGCGAACGCGGGTCGTTAATCTGCTCCGCCCGAATTCCAACGCCGTTATCCCGCACCCGTAAGACGATTTTATCAGCCCGTTGTTTGAGGGTAACTTCCACGCTTTTGGCGCGGGCGTGGCGGGCGATGTTGGTCAAGGCCTCCTGAAAGACGCGGAAGATCGTTGTGGCCAGACGCTCGTCGGCTGTCAGGCCCTCCGCCTCGATCAGACACAGACATTCGAGCCCGCTGCGCCGGGAAAAGTCGCCGGCGTACCATTCAATGGCCGCATCTAAGCCCAGCGTATCCAGAATACCGGGCCGCAGTTCCGCGCAGATGCGCTGGATCGTTTCAATGGTCTTGCCGACGGTGGCCGACATGCCGTCTAATTTTTCCGTCAACTCGCTGGAGTGCTGTGAGCGTTGACTCAGCCAGTACAAATCCATTTGCAAGGCCGTCATGGTCTGGCCCAATTCGTCATGAATCTCGCGGGCAATGCGGGTTTGCTCTTCTTCGCGCACGATTTCAAACCGCTCGGACAAGCTGCGCAGGGCTTCTTGCGACTGGCGCAGTTCCGTCGTGCGTTCATCCACCCGCTGTTCCAGACTGCGGTTTAATTCCTGCAATTGCTGCCGGGTTTCGGCGACCCGCTCGATCATGCGGTTAAAGCCGGCCGCCAGAAAGCCGGTTTCATCGCGCGATAAGATGGGCGCGCGCCGGGTTAAATCGCCTTCATCGGCTATCGCTTTGACAGTCGCGACAATCGCCAGAAGTGGCCGAGTCAAAAGAGAACTCAATCCGTAAACCGCCGCCAGGCCGAGCAAAAAAACACCCAGACAAATGCTGGCGATGTAAAGCTGACTCCTAAAGACTTCATTGGCTGTTTCATGCCGTGAAAGACCGAGAAAAACAGCGCCGACCCGCCGCTGATCATACATCACCGGTTGGTAAGCCTGGACAACCCGTCCACTCAATATAAGGTTATCTGCAATTTTGTAGTTCAGCTCATGGGCCTGCTCCAGGCGATATTCGGCGGCGATCCGGCCGGCAGAATCTTCTACCACCAGATAAATAAAGTCTTCGCTTTTATGCAAATCCAGCAAACTACGGCGCAGACTGAGTTGATCCCGGAGGAAGAGCGCAGCGCTTAAATTGTTAGCGGCGGCGGCGGCAATACTGGCGGTCTTGCGCAGCATAAACCGGTCGGCCTGCCGCTCCACCTGCAAGGGCAGTAAGAAAAAGAGGGCTAAGGAGATCAGGGCCAGCACCAGCGAAAAGACAATAAACAGCTTGGCCCGGATAGAGTATAACCCGCTGAATGACAGAACTGCAGGCAGCATAGCGTTGGCCTATAGCGTGGGTAACCTTGCGAAGGCTTTACTGCAAAACTTGTGAAATCGTGCACTGA
>CAYOLL010000060.1:0-33839 GCA_964404765.1 uncultured Gemmatimonadota bacterium | reverse complement strand
TATACAACTTTCAATATTTTAAAAGGTTATTCTTTTTTTCAGCGAACGTGAGGTTGGTTACACGATAAATTGTACATCATCGAAAATGTTGAGGCTGAGGTTTGCCTGGAGTGCGGCGAGCGTTATTTTCACGCCCACGTCCTGGATGAGTTGGATCACTGAGCATGAAGTAAAAGAAATGATTGAGGTCGAACTCGTAGCTAGCTATGCAATGAAATCCGCTACCACCTGCGCACCGAAGCGCTATACATCTTCTACGCGCTGCCGACGGGCGGAACATCCCCCCAACAGGCAGAAAATAAAAAAAGTTTAAATACTTTAAAATTTATGTTGCTTTTTAAACTCAGGCTATTATATTGTCATTGTCACTAAGTTGTACACTATTTTTTCTGTTTATCGGTTTTGCTGTAGCTTTTCTGTGAAAAGATTCAAGTAAAAAAAGATTAAACTCGCATGAATAGTGACAAGAAACTACTCATGCGATTTTTTTTGCCCGGACAGACTGAGATAAGTTGTACGAAGCATTCATGTTTTGTTTTAGGAGGTTAGAGTTATGGAAACGGGAACTGTAAAATGGTTTAACAGCGCTAAGGGTTTTGGTTTTATTACCCGCACCGAAGGTGAAGATGTTTTTGTTCACTACCGTGCGATTGTTGGCGACGGTTACAAGTCGCTGCAAGAAAACGACCGCGTTCAGTTTGAAACCGAAAAAGGCCCGAAAGGGTTGCAGGCCGTTAATGTCTCCGTCATCTAAAGTTAGTTGATGGTTTGTTAGCAAAAGCCCCTGTCCAGTAAAATGGACGGGGGTTTTTTTGTTTAGGCAGACTTTTTTAAGGTCAGTGTTTTGGAGTGTGCTGTTTTGGGCGGGTTGTGTCCGGTCTAAATTGAACGGGCGATCAGCCATTGCGCAAGATAATACGTGCTTAAAATACACGCCTGAGCCAGATAGAATTTGTAACGAAAGCGGTTGATAGCCAGAATAGAGTCCGACAGAATAAAGAGCAACGCGCCAATTAATGCCAGACCTGCCTGCGGTATTGGCGAAAGCCGCCACAACGTAAATGCCTGCCAGCCCATCGTTATAATAACCAACATATAAATAAAAACCGGGACTTTTAACTTGCCTAGACCAGGCGCAATTAAGCGTCCGACGAGTAGACCAAGCCCAATAAAAATCAGGATGGTTTTTGTGATATCAACTTGCCGCACCGGCAGATAGAATGCGCCAATGTAACAAATATGGGCGATTAAAAACGCGGCCAATCCTTTGACAAAATGATGACCCGGCAGCATCAGAAAGATGTCGCCGACCAGCGAAAACGCCAGGCCAATCCAAATAGCGTATTGGTAGCCGGGCGGCATGACCCGTGGGGAAAAAACGGCGATCAAAAAAATGAGGATGACTGTCAGCGGTTTAAAAAGATAGACTTGCCGGCGTGGGCCATGATATTCGGCGCGGATGTGCAGGAAGGCCGCGATAAGCGCAAGGCTGCTTAGAACGAGGATTGGGGCGGTCAGACTGCGGACTCCTGCCGTGCTTTGACGACCACGATGGTTAAATCATCGTGCTGATCAACATTGGCTCCGGCAAAGTTACGCACGGCTTGAATAATATCATCGCGTATATCATTGGCGCAACGGTGGGCGGTATTTTTTAAAATTTCCGTCAGATGGAGTTCGCCAAATTCTTCGCCGGCGGCGTTGGGCGCTTCCGTAATACCGTCCGTGGCAAAAAGGAAAACATCCCCAAGTTCGTAAGGAACTTCTACCTCACCCAGCAGCGCCGCAAACTTGTCGCTGCGTTCGATGGCCAGGCCCATTCCTTTTGGCGTAATTTCGGTAATGCTGCCTGTATTGGTTCGATAATGATAAAGCGGCAAATGACCGGCGCGCGATAGCGTTAACCGCCTCAGGCGCGTATCGAAAAAGCCGCCAATGGCCGTGACAAAGGAACGGCGCTCCAAATCCAGGCTCAAAATCGTATTGGCGCGAATGAACAGCTCGCGCGGGGACAGGCCGAAACCGTGCAAGGAGTGCAAAATTCCCTGCATTTTGGACATATACAAGGCCGCTGAAGTACCTTTGCCACTCACATCACCGACGATGATCGTAATTTCATTCGGCACGCCGTTGAGATAATCGTAATAATCACCGCCAACTTCCAGCGCGGGAATCGAAACGCCGGCGATCTCCAGGCCTTCAATATGCGGCGTTTTTTGCGGCAGGGATTGGAGTTGGATACGCCTGGCAATTTCCAATTCATGCCGGAAACGCTCTTGTCCGGCCAATTTTTTGTACAAAGATGCGTTTTCCACTGCCACCGCCGTTTGGGTGGCAACCAAGGCTAAAAATTGCAAATCATCCTGATGAAATGGCGCTTCGGACAGTTTTTCACCGGCCATGAGCAGGCCGATGGTTTCATTTTTGGATTGAACCGGAATCAGACAGCGCAGACCAAATTGCAGTAAGCGCGATTTTACTTCACCGGGTAAATATTCCGTACTGATGCAGGTATCCAGAACCAGATGAGAGCGCAAATCCTGTAAGAATGCCTTTGTTTCCGGGCTTAGCGATAAGCATTCGGTGCCTGATAGGCCATACGTTTTTATACAGCCACAAGCATCGCTTTGGGTCCAAAAAGAAATCGCCGCCGTTTTAAGCCGCAAAACTTCGCACAATTTTTGCACTAAGCCATGACTCAAATCTTCCAAACTCATCTTGCCGTTGATGACGTTGGAAATTTCATTAGCCGCGCGGCTGTAATCGTTGCCTTCGCGGTAAAAGACGCGGTCAATGTAGGACTGCAACCAGTGACTCAATCGCCAATAGGCATAAGTCAGGCCAAGGGCCAGGACCATCAGCACAATTTTTTCATATATCTGGCGTTGCTCTAACGGCAAAGGATCGTCGGAAATCTCGATGGCCGAGCCGATAAACCGCACATTGGGGATGCGCAGCTCGACTTCCGGCAAATGAATCAACGTCCAGACGACGGCGACCGACACGGCGGTTTTCAAGGCCAGCGTAGCCACGGTATACTGGATGTTGCGTCGGATACGCAAGTCCATATCCAGCAAACGATAGCGACCAATCGTATAAAGATAGGCCAGCGGCAGTAAAATAAAGAGAACATTAGTGCTTTGGATGCGAAATTTCTTTAAATCCAGGATGTCCTCAAAGAAAATTTCCAGCCCGATCCGCACGATGACCAATCCAAGCCCGGCCAGGATTATTAAACGACTCAACTGTTTGTACTCAACGGTTGCCTGATGCCGATAACGCCACAGGCACACGCTGACGATGATAAACATGGTCAATACATAGGGCAGTCTGTTTGGATTTGAGGTGATAAAGCCGTTGACGATAAAACCCAATGTAGCTGTGCCGTAGAGGGCATAACGCCAGCCGGGTTTGCTCAGAATTTCCTGCCGTTCGCGCGGGAAAAAAAACAGACTGTCGAAAAGCGCCGCCAGTCCAAACATCACACAAAACATTCCCAGCCGAAGATCGATTTTCAAAAAAAGCAATTGACTATAAATGCCATCGTCCGGTAGCTCTGACAGCGCAAAGCCCAGCGCAACCATGAAGAAGCCAATCATGCGGGCCGGTTTGAATTGTGGCCGTTTCAGGCCAATAAACGCGCCGGTAGTGAGAAAAGCAGCCGCGGTCAGTAAGCTTAACAGGTGCGTCACACCCAGGCCGAAACTGGCCAGGGTAATGGGCAATTTGACAACGTGGTTACCTTGTCGCAGCACCTCATATTCGATGGTTTGGCCGCCACGAAACGAGCGCATGATGCTGTCCGCTTCATAAATATCGGTAAAACCACAGTTGTTGAGTTTGACGATGACGTCGCCGGGCATCATGCCGGCGCGGGAGGAAACGCCGCCTTCCTGAACCCAGGTAACCAGTGCGGATGATGCCGGCAAGGACTGAATCCGATCGCTCGACAGCGCTTCTTTTTTTACGGTGATTTTCGCTTTTTTCAGGATACCGCCAATGCCGGGCGAGACGCCGGCCACGTCAATGTTGATGAGGTTGGAGTCGGGCAATTCACTCAACAGCTTTTCGATATCCGGCAGACTCTCGATGCCGACGCCGTTGATCCGGGTGATAAAGTCGCCGGGCTTCACCGAAAGCGACGCTTCCGCAGGGGTGAGTGGGGAGATAAAACAGATGGTCGAAGGCGCGTGGGTAAAACTGTTTTGATCACTGGTGGATGTTGTATAGATGTAGTTGGCAGCGATCGCGAACGTAAGGCAGATGAGCGTAAAAGCGCTAAAAATGACGCGAAAATGATTCGGGTTTTTATCAAAATAGGCCATTGGTAAGGTCTCGGCTCGGAGCGACCGCAAAGGATGTTGAAGGCATTCTCAGACGTATACAGATATTACGGGGGGATGTTTCAGGCGATTTTGCGGGCAGCTTGGGAGGATTCAGGCTGATACTAAAATGAACGGGAACAGCGAATTGTTAAAGAGCTCGCACATGTTCTTAAACATTCGCTGTTCCCGTGTCATTCAGGCGCTATGGAGTAGCGCTAACCGGCACGTCCCAAATCTCTGTGGCGTACTCTTTGATGGTTCGGTCGGACGAGAATTTGCCCATGCGGGCCACGTTCAAGATGGCCATCTTCGTCCACAGGCTGGTATTTTCATAGGTTGCGCTGACGCGATCCTGGCATTCGATATAGGCCGCGTAATCGGCCATCAGGAAATAGGGGTCGCGTTCGCGCAGTCCGTCTGTAATCGCATGGAACCGGTCCGGCTCGTCCGGCGAAAAAGCGCCCTGCGCAATCATGTCCAGCACCCGCTGCAACTGCGGCTGACGTTTGTAATACGCGCCGGGGTCATAACCGCGCGGTTTAATGTCGGCAATTTCCTCGGCGGTCAGGCCGAAAATGAAAATGTTGTCGTCGCCGACTTCCTCTTTGATTTCGATATTGGCTCCGTCCAGTGTGCCGATGGTCAGCGCGCCGTTGAGCGAAAATTTCATGTTGCCGGTGCCGGAGGCCTCTAAACCGGCGGTGGAAATTTGCTCGGACAGATCGGCGGCGGGCATGATCTTTTCGGCCAGCGAAACGCCATAGTTGGCCAGAAAAACGACTTTCAGGCGGCTGCCGATTTCATTATCATTATTGACCACCTCGGCTACGTTGTTGATTAGCCGGATAATCAGCTTGGCCATGTAATAGCCGGGCGCGGCTTTGGCACCAAAGATGACGGTGCGCGGGACAAAATCACCGCCGGGATTGTCTTTGATTCGATTGTACAAGGTGATGACATGCAGGATGTTCAGCAGTTGGCGCTTATATTCGTGCAGCCGCTTGACTTGCACGTCAAACAGGCTGTTCGGGTCTACTTCAATATGATTGTTCTGGCGGATGTAGTCGGCCAGAACCAGCTTGTTCTGTCGTTTGACTTCATGCCAGGCGGCCTGTAATTTGGTGTCGTCGGCATGCGCTTCCAACTGCTTTAGCAAATCTAGATTTACAATCCAGCCGTCACCGATTTTTTCCGTAATCAGGCGGGACAACCCGGGGTTGGCCATACGCAGCCAACGACGTTGGGTAATGCCATTGGTTTTGTTGTTGAAACGTTCCGGCCAAATCTCATAAAAATCTTTAAACAAGCGGGTTTTGAGCAGATCGGAATGGAGCGCCGACACACCGTTAACAGAATGGCTGCCGACAATGGCCAGGTTGGCCATCCGCACCATTTGCGCCGCGCCTTCTTCGATTAATGACATGCGCTGCAGGCGTTCATTATCGCCGGGGAAAAGATGTTTAATTTCATCCAAAAAGCGGCGGTTAATCTCATAAATAATCAGCAAATGGCGCGGCAAAACGCGGCCCATCATCTCTACGCTCCAGCGCTCCAGGGCTTCCGGCAAAATCGTGTGGTTGGTATAACCAAACACGCGTGTGGTAATGTCCCAGGCTCGATCCCAGATAAGACCCTCTCCATCCACCAGCAAACGCATCATCTCCGGGATGGCAATGGCCGGATGGGTGTCATTCAATTGAATGGCCACTTTTTCGGGCAGTTGATCAAAATCGCCGCGATGCTTTTTATAGCGACGCAAAACGTCTTGCAGCGTCGCTGAGACAAAAAAATACTCCTGCTTCAGCCGTAATTCCCGACCCTGTTTGCTGCTGTCGTTTGGGTACAGAACTTTGGAAATGTTCTCAGATTCGGTTTTATGTTCAACCGCGCCCACGTAGTCGCCCTGATTAAAATCGGCCAGATTAAAATCACGAGTGGATTTGGCTTCCCACAACCGCAGCGTATTGACAATGTTATTGCCATAGCCGGGCACGGGAATGTCGTAGGCCATCGCCATCACTTTTTCGGCTTCGGTCCACTCGGAGCGGAACGAGCCATAAGCATCGTAATATTCGTGCACACGCCCGTAAAATTGCACGGGATAAAGGTATTCCGGACGGCCGATTTCCCATGGATTGCCATAACGCAGCCAGCTATCCGGCGTCTCTATTTGCTGGCCATTGACAATTTTTTGGAAGAAGATGCCGTATTGATAATGAATGCCATAACCATAAGCCGGAATCCCCAGCGTGGCCATTGAGTCCAGAAAGCAGGCGGCTAGCCGCCCCAAACCGCCGTTCCCTAAACCGGCGTCCCATTCTTTGTCTTCCAGCTCACGTAGGGAATGACCCAGTTGATTCATCGCGCCTTCGGCAGTCTCTTCCAGACCGGTGTTGATCAGACTGTTGCCAAGCGTTCGCCCGATCAAAAATTCCAGCGATAAATAGTAAACGCGCTTAACATCATCATCGTAATAGGCTTGCTGCGTGCGCGACCAATCCTCAAACATTTTTTCGCGCACGGTATAGGCCAGGCTTTGATAGCGGTCCAATTCCGTGGCGGAATACTTATCTTTGCCGAGCGAATGCAAAATGTGATCATGAAAAGAGTTGATAAAGGATTTAATATCCGGTTTGGCAGGCGCCGGCGGGTTTTTCTGCGGCATAACGGTCTCCTTCTTTTTGATGGAATAGAACACGGATTAGACGGAAACCGAACGGACTTGCATGGATTAACATTTTGAAAATGCTTTATCCGTATAATCTGTTTTTCCCGTGTCATCCGTGTTCTATTTTCTAAATGGATTTATGGAAAGCTTCAACGCCGTCAATGGCTAACGACTTGCGGTACGCAGAACAGACCGTCTCTGGTTTTTGGCGCATTTTGCAACGCCAAATCGCGATCCAGCGGCGGCCTGACCTCGTCGGATCGAAAAACATTCTTCAAATCAATCGGGTGCGACAAAGGTTCGATATTGGTAGTATCCAACTCATTCAATTTTGCCACGTAGTCCAAAATCTGACTTAACTGCCGGCAAAAAACGGCTTTTTCATTTTCAGTCAAGCCAAGCCGCGCCAGCTCGGCAATATGTTCCACATCTTTAATGGTAATGGCCATCTAACGCCTCGTTTACTATAACATGGATGAACAGGATAAACAGGATGGGGAAAAATAATGAACTATTCGTAATTCAATGTAATGGTCAAAGACCTTTAGCTTGGATTATTCATAATGGTCTCACATAAAAGGAAAATGAGCACAACTATTCTTAATTTAGCCGTCATCCGCCGCTGATGGAAAGAAGCACCGTATCGCCGCGTTTAATCTGACAACCCGGCTGTGGCTCTTGGGTGATGATTTGCCCGACCATTGTTTGCGGATCGGGAGTGACACGCGGTTCGGACACTTTCAGGCCAAACTGCTGCAATAGGCGGCGGACATCTTCGTGCTGTCTGCCGATGAGATCGGGCATGAGATAGGTTTGCGTCCGGGCTCCCTTACTGATCAGCAGATCTACGTCCTGGCCCCGGTACAAGCTTTCGTCACTGCTTGGATCGGTGCCGATGACCATTTCCGCTTTGGCCGTGCCGGAATAGGTGTAGATTCGCTCTTGAATTTGCAGATGCTTTTCGTTGAGCATGTACTCGGCTTCGCGAGTGGAATTGCCGGTCAAGGCAACTTCACCAATAGCTTGTTGTCCGCTGCTAAGCCAGACATCAATTGTGCGTCCGGATTTTATCTGCTCGCCGGCTTGTGGCCGCTGGTTCAAAATCAAACCTTTCCCGATCAGACTGTCTGGGTATTGTCCGGCTACTTTTAATTTTAACGACAGCGAATCGAGAGATGGCTGAACGTCTTCCTGTCCCAGACCCCGCAGATTTGGCACAATGACCACTTTTCCCTGCTCAACCACCATCGGCATCACATACAGATTAAAAGCAATAAAACCAAAAATAAAGGAGACAAAAGCGATGGCCATGACAATGACCAGAATCTTTGCAAAATGCAGTTTGCCGTTCATAAGGATTTTCTTTTCTCAGGGTTAAATTTACCACAAATGAGCCACTCTCAGTAAGTAGCAACGGCCTTTAAGTTTAAGCCGACCTCGCCGGGCCAGGCGGAAATAAGCGCAATGTAATATCCGTGCTCCAACAGTATATCTGTCGAAATATCCGCCGCCGTTTCACGAATCTCAATTTGACGGTCGTCATCTAACGGAAAAATGACTTCGACCCAGACATTTTGCGGGTTCTCGGAGCTTTCCGTAATTCTGACGAATTCGATGTCGAAAAATCGCGACTTTAGCTCCGCGAAATATTGATGGGCCAATTCTTTTTGTTTAAAATTAATCATGATTCAATCTTCGTCCGTATCGTTTCAACAAATTCGGCAGCTTTTTTCGACCTGTGTGATTGAACAGTTTCAAACGATTCTTTGCCGCAAAAACGCACAAAAGTCGCAAAGACGCAATGCGAAACCTTTACGCCTTCCTATGATTTTGTGCATTTTGCGCTTTTTCGCGGCTAAAGATGTGTTCAACCACACAGCTCGGCTTTTTTTAGTTGCCGGGTTACGGCTTTTTGAGGCTCGATTTGCCGCTGCGTTGTATAGATTACCATGAACCAATAAGTGGGCTGCTTGTAGGTTTTCTGTAGCTTTGAGTAAAAAATGATGATTATCCATGGACGACTTCTTTAACGATGATGTTCCTTAATTGCCCGTGCCATATCGCGCCGGGCGTCACGATCTTGAATGGCATCTTTTCGGTCATGGGTCTTCTTGCCCTTGGCCAGCGCCAATTCAACCTTAACTTTATTGGCATGAAAATAAAGTGCGAGCGGCACCAGGGTATAGCCGCGCTCTTTGATCTTGCCCAGCAGCCGCCGGATTTCCGATTTATGCAGCAGCAGTTTGCGCGGGCGGCGCGGATCGTGATTAAAGCGATTGCCCTGCTCATATTCGGAGATATGGCAGTTGAGCAGCCAAACCTCCTCTTCCTTGACGGTGGCATAGCAATCGACTAAGTTGGCTTTGCCTTCGCGCAAGGATTTAACCTCCGTGCCCTTCAGCTCAATGCCCGCTTCAAATCGATCCAGCAGCTCGTATTCATATCCGGCTTTGCGGTTGGAAACGATGACTTTATCCTGCCGCAGTGCAATGCTTTCTTTTTTCATAATCAGGTAATCGCAATTGTAGCGCGACTCGCCAGAGTCGCAATTGTGGCTTCACGACTCCGGTGAATCGTGCAACATTATTCCAACATCAAATAAATCTAACCGGCAAGACGAGTTCTGGCAATGGAAAACTACATCCGGCCTAAAAAAGCGCGAGCGGTTTAGTCGCTATTCGGTTCGCTGTCTGCCGGCGCGGTTTTATACGGCACACGCGCCGAAGGCACAACACGTGAGGCCGCTGCCAGGTGTGTGTCCTGATCATCAAAAAAGATGTGGGCCCGAAAAGCTTTAAGCACGGTATCTTTGGTAAAGCCGCCCAGAAAAAAGGCTTCGTCTACGCGCACATCCCAGCCACGCAAGGTCCGGATCACCCGCTCATGCGCCGGGCTGCCACGGGCAGTGACGATGGCGATGCGCACCGGCGGCTGCTCGGCTTTGAATTCGCGCTGCAGAAAAGAGAGCGTTCGCAGTAATTTGGCAAAGGGGCCTTCCGGCAGCGGTGTCATGGCGTTCTGCTGCTCATGGGCGACAAAGGCTTCCAGTCCGCCGTCCTGATAAACGCGCTCGGATTCCTCGGAGAACAGCACGGCGTCGGCGTCAAAGGCGATGCGGATCTGGCGCGTATCGGGGTCATAATTTACCGGCGGATCGTAGATGAAAGCGCCGGCGAAGCCCGCGTTCACTGCCGCTTGCACGTCATGTTCCGAGCGGGTCAGATACAAATCTACGCGGAATGCTTCCAGATATGGCGCTAAGGATTCGCCGCCGGTAAAAGCGGCCCGGGTAATATCCAGTTGATAATAGTCAATGGAATTGAAAACGCGCAACGCCGTGTCCGGATTGTTGCGCGACATAATGATGACCTCTACGACGCGTCTTTCCGGATGGACTTTGTTTAAATCCAACAATGCTTTAATTAGTGGGAAACCCGTGCCGGGCTGTAAAATATTCTCTTCATGCTCGCGCTGATAGCTGCGATAGGCTTCCGGGCCTTCAATCTCGTAGATGCGATTTTCCGCTTCTAACGAAAATAGCGCTCGCGAAGAAATGCCAATAACTAAGCATCCGGATAGATCGACTGCCATTTTAAGTCCCCCCTTGAATTCAGGCTATCGAGGGCAGCATGGTAGATGTTCCCCGCTACTGAATCAGGCCAAGCCAGCACATACCGGCAATGGCAAAAAAAACAATCCAGGAAAGATGCCGGCCACGCGATTCGACCAGCGAGAAAATACCACTGACGCCAAAAAGGACAGCCACAACCCGGACCATCAGGCGGAGCGAATTGTCGGAGGCGTCTCGGGCGGCGAATATCAGCAACAACGCCAGAGCCCACCAGGTCAGCGTTGTCAGGTGCCAGGCCACGCGCGCTGTGCGATTAAAGAACAGCATGTTGCCAAAGGCCAGCGGGTCCACTTTTTTAAAAACATGCGGCAGAAAAAATTTTTCGCCTAAAATCGAATGCGCCGCGCCTATGAAAAAAGTGAGTGCCGCCGCTAAAATCCAGTAGAAGTTCATGTCCGTTATCCAAAAAAAAGTTTTTTCAAAAAATCAGGAGTCGTCATTGTATTGACAGACAGGGGCGAATATTGTTCTCAATTTGCAGTCTAAAACCAGGGCTGCACGTTTGTAAATTTAACTTCTTCTTGCGCGCTCTCGTCTTCAAATTTTCCGGTTGTAATTTCTTTAGCTATTTTAAGATAGACTTGCTTTATTTGTTCTTCATGCGTGTTTTTTTCACGCAGCACACCCATATTCCACCAGCCGCTTTTGAGAACCTTGTTCAGATTCCACCAGCCGATTTGTTCCAGATGCCCGGCCCTAAAAGGGAAAATTTGCTGGCGAATAATTTTGACGACGCCGTTATCTGCGACCAGTTGGTCCGTCCATTTTTGCGATGAGAACGGCACTAAACCGTCGCTTAAACCCTCTACTTTGTTGATGAGGTCCCATGATTTGTGAAAGGGTAAAAAGACTTGTTGACGATCCTGATAGCTGGCGTAAGTCTGGTAAATTACATCGTTTGTCGCTTCGGAATTTCGGGCATGTTCATTAAACTCACGACAAGCGCGGGTCGTCAGATCGCGAAAGCCTTCCAGGTTAATGAACATACGAAAACCTTTGATGACTGTCTCAAAACCCAGATCGACGCTGCGGTCGGACGTGCTGGTGCCCAAATGCGGCGTGCCGATAGTCGTCAGGCTGATCACTTTATCGGCCATATCTTCGTTGACAATCATGTGGCGGGCATCCAGGCCACCCATACTATGGGCAATAATGTGGACTTTATTATAGCCCGATTTATCTAAAACGCGCTGGATTTCGACTTTTAGATCTTTGGCACGCTGGGTGACTCCGGCGGCAAAGCTGACGCTGCTGTGATGAACTTCGAAGCCGCGCTCCCGCAAATAGCTGGCGATGCCTTTAAAATAATGAAACCGGTCCGAGACCAGGCTAAGATCATACAAGGATAGATTAAGCGTCCGGGCCAGGGAGTCCACTAAAAAATCCGGGCGGGCGATACCGTGGGCCAAGACGATTGGGGCATAACCTTCACCTTTACGGGCCAATTCCACGCTTTTGGCGTCAGCTTCCCACAGTTGGTCGAAGAGCTGCCGCAAGTCGTCGTCTTCAAACTCGATGGGCATAGGGATTGGCTTTTTAGGTTTCATGCGGGTCCTCGCTTTAAGCCGGTTGATTAAGTCGGATACAGGTTAACATTCAACCGCGGTTTAACCCGCGTTTAGCCTGCGTAATCATTTCCGCAAACAAAAAATCGTCTAAAAGCTTCTGAATGTGGTCGGTAAAAAGCCGGTAATCTGCGTCTTGCTGCCGAAGTGACCGGATTAAATTATCCAGACCGGTCAAGTCACCATTATTGGCCATTTCAATCAATTTGCGCAGTATATCCGCCGGCGGCCAATTTATTTCGCTGACCGGCTTGGTGGATTTGGCCGCGCTGTCTTCATACTGCCATTCAATTTTAAGATGGACAGACAGGCATTCCAGCAGCTTGTCGATGTTGACCGGTTTGGTCAGAAAGTCATCACAGCCGGCCTGTTGCGCTTCGTTCTGCGCCTCCTGAAAAGCATTCGCCGTCAGGGCGATAACAATTGTGTCCTTGAGCTCCTGTATCCGACGGATTTCGCGCGTTGCCGTCGGGCCATCCATGACCGGCATCACCCAATCCATTAATATTACATCCGGTCGGTGTCGCAGCGCCTGCTCGACAGCTTCCTGCCCGTTCTCGGCCTCGATAAACGGAATCGTCAGCGACTTTAGCAAGGCGCGTACAACTTTGCGATTAACGGTAATGTCATCCACGATCAGCACCGTCGGCTGCCGGCCTTTTACGCCAATAACCCGGGTTGCCGGCCTGATCGCCGGTGCTTCTGCGGCATTTGGATCATGCGGCAGGGCGATATCAAACCAGAAGGTAGTGCCCTGGCCCGATTTACTGGTTACTTGAATGTGACTACCCATCAACTGTGCTAATCGTTCACTAATGACCAGGCCCAGCCCGGTGCCCTCGGTTTTTTTGGCCGTGTCTCCGACTTGTGAAAATTCCTGAAACAAGCGTTTTGTATCTTCGGCGGTCATGCCGACACCGGTATCAATAATTTCAAAACGAATCGTGTTTGATTGTGGATTATCCATCAGCGGCTCAACCTTGCGCAATTCCAAATCCGAAACCCGAAGTTCTACCCGACCCTGAGCGGTAAACTTGATGGCGTTGCCAATGAGGTTGATGATGATCTGACGCAGATGTTTTTCGTCGCCAATGACAAAGCGGGGCAGGCCCGGCGCGGTAGTCAGCGTCAATTGCAGTCCTTTATTTTCGGTGCGGGCGCGGTTCATTTCGATGATGTCGCGCAGCATGATTGGTAAATCAAAGGGGACGGCTGTCTGCTCCACTTTACCGGCTTCGATCTTGGCCAGATCCAGAATGTCGGTGATCAGCTTGAGCAGATGTTCGCCACTGCGCTCAATGGTTTCAATAGCCGCGCGAAAGGCGGCCGGAAAAGCGCTATCGCGTTTGAGAATCTGCGCAAAACCAAGAATGCCGTTGAGCGGCGTGCGCAGTTCGTGGCTCATGTTGGCCAGAAAGACGCTCTTGGCTTTATTAGCGGCGTCCGCCTGCTCTTTGGCAATACGCAAGGCCTCTTCGGTCCGTTTGCGCTCGGTAATGTCCTCGGAAATGCCCAGCAGAAATTTAGGCTGTCCGGCGGCATCATGGATGGGAATCTTATAGGTATGCAAAATTCGCGGGCCCAAAGTAGCAGTGTTAATAGTCTCTTCCGGAATATCCAGCAATTGGCCGCCGGCCAACGTTTCCCGATCCTTTTGGATAAAGAAATCCGCTTCGGCTTTGGGGAAGAAGTCATAATCGTTGTGGCCAATGAGCCGATCTTTTGGCAGGCCGATCAATTTCTCGCCGGCTCTGTTTAATTCCACAAAGCGCAAGTCACGCGCCTCTTTGACGAAGATCATGTTGGGGATATTTTCAACAATCGAACGCAAAAAAGCCCGACTTTCGTACAGTTCACTTTCCGCCTTTTTTCGCGCTGTAATGTCCTGGTGGACCGCAATCCAGACCTGCCCGTATTCGGCGTGGTCTAATGTGGAAATGTGGACTTGACACCAAAAAGCAGCGCCGTCCTTTCTGATGTTGTAAACTTCACCGTGCCAGTTGCCGCTGCCGTCTAATTGCGCATTAATCTCCGCGGCGGTTTCCAGCGGGGACTTCGGGCCGGCGGCATTCAGAGCGCTGACATGGCGCCCGATCAGCTCACCCGGTTCGTAGCCAAACATTGTTTCCAGCGTTGGATTGGCGTAGACAATCACGCTGTCGCGGGTTCGGGTCAGATGAATGCCTTCGGCCATATTACGCAAGATTTCGCTGTGCAGTCGCAATTCGGCATCTACTTGTTTGCGCGCGGTCACTTCGCGCTGCACACCAAAATGCCCTGTTATGAGACCTTCCGCATTATACATGCAGATATAGTCGCCTTCGATCCACATTTGGGTGCCGTCGAACCGACGCTCGTCCGTTTCGATATGCAAGTGCCCATTGTCAAAAAACTCGTGCCAGATGACCCGCCCCGCAGCAATATTATGCTTAAAAAGGTCGTTGGGTGTCAAACCGATGAACTGCTCGCGGGTGGCCCGATATTGGATCAACATCGCCTCATTAACTTCGGTGACGCGCTGATGGGAAAAAATATAATCCAGCATCTTGCTCTTATCCGTAGATTCGTTCCAGCGCACCGGGGCGTCGAGCATCATAAAGAAGAATCCGTCCAGCGATTGGTTAAAGAATAGTTCAAGTCTTTCTTCGCTATGACGCAAAGCCTTTTCCGCTTGTTTGCGATCCGTCAGATCGGTAATCGCGCCGAGAAAGCGGACCGGCTTGCCATCGGCATCATAAAACAGAAGGCCGCGGTCGAATACGGTCGCAAATTCATCGTTACGGCGGCGGAAGCGATATTCGGCTTTCCAAACGGTCGTGCGCTGCGCAATGGTACTCGTAATGCTGGATGTAACCATGACCAGATCGTCCGGATGAACCCGGGAACGCCACCAATCGGAAGTGCTTTCAATCTCGGTTGGATGGCCGAACAGTTGAATATAACCCCGGTTACGCCAAACTTTATCGGTTACCATGTCCCAATCATAATAAGCATCCAGGGTGGCGTCCGCCACCAGACGCTGCCGCTCTTCGCTTTCGCGCAGTGCATTTTCCGCCTGCCCTCGCTCGTTGATTTCGTTTTCCAGGCGGGTTGCCGTTTCGCTCAATTCCCGGGTGCGGCGGGTCACAATTTCTTCGACATTGGCTGTATGGCCGGTCACCACCAGTAAAAAAGCGCCGAGCAATGCGGTAAAAATGAGTCCGCCGGCCAGAAAGCTCCAGGCCTGCCAGGAACGATGGGCCGTCAAATAATCCGGTGTGGCGGCGATTTCAATCTGCCAGATGCGACCGGCCAAATTGTACCGGAATATCCGGTGAAAACCAGCCGCCGGCTGTGGTGAGGTTGCATACAACAGCGTCTGACTCGTTTCATCTCTGATTTGCGCAGTCAAATTTGACAATTCGGTTTGTCGCAAAATCGCTTTCGCCATATTAACGACGCGGAGCACGATTACAGCCAATCCTCGCAACTCGGTCTGTGTGGCGTCAGTGAAAATGGGCTGGAAAATTAATACGCCATATTGCTCTTCCTTTTCCTGAATCAGTTTGATAGGGCCGGTGGTTGAGGCTTTACAGCTTTGCCGGGCGCGTTTAACGGCTTCAGAACGAACAGGCTCGGAGGCCACATCAAAGCCCAGCGCGGCTTCGTTGGCCGAGAACGGCTCGATGAAGTTCACCGCAAAATACTCTGCCCGTTCGCCGGCGCGAACCCGCCGCCCGGCGCTATCGCGCTCGGTAATCTGAAAACCGGGAAAGCCTTCACGCCGCATGGTTTCTTCAAAAGCTATTCGTTGAGCGGATGTCACAAGGGGATTCCAGGACAAGGCATGGATGCTGGGGTATTCCGTCAAAAAATAGTTGGTAAAGACGGCAAATTTGTTCCGCTCGATCTGGCGTGAAGCCGCATAAAAACTTTGGATTGCACGGAGCGTTTCCAGGTGAAGATCAAAATGGTGAGACAGATTTTGATAGATGCCGTCGGCCTGACGCTGGAACTCCTGTTCGATGCGCTGTTGCTCCCAATTGCTGGCGTAGACAAATAGCCCGATCACCAGCGCAAATAGAATGACCAGCGGCGCGGTTACCTGAATCTGACGGCGGCGCTGAATAAGCCGCGACGGCATCAGCCAAATCAACAGTAATGGCGTAAAAACAATGACCCCGATAGTATCACCAACCCACCAGGTGCCGGCGGTAAAGGCAAGGTTTGCGCTGGAGACTATGCCGGCCAGCCACAGGGTAACAGGCCCGCCCACAGCATTGACCAAACAGGCCAGAGGCCCGCCGGCAGTCAGTAAAAGCAGGTTATCGGCCAGACTCGTCAGGGCAGTGGGAAAGTCAATCCAGCGCCGAATCAGGACTGCGCCAACCACAGCCTGCACTGCTGCGCTAAGGCCGATGCCGCCGGCTACGATGATGGAAAGCAACGCCGCGTCCGGATTATACCCAATCGACAAATTGATCAGAAACGAGCCCAGCATTACTCCCGGCCACAGGGAATAGCCGCGCAGCAAAAGCGCGGTCAGCGCTACCCCGGCAGCAGGGAAAACAGCCGTGGCATAGCCGGGCGGAATAGCCAGCAACAAGCCCAGTCGTCCGCTGATAAAATACAGCGCCGCGACAAGAAAAACTTCGGCGCCGCGGCGCAAAATCGGTAAAAGTGAATTCATAGGCCTGGCAATCCTCTTTATAAAATTACAACCGAAACTTAGTGTTTTCGTGCCTTTGTGGCGTTGTCTGTACTAGTCAACAACCTCTTGAACACTTCCACAGTTTTGATCGGATGTCATTCTGAAGGAATCTTTTAACGGGGTTTGTACAAGCTTGCAAAAAGATTCCTTCGGAATGACAGTGTTCGACAAGTCGTTGACTAGTACACTTTGTAGCGTTGTCTTTAATTACTTCCCCAGCAACGCCAGCAAAATGCCGACTGTAAATAACACAATCCACAAGAGTGGCGGCGCGCCTTCGGTCACCGCCAGGACACCGCCGATAATACAAGACCCGGCCAGAATGCTGCTGCGCAAGCCGGGCACCGGCGCTTCCATTTTTGGCGCACGGGTCACCACGTCTTCAAAATAGCGTGAGCCATCGGAAATCAACTCCGGGAAGCGCACCATCACATCCACCATTTCCGGCAGACCGCGCGCAAATTGGCGGGCCAGCATTTTGGGATGATAGCGGGCGGCATAAATTCGGCCAATATGCTTGCGCGACAGGCCGGGGATGTCCAGATTCGGGTCTAATAGCTGCCCGACGCCTTCGAAAGTGACAAGCGCTTTGACCATCAAGGTCATCTCGACCGGGAAAAAGATGCGATACTGTCCGCCGATGCGCATGGATTCCATAATCAACTGGGCCAGACTGAATTGACCCTCCGAGGCGCGTAAATAGTAACGCCGGCACAGGTCGGTAACTGCGCGTTTAAAGCCGTATGGATCGCCGCCTTTGTCCACCTTGGCCATGCCTTGCAGATAGCGGGCGGAACCTTCCACGTCACCGTTGACCAATGCGTGAAAATAGTAGAGCATGTTCTGTTTCGTGCGCTCTTCAAATCGTCCGACCATACCCAGATCAATAAAACCAACGCGAGGACCGGGCAGGCCGATCAAGTTGCCGGCATGCAAATCGGCATGAAAAAAACCGTCGGCGTACAACATTTGAATAACGGCGCCCGTGCCCACGTCAATAATTTTCTGACGCTCTTCGGGGCTGAGTTCAAAAACGCGCGGATCGTTCGGTTTGATACCCTGAAAATATTCCATGCACAGCACATCTTTGGAACTCAGGCGGCGATAAATGCGGGGAAAGGCCACATCGGGATTATTGACAAAATTGACGGCAAAGATTTCGGCGTGGTCGGCCTCGCAGGTCAAATCCGTTTCTTTTTCGGTATAGCGGCAAAACTCCTGAATAATGATTTTGGGTTGATAACGCGGGATAATCCACTCCAGAAAGCGGCCGAGAATTTGCAGCAGCATCAGATCGGACAGGATCGTATCGCGGATACCGGGCTTGATGATTTTGACCACGACCGGTTCGCCGCTTCGGGTGCGGGCCAGATGCGTCTGGCCGATGGAGGCCGAGCCAATGGGTGTTTCGCTAACGGATTCAAACAGATCTTCCAGCGGACCGCCCAGGCTGTCTTCGATAATGCCGCGCACCAGATCAAAGGATACTGCCGGGACACGATCCAGCAAATATGCCAGTTCGGTGGTGATATTTTTGGGCAGAATGTCCTCGCGGATGGCCATAATCTGACCCAGCTTAACATAAGTAGGGCCCAGGAGTTGCAGACGCAAGCGCAGTTGAATCGGAAACGACTTGCTGTACATTTCCCGATCCGTCAGCAGGCGCAAAATGGCGGCCAGCAGGCGCGGCCCTGCTGAATTCAAGCCCTCTTTTTTGTAGGCGGGCATGGCATCCACAAAAGCTATAAAGCCGCCGGCCATCAACCCCAAAACATGCCGATACAAGATAAAAAAACGCTGGACAACACCTCGATACGGCGCCAACGGATTAAACGCCGATAGCGGGTGACGTTCCGGTTTTCGGGGCGGCTGATTCGGGCGCGTATTGTTTGGATTTGCGTTGGTGTGCATGGGATCGTCGGGTTGAGGCTCAATATTTGGTGATCGCGGCATAGCCAAAAATAATACAGCACATGGCAGAAAAATGCAAGCTGAAACAATGTAACGTGCCCGGCAGTTACCGCCAATAAAAAAGCCGGATGCACATATAATGCGCATCCGGCTTTTTTATTGGCGGCTTAAAAAACGATAGCTTTTGAAACCAGAACTATTTACCTAACAGAAAACCGACCGATAGACCAACAAAGGGATCGGAAAAATCCGGCAGGTGGACACGACCGGATATGTCAATTTTGCCCATGGTATAACCGGCGCCAAAATAAGCTCCGATAACATCGTCGCCCTCTGAAAATGTTTCACCGGAAGTTTTATCCTCAACCACAAATCTGTTAAGGTAATAACCGGCCCCGCCATCCAAATGAAGGTTGGGATTTATGCCATAGCGAATGCCCCCGGTTACCGGAATTATTCCGGTGGTTAATTCATAACCAAGAGCCTCTAAAGGATCTTTATACTCGCTTTTCAGCGTTAATATCCACATGCCTGCGTTTCCTTCGATACTCATCTTCTCGTTCATCGAAGCCACAACGACCAAGTTTAAACCGGGTGAGACTGTATAGATATCCGCGGCATCACCGGTCGGCAGATAAGCGCCGACATTAAGACCAAACCTTGCGCCCGCGTTGGCCGAAGACATGGAACCAAGTATAATAGCGCACAGAATCAATAAACTCTTTTTCATAAATCCTCCAAGAATGAGTAACTAAATAGTCGGGCATAATAAACAGGCATTTTTAACCTTTCTGTCCGGCTATTTAACTATAATAAATTAGGATTAATCTTCTCTTCAAGTAATCCACTTAGAATATAAATCTGCCAATACAAAATCATCGTATTTATCGTCCAAATTTTTTCTTTTCCCCAGACCTCCTTTCAATTTTTATTTACCTAAACGGCTTTAAAATAAAGCCATGCGCTTAAAAATGCAAGCAAAAACAGCAATTGGGGCTGATGGGCATCGCCGATAAGAAGGCGGGGCGCGCATATAATTTACCCCCGTTTTTTTTCATTGCCGAATTTAAAATAACGCTAACGCATCAGTACCATTCGCTTTGTCTCGCTAAAATCTCCGGCTTGCAGGGTGTATTCGCCCGCATCGCAGTATTGGACAAAGAAGGTTTCCAACGTATCGGCAGCAGCGACTTTGCCGGTGATCGAATTGCCGACCGGGCCGCCGGTCATGCCGACATTGAGATAGTCCAAAACGCGGGCAGCCAGCGACGAGCCGGTCAGCGAAACCAGTTCGGCGGTCGGTAAAGGTCATGGAGTCTGCGCCGACGCTGCTTGGGTTGGGGACGGACAGGGCACGTTCTGGCAAAAGCCGCCGCCGGGCATGTCGCAGATTTCACGCTGCGGCAGATTGGCGATGTTCGGCACGACGACTTTGACATCAATCTTAAAGCTGTCTTGCCGGCGCACCCGGATAAGTCAGACTGCTGCCGCCGTAAAGATAGGCGCTGTCATCGCCCAAAGCCGCTGCCGAGACGACGCGATCCGTGGCCGGATCCATGTTTATCATCGCGCCGTGATTGTCATAATCCCATGAACCCTTATTCCCCCGCATGACAAAACACGGAATAACGATAAACCCAGATTGTATGCCCCAATTGTCACACCTTTCGACTTTCGACCTTCAACTTTAAACCGGGAGGAACACATGAGCGCAACAACAACGACAGCGCAGCATCTGAGTGAACAGCGCATCCAGACCAGTCTGCTGGCTGTGCCGGAAAAACGCTTTCTGGTCTGGCTGGCCGGTTATCTGCCGCGTCAAATCACACCGGATATGCTGACCTATTTCGGATTAACCGGGCTTGTTATCAGCGGGATTGCCTACTTTTATGCAGCAACGCACTGGGGGTTTTTGATGCTGGCCAGCCTGGGCCATGTCATCAACTGGCTGGGCGATAGCATGGACGGGACGCTGGCCCGCGTACGGAAGCAGCAGCGCCCCAAATACGGCTACTATCTGGATCATCTGGTGGACGCATTTGGCGTGACCGCCCTCATGTTCGGCCTGGCCTATTCCACGCTGATGACGCCGGTTCTGGCCTGGCTTTTTCTGTCACTGTTTTTTATCGCCGCCATTAATGTTTATTTGGCGACGACAACGACCCATGTTTTCCAAATCTCGTTTATGGGCGTCTCCACCACCGAAGGACGGGTCCTGCTCATCCTGTTGAATACCGTCCTGATCTTTCAGCAAAAAATAACCATCTTTGGTCAGACCATTTTGCTGCTGGATATGGTTGCCGGCCTGGCGGTATTTTTCATGCTGGTCATCATTTTATACAGCGCCTCGCATCATTTACGCCAACTGGATCGGGAAGAACGCGCCAATTGGAGCGCACCGGCCGGTTAATTTTAAATCTTGCTCAAAAACGCATTTTGCTTTACTTTTGATAGCGGACTGATTTTCCAACTACTGCACGTCGGCATAAATTCGTCTGGAGTTCAACAGCCGGCCGGTGGCGTCATTCTGAAAGAATCTTTTTTGACGATAGCACAATGCTAATTTGAAAAAAGATTCCTACTGAATGACATCTGATGCAGTTGGAATAACTCCCGACGAACTTCTGCCGGGCTGTACTACTCCCAAGAAAGTAGATTTTTAAATAAATCACATCACAATATTTATCAACATGTTATATTCAATGCGCCGTTTTGCCGCATGTCTCACTTTCTTGTGGAATGGGCATCACGTCAGGGATGTGGGCGGCTCCTTTCTAAGTCTGCTGTTAGAGTATTTTGCCGATCAATGGGAAGAGCGTTATGCCCAACCCGTCAAAAAGTAACAGCGGCATTCAACTATTGGATTAACTTTAACGCGGAGATCTTTTATAATGAATACCCAGCTTGTTCTGAATGAACTGGCGCAATTGCCGGTTGTCTTACAAAAGGAAGCGCTCGATTTCATTGAATTTCTTCAGCACAAACATGGCGTAAAAAAACAAACAAAGCGTAAGAGGGCAAAGAAACCGGTCTTCGGCTGCCTGAAGGGCTCGTTTATTATGACCAAAGATTTTGACGCGCCGTTAGAAGATTTCAAGGAGTATATGCAATGAAGATACTGCTCGATACCCACGCGCTTATATGGTTTTTGGAAGGTGATCGGCAATTGAGCCAATCCGCCAGAAACGCCATTGAAGATGATGCTAACGCAAAACTTGTAAGTCTGGTTAGTTTGTGGGAAATGGCCATCAAAATGAGTTTGGGTAAGCTGCAATTGCGTCTTCCGCTCGCTGAAGTTTATCAGGCAATTTCCAACAATGGTTTTGAAATTTTACCCATCAAGTTTGAACACATTCTTCAAGTTGCGCAACTTCCGTTTTATCATCGTGATCCTTTTGATCGTTTGCTGGTTTCACAGGCGTTGGCTGAAGCAATTTCAATGTGCGGTCAGGATAACAACTTTATCAAATACGGCGTAAAACTTATCTGGTAATGTTTTGAAATGCCTGGAGAGTGTTGTCAACAAGGAAGATTATGCGTTTGCTGTTGAGTTTGTGGCTTATTCTCAATTTATGGACATACGCGCAGGCCCGGCCGGACTATCAGTTCGAGCGGCTGGGGACGGAGCGCGGTCTTTCCAACGGCTCGGTTTTTGGCATCGATCAGGACGGGCAGGGCTTTTTGTGGCTGGGCACGCAGGACGGCGTGAATCGCTATGACGGCTACGATTTTAAGGTCTGGCGCAACGACCCGCAAGACTTGCAGACGCTGGCTTCCAACAGCGCCGGCAATGTGTTGGTTGACAGCAATTCTGTTTGGATCGGCACCTGGGGCGGCGGTTTGAACCGGCTGGATTTGACGACCGAACGGGTTCAGCGCTACCTGAACGACCCCGCCGATCCGTACAGCCTGAGCGGCAACCGGCTGCAAGCGCTGTTTAAAGACCGCGCCGGCAATATCTGGATCAGCACAGCCGACGGCGGACTGAACCGCTATGATCGCGCCAACGACCGCTTTATCAGTTACCAGCATGATCCGGCTGACTCCAACAGCCTTAGCAACAACCGGGTCTGGGCCATTGCCGAAGACGGACGCGGCGATCTCTGGCTGGGCACGGATATCGGCCTGGACCGCTTTGATCCGCGTCAAAACCGCTTTACCCGCTATCAGCACGATCCGGCCAATCCGCACACCTTGACTGAAGCGCCGGTGCGCGCCATCTACCCGGCCTCCGACAGTGTTTTGTGGGTCGGCACACGCAACGGCCTGAACCGGTTTAATCCGCTGACCGGGCAAGCCGTGCGCTTTGTCAGCGATGCCGCCAATCCCAACAGCCTGAGCGATAATACGATTAATGCCCTCTTTGCCGATAGTCTGTACTTGTGGATCGGCGCCTACAGCGGCGGTTTGACGCTGCTCGACTTGCAGACCGGCGAGTTTTTTCAGTTCAGAAATGACCCGGCCAACCCGCTTAGCCTCGGCAACAACGATGTGCGCAAAATCTTCCGCGATCAATCCGGCCTGATGTGGATCAGCACTCGCGGCGGCGGCTTAAACAAGGTCGATCCCGCGCCCAAAAAGTTCACCATCTACACCACGCGGCCCGGCAATCCGCGCAGCCTGAGCTATCCCGTCGTGCAGGCCGTCTACGAAGACCGCGCCGGCGTTTTGTGGGTCGGCACCAAGGGCGGCGGCCTGAACCGGCTTGATCCGGACAAACGCCAAAAAGGGCTGGAAGATTTTACCGTCTACCGCTATCAACAGGACGATCCGCACAGCTTAAGCCAGGATGACGTGGCGGCGATTATCGAAGACCGCGCCGGTAACTTATGGTTCGGCACCGGCAATGGCGGGGTGTGCCGCTTCAATCGCCAGACCGGCTCTTTTACCCGCTTCAAGCACGATTCGACCGATCCGTACAGTCTGGGTCACAACGTGGTGACGTCTTTTTTGGAAGATAAGCGCGGCCAATTGTGGATCGGCTCCAGCGGCGGCGGGTTAAACCGTTTCGATCCGGCCACACAAAGATTCTTTGCCTACCGGCATGACCCGGCCAACAGCAACAGCCTGGGCCATGATTACGTACAAGCGATGTGCGAAGATCGTTCCGGCATCATCTGGCTGGGCACTTATGGCGGCGGCCTGGACCGGTTTGATCCCACGACGCGGGCTTTTACCCATTTCCGGAACAACCCCGCGGATAGCGCCAGCCTGAGCAACAACGAGATTTCGGCCATCCTGGAAGACCGGCAGGGGCGCCTGTGGATCGCCACCTACGCCGGCGGGCTGAACTACCTTGACCGCGCCTACGAACGCTTCAGCCATTATCGCCAGAAAGACGGTCTGCCCAGCGATATGATTCAGGGGCTTCTGGAGGACGATAACGGCCGGCTCTGGTTAAGCACCAATAAAGGTCTGGCCCAGTTTATCGTGCGCCCGGATCAGCCACCGTTGATTAAAAACTACACGGTGGTCGACGGCCTAATCCGTAATGACGAATATGCCAACGGCGTTTGCTTTCGCAATACACGCGGCGAGATGTTTTTTGGCGGGGCCAACGGCCTGACGGTTTTTCGGCCCGACCAATTGCAGGACAATCCGCTGATTCCGCCGGTGATTCTAACCGACTTTTTGATCTTCAACCTCTCTGTTCCGATTCGGGACGATCCGGCTCATTTTCTGCAGCGGGCGGTTTCCTTTACCGACAACATCACGCTAAGCTATCGCGAAAGTGTGTTCTCCTTTGAGTTTACCGCCCTAAACTACCGTCAGCCGGAGAAAAACCGCTACGCCTACAAAATGGACGGTTTTGACGCCGATTGGACCTATACCGACGCCAGGCGTCGTTTTGTCACCTACACCAATCTGGATGCCGGGCGCTATGTCTTCCGGGTCAAGGGTTCCAACAATGACGGCGTCTGGAATGAGCACGGCGTGACGTTGAATCTGCTGATCACGCCTCCGTGGTGGAAGACCTGGTGGGCGTACACTTTTTACGCACTGTTGGCGCTAAGCGCAATCCTGGGCTATGTTTACTGGCAGCGACAGAAACTGGAAAACGAACGCCGGATCAGCGAGCAACTGCGCCGTCTGGACCGGCTCAAAGACGAATTTCTGGCCAACACTTCGCATGAACTGCGCACGCCGCTGAACGGCATCATCGGCCTGGCCGAATCGTTGGTGGACGGCGTGGCCGGCGCACAAAATCCGCAGACATTAGACAATCTGGGCATGATTGTGCATAGCGGCCGGCGGTTGATGAATCTGGTCAACGACATTCTCGATTTTTCCAAGATGAAAAGCAGTCAGTTGACCTTGCAGTTGAAGCCGCTGCATCTGCATACCGTTGTCGAAGGCGTCCTGACGCTCAGCCGACCGTTGTTGGGCGGTAAAAATCTGATGCTGATTAATCAAATACCACCCAACACGCCCCCGGTAGACGCAGACGAAAATCGCCTGCAGCAAATCCTGTACAATCTGGTCGGCAACGCCATCAAATTTACCGAAAGCGGTTCTGTCAGCGTGGGCGCCGGGATTGTCGCCGACGATAAAAACGCGCTGCCGCGGCTGTCCGTCTGGGTGGCGGATACCGGCATCGGCATTGCCGCCAATCACCTCGAACGCATCTTCGAATCCTTTGAGCAGGCCGACGGCTCTACCGGCCGGGAGTACGGCGGCACCGGCCTGGGTCTTTCCATCACCAAACATCTGGTCGAACTGCATGAGGGGCGGATTTCGGTGGAAAGCGAGCTCGGCAAAGGGTCGCGTTTTAGTTTTACCTTAGCTCTGAGCCAGGGCGGCGGCAGCATTGACCCGGCCTTGCTTAGCGCTATTCGCCGCACTCCCGTTTCCATTATGCCCGAAGCCCGGGTTCATCCGGCCGACGAAACGGGTCCGCTTAAATCAAACGAGCCCGTCATCCCGTTTATCTCGGACGCAGACAATCATCATTACAACGTCTTAATCGTCGATGATGAGCCGATCAACTTGCAGGTATTATCCAACCATCTGACGCTGAAAAATTATCACATCGCCCAGGCCCGCAACGGCCCGGAAGCGTTGCGTTTGATCGACACCGGCTTCAAGCCCGATTTGGTTATTTTGGATGTGATGATGCCGAAAATGTCCGGCTTCGATGTCTGCCGCAAGATTCGCGAAAAGCATCCGGCCAGCGACGTGCCCGTCATTCTACTGACCGCTAAAAATCAAACGCAGGATGTAACCGAAGGCTTTAATGCCGGGGCCAACGATTACGTGACCAAGCCATTTTCCAAAGACGAATTGCTGGCCCGCATCCATACCCAGTTGGATTTGTCTCATTTATATAATCGGCTGGAAGAAAAAGTCCGCGAACGAACGCATCAATTGGAGGAAGCCCATCAAAAAATCCTGCGACTGGAAAAAGACTCGCTGGAGCGGCAGATGGCCGGCGGTTTTGCCCATGAAATTCGCAATGCCCTGACCGGCGCGGCGATGGTGGTGCAAATGGTCATGACTGACGGCAAAACGGTGTGCGAGATCAACGCCGATCTGCTGAACCGGCTCTATCACCTGCTGGAAAGCCCGATGGACGATCAGCAGTGGATCGAGGCTATGAGCTATTTTAACCAACTGGAAGAGAACGAGAAGCAACTGGACAGCGTCCTGCATCTGGTGCATAAATCAACCGAGCGGGCCATGAAAGTGACCACACGTATTTTTGAATATTCCAAACTGAACGACGCCCATCGCGGCCGAGATGTGCTGGATTTGAAAGAACTCATCAATCAGGTCATGGACGAGCATCGGGCGCTCATCGAAAACCTCTCAATCCTGGTGGAGCTACAACTGACAGCGACACAAAAGTTGACCGGATTGCCCGCCCATCTAAAAGCAATGATCGCCAGCTTAATGGAAAATGCCATCGAGGCGCTGAGCGAGACGCCGACGGATCATCCGCGTCGGGTCGTCATCGAACTGAACGATACCGCGTCCGGGCTACTGTTCAAGATCACGGATAACGCCAACGGCATTTCCGAAGCGACACTCAAAAAAATCTATGAACCTTTTTTTACGACCAAACCTACCACCGGCACAGGTTTGGGCTTGAACTATGCCCGCAAGCTGGTCGAACTCTACGGCGGCGCTATCGAAATTACCAGCGTAGAAGGCCAGGGCACAACAGTTACGGTTTCACTACCGATTTTGATTTCAGAACTGTAATTGCGAAATCCCAAATCTACCATCAATCAAACTGGAGGTCTTTTTGAAAACGAAATTTCTGCTCTTTTGCCTGCTGCTTTTGCCGCCTCAGATGGCTGGGGCCGCGGACAGCACGTCCGTCCGGATCAAGTTCGGCGGCTTTGTTAAATTCGATGCATATTACGACACGCGCCGTATCCTGTCTACTCGCGAAGACGATGTGGCGCTCTATCCATTGCCTCGCAGCGAAGATGCCGCCGGTCAAGATATAAATGACGCGCCGCGGCTGCACATGCTGGCCGTCTTTTCCCGCATGCAGGCCGAACTGCAAGGTCCGGACGCTTTTGGCGGCAAAGCCTCCGGCCTGATCGAAACCGATTTTATGGGCGTCGGCAACGAAACAGTCAACCTGGCCCGCCTGCGCCAAATATATTTGCAACTGGATTTTAAGCGGCAGACTTTCATCTTCGGCCAGAAATTCCACCCTTTTTATGCGCTGGAATGCATTCCGTTGACCGTCGGCACCAGCTACGGCATGTTGTTTCATCCGCTGGCGCGCAGCCCGCAAATCCGGTTTAATCAGAAAATCGGCCGGCGCAGTCAGCTCTATCTGGCGGCTTTGGCGCAACGCGACTTTAGCAGCAGCGGCCCCGCGTCGGACGGATCGGCGGTGGTCAGCAATGTCTATCTGCGCAACGCGGCGCTGCCGATGCTGGCCGGCGGCTTCCAATGGCCATTCGGCAAAAGCCTGGTCGGTGGCGGGCTTGAATATATGACGCTGCAACCGGCGGAGACCAACCGCTTTGCCGGCGTGGCTGCGCCAATCAAAATTGATGACCGGATCAGCGGCTTCTCCGGGGTGATTTATGGTAAATGGACAACTTCCGCCTTTACCCTGAAAGCCAGCGCCGCTTATGCCGAAAACGGCTATCATCTCGTGATGTTAGGGGGCTACGCGGTAAAAGAGCTACGCTCGGATGGAACGGTTGCTTATACGCCGGTTCGGGCCAGCGCCGGCTGGGTTGATCTGAGCGCCAATAAAACGCGAGTGCAGCCGGCTGTTTTTGTCGCCATTGCCCGCAATCACGGTGCGCCCGATATTGTGGAGGAAGCGCCCGGCAAGGGGCGGCTGGTTTATGCCCGCGGCATTGACATCAAAGCGGTCGGGCAGGATGTGGACTATGTCTGGCGGATTGCCCCGCGGCTGGCCTTTAACTCCGGCAAAGCGCGCCTGGCCTGGGAAGTCGAATATACAGCAGCCGCCTATGGCGAAGTGGACGAGCATCTGCGTGTCCCGGACTCCGAAACCGTCAGCAATCTGCGGCTGCAGTTTTCGGCCTTCTACTTTTTCTAACCCTGAATTTCCCATTGTTCATTGCCTGACCGGCAGCCGCACCCGAAATGTCGTCCGGCCCGGTTCGCTGTCAAAGTCAATCGTGCCCTGATGCGTTTCCACCACAATTCGGCGCACGATTTCCAGGCCTAAGCCGCTGCCTTCCCCGGCCGGTTTGGTGGTGAAAAACGGCTCAAATATCCGCGGCTTAATCTCGTCGGGAATACCCGTCCCGCTGTCGGTAATGGCGACGACAACTGCCGCCAATAAGTTATGATCGCTTTCCGCTTCCGGCAACGGCAATAGTAAATTTCTGCCCTCTGCGTATACTTTTATCTCCAGCTCGCCTTTGTAGTTCATGGCCTGAATGGCATTGTGAATCAGATTTGTCCACACCTGATTCAGTTGATCGGGTTGACACAAAATCGGCGGCACGTTGTCATACTGCGTGTTAACCTTGATGCCATGCCGCAATTTGTTTTGATAAAGCGTCAGCACGGTTTCGATGGTGTCGCTGACCGACGCGCGGCGCATTTGGCCCCCGACATCGTGACGGGCGTAGGTTTTAAGCGCAAAGATCACTTTCGAGGCCCGATCAACAGCATCTTTGATATTGATCGCGTGGCGCTGTTGACTGGCCAGATTATATGCCGTCTGCACCGTTATTTTCGCGTTAGCCGCTTTGAACAGCGCAATGAACAGGTCAATCTCCGTATAAACGCCCATATCCACCAACCAATCGGTCAGCGAATCGACATCAGCCACGCCCGCATCTTCCAGCGTCTTGCGCAAGGTCTGGCGGAACCGCCGCACTTCGCGCGTGGTCAACTGCTTCCGGCTGCCCAGTGCGCGCTCCAGCAGGCCCATAAAATCATGCTTTTGTTGCGGCCCTAACTGCTCAAAAAAAGTCGGCAATGTGGCCAGCGATTCCTTCAGCGAGGCCTGGATATTATCGGTCGAGGCGCGGATCGCGCCCAGCGGCGTATTAACCTCGTGGGCGATGCCGGCCACCAAATGGCCCAACGCGGACATCTTTTCGGCGTGGATCAACTGGGTCTGCGCTTCTTTAAGCGCGTTGTAGGCGCGGGCATTCTCGATGGCGATGGCGGCGTAGGCGGCGATGGATTTGAGCATGTCCAAATGATACGAGTTATAGGCGTTTTTCCTGGCGCTCTGGACGCTGATGATGCCCAAAACCTCCGTCCCTTTGATTAACGGCAGACAGATCAGCGAAGCCATCAGCTCATCTTCTTTATAGCCGTCTAAGGAGGCGATGTACTTGTGGAATTCGGCGCGAATATCGCCCATCAATATGTCGCGTTTATTGAGCAAACAATGAATGGCCAGCCGGTTTTGATTCGCTAACGAAACGCGAAATGCCGGCAATTTTTGATCCCGATAAATGTAGTAGGGGAAAACCAACTCACGTGCGGCATGGTCAACCAGGCCGATGCCGAGCTCGGCGGCATCCATCAGGCGATTCACATTTTCGTAGACGGTCGTGGCGATCATGTCGATGGACAGGCAGGCGGTGATCTGCTGCCCGATTTGGCTGAGCACGGTCATATTCTGCACGGATGTAGACAGGACGGCGTTCGTATCGGCCAGGACGCCGTGTTGCGCTTCGATTTCTATTTTTTGGGCTTCGATTTCAGCGGTGCGTTCCGCTACCTTTTGTTCCAACAACTGCCGCTCTTCTTGGAGGGTCGCTGTGGTGTGATTCAGCGAATCCAGAGTTTCCTGCAGATTACGGGCCATGTTGTTAAACCCCCGCGCCAACCGGCCAAGTTCATCGCGGCGATGCTCGTCCAACTGAAAATGGAAATTGCCGGCAGCAATGTGCTTCGTCGCATTCGTAAATTGGCATAACGGCAGGGTGACTTGCCGCCGCATCACGAAAAAAAGAATCATAACCTCCAACAGCAAAGACAGAATGCCGATGCCGAAGATGACGCCGGCCATGGCGCGGGCCTTGCTGGCGAGGAGCGTTTTGGGAAAAACCGTCACTAAGTACCAATCCGGCCCTTTCAGGCGGGTCACGGCCAGATATTCACCGTCGGCGACATTGTCGATAACGGTCTGCTCCCGATCGACGGTCAAAACCAGCTGATATTGGCGGATCAGGCGCGGATCGTTCGATTCCGGAATATTCAACAAACCGTTTTTGGCCATAATTTCGGACATTCGTTCCGGATGGGCGATCAGGCGTCCGTCCCGGCGAAAAATCAGATTGTACGCGCCGGCCAACCGCTCGCCGACCGTTCGCCGCATCAGCTCATCTAAAATAATATCATGACCGATGGTGGCGATATGCCGCCCGGTCGAATCATCCACCGGCGTTTCCAGCGAAACCATCCACGCTTTGACCACCGGGTCCAGATACAGACCGGTCCAGGCCGGCTGACGGCGCGGGTTGTGCGCCTTATCCGACACGTAAAAAAACTCTTCCGCCGGAATATTGAGATCGGCAGCAGCGTCCAGCGCCCAGGGCGTCCCCGGCCAATAAATCACATCGATATTTTCCGGCGCATTGATGTAAGTGTCGACAAAGCGGTTGCGCCACGCCGGCCCGTAGGCCTTGAGGATTGTATAAAATGTCAGTACCCGCCGCCGGATATCGGCATCTATCACGACTTGCGGGCCGATAAATACGGTCGGATAGCGGTCTGCGTCAAAGCGGCGCGGGTCTTGACCGGCCGGGCGGTTGCGCGTTGTCCCGTCAGCCCAACGCTCGAACAATTGCGCAAATTCCGGCTGCGGATCGCGCTCGCCCCATTCGTCCAGCCGCAGCAGCAAATCCTGTTTCAGGACGGCGTGATTCGCTTCTGCCAGCATAAAAACGGCTTCTTCCCGCCGGCCGCGCTGAATGATATGCTCCTCCAACTGCGCCTGCGTCTGCGCGGTCAAAATCGACATCACATGCCAATAGCTGAACAAGCCGACGCCCAGCACGACCACTGCAATGCGCGCCGACATTTTTAGCAGCGTCTGCCCGGTCAGCGAGTCAAAAACGCGAAAGGTAGGGATTTTTGTATTCATAAAATGCCGCTATTGTCATTGCCCATTGCCCATTGCCAACATTACGACGGGAAACCCTAAAGGTCTTAACGTGCACAAACTCAAAGTGTTATGGACGCATCGACCCTTAGAGTTTGTGCTGGCTATTGCGATTTTCTTTTATAGATTTGGTATTAGGTATTGCGCTATGCATTGGCGCATACTTCATAGATTTGAATCGGTTCTGCTTTGCCTTTCACCTGAATTGTCTCCAACTTTCGCAACGTAACGCCGGCGATGACATTACTCTGTAACCGTTGATAGCTGTTTTCGGAAATAATCGTTTGCCCGGCTTTAGCGCTGGAACATAGTCGGGCGCCCAAATTAACATTATCACCAAGAATCGTATAATCCATACGATCTTCGCTGCCCATCGCCCCCATAACCATATCGCCGGAGTTGATGCCAATGCCGACATTCACATTCCAGCGGGGATGCGCCGCGTTAATTTTTCGGATTTCCTGCTGAATTTCGACAGCGCAGCGGATCGCATTTTCAATCATCTGCTCGCCCTGGAAAACGGCCACTAACTCATCTCCGACAAATTTGTCAATATCGCCAAAATGTTTTTTTACCAATCGCGCCTGCACACTCAAATAGGTGTTGATGAGTTCGATAACCTCTTCCGGCTGAACTTTTTCGGAAAAAGCTGTAAACCCGCGAATGTCGGAAAAGAAAACAGTGGCCGTGCGCCGTTCACCGCCTAACTTGATGCCGTCAAAACCGGCTTTTTTGATGGCGCTCAACGTTTGACCGGAGACAAATTTTTGCAGCTCGAACCGCTCGCGCAGGCCGTCAATCATCTCATTGATGCGCCTGCCGAGGGTAGCGATTTCGTCTTTGTTGGCCAGCGCATTGACTTTGATTTGAAAATTTCCCTGCCCGACCTGCTTGACGACGTGCCCGATTTCCAAAATCGGCTTGCTGATTTGCCCGGCCAAAACCATGCCAACAATAACGGCGGCGCTAAAACCGACCGCAACCCAAATTAACAATTGATTGCGCATTCGGTTAACGGCTAAATACGCATCTTCTTCCTTTTTTTCGGTCAGAATCGCCCAATCCAGCGATTGGGGAAAAGCGTAACCGCCCAGCATTTTTTCACCGGACGGCTGAACGTACGGCTCGGCGCTGATGAGTCGCAACCCTTTGTCAATCCGTTCTTTAGCGGTTTTTACAATTGGTTTGCTGCTGAGATCAATTTGTTGCGGATCAAAAATCTGACGACCCTGGCGATCCATCAGAAAAATTTGACCGGTGCGGCTAAATGGATGGCTTTTTACGCGTTCCTGAAGCCGCTTAAGTGAGAAACGTCCGGACAGGGTTGCCGATTTGCCGCCAATTTGGCTTTGCAGCTCCAAAACAATGTCAATTAGCCATTCATCCAATTGCGGAATATAAGTCAGATCGCCAATGGCCTGGGAACCGCCATTCAACAACGCGCTTATTTTTTCTTCCGAAAAATATAACAACGCGGCTTCAAGCTGATGCTGTTCCAGCCGCTGCTTGACTTCCTGGGCGATAAAAACAACCGGCGTACTTTGACTAACCGTCAGTTGCAGTGAGACCAGATCCGGCACATTCTTGACCCCGGCCTCCAGCAACGACACTTTCTCCTGAATACCCAGCTTTGGATTGTCAACAGCATTGCGAATTAGTTCCAACGGCGCTTGCCATGTATTTTGGCAGAGTTCATCAATTTCATTAGCCAATTGGGCGGCTGTCTGCACAATTTGGTCGTTCACCGAGCTTTTTAATTCGTTTTCGGTGATCGTAATCATGGACCGGCTGGCAACACCCAGCGGTATCAAGGCCAGCAGGATAAAAGCCAGCAATAGTTTTTGACGCAGATTAAGACTTAATAGACTCATAACCTTCCCCCGGTTATTCTAAATCCATTTACAAAACAACCTTGCGAAGGTTCGCGCCCAAGAGTTCAGCGAGCCTTGAAAATATTGACTCCGTAGCAAGTTTAACCTTCGCAAGGTTTTCGGTATCCATTCAAAACCAGAATAACAAATTTTAGCTTGCGCGCAATTCATCTTTATGTGGTAAAGTGAATTCTGCTACACTGTACCCACAATCAATTTTGGAAACAAACCATGCCGGCCAGTAGCATCCATTTCCGTCATGCACTGTTGCGTTTGAATCAGGACATCTGCCAGATTCAGTGTGCTTTCGGAATATCCGGCCAATCCTCCCGAAGCGCGCCGAAACACACTGTCGGCGCCTTTCAAATTGCCCCGCTTGAGATGCTCCAGCGCCACCGCCAATTGAATCAGCGCCTGATAAACGCCGCCGCGCACCGCCCCGTTTTGCCGCCACAAACTTTCCAGCGCCTCATGGCTTTCAAAAAACATTTCCGCGTTGAATAAGCGCACAAATTCATGAAAAAGCGGGTGATCATAGTCCAGTTGCATACGTTCAGACCACCTGATCCGCGTGAAACTGGAATGATACCATTTCATAAACCAGTTT
>CAYOLL010000059.1:880-33978 GCA_964404765.1 uncultured Gemmatimonadota bacterium | reverse complement strand
TGCTACAAACGGGTCGCCCCGATGGGGCTTGAAATGCGGAAGTTATTTAGTACACGTTCCTTAGCTTTCTGACCTGAGAAGCATGTCTTGGGAAGACGTAGCAAAGCCTTTTGAATTAAACGCTTTTCAAAATAACTGAAGAAGATAGTACCCCAATGATAAAAATGACACCTTTTTACGTAGTCCTGCTTATGACGCTGATACCATCAATAATGTGTTTAGCGGCAGCGAATTCTGCCCCCGAAAATACCGATCCGGCGGAGTACCCGCGTGAAGGCGCACGCACGTCTGAATTCTACGATGGCCCCTATCTCATTCATCAGGGCGACAGTACCAAAATCTTGACCGGTATCCCGCAAAATGGCGAAATGAAGCTGCATATCCAAACACTGCCGCGTCATCAAATTACGGAAGTGAAAGTCTACAAATCCGGCTTTTTGCCGCGAATTTTTACCGTCCCGCTAAAAAAAGAGATTGTAACGCCACCTGCGGTTTATCCGGCGGCCGATCGGATATTTGTCCTGTCGGATGTGGAGGGTAATTTCAACACAGTTGTGAATTTGCTGCAGCAGCATGGCGTTATTGACGATCAGCTCAATTGGATCTTCGCTGCCGGGCATTTGGTGATGATCGGCGATGTGTTTGATCGCGGCAATCATGTGACCGAATTGTTGTGGCTGTTATATCGGCTTGAAGATCAGGCGAATATTGCCGGTGGGGCGGTTCATTTTATTCTGGGCAACCACGATATGATGAACTTGCGCGGCGATTTGCGTTATCTGGAAAAGAAATATCATACTTTCGCCAAATTGACCGAGGCGCAGGAAAAGCTGACCTTTCCCGCATTATTTAGTCCGGCAAGCGAATTAGGCCGCTGGGTGCGCGCCAAAAACACTGTCGAAAAAATCGGCGATCTTATTTTTGTGCACGGCGGCATTTCGCCGATTTTTGCGGCAAAAAACTATTCGCTGGAAGAAATCAATACCATTGCCCGCCATCTGATCGACGTGCCCAAAAGCGAATTATCGGACGAGCAGGCCCTGTGCTGGGGCAGATCCG
Source organism: uncultured Gemmatimonadota bacterium (assembly GCA_964404765.1). Taxonomy (GTDB): domain Bacteria; phylum 4572-55; class 4572-55; order 4572-55; family 4572-55; genus CAYOLL01. The sequence goes on along the minus strand of CAYOLL010000059.1, from coordinate 32,919 downwards.
GCCCGTTCTGGTATCGCGGCTACTTTGAGATGGACGAAATGGATTGGGGACCGCGCGCCACCCAACCCGAGGTTGAGGCGATACTCCAACAATATGAAGCGCAGCGTATTTTTGTGGGTCATACACAGGTGGAAAAGCCGGAGCTGCGCTATAACGGCCGCGTCTGCGCTGTCGACGTGCGACACCCAGCGGATCATCTGCTTTATGCGCCGCCGCTCCATTCCTATGGCGTCCTTATTGAAAATGGCGCTGTTTTTGTCGTGGATGATGACGGGAATTCGACTAAGCTGGATTAGCCGCAGCGTCTCGGAAGACACCGCGCATTACAAAATTTCATAAGGAGCGCGAGAATGTTGAGGAAATGTAGTACGATTTGCCTAACCTGAATAATTCATAAACGCACGAGACGCAAGAGACGCAAGTGCTTGATTTGTTTTAAATTATCCGAATTTGAAAAGATCGAGTTGCCGCACAATCCATTTTTCAGATATAAACTCATAATTTGCGTCTTTAGCGTCTATTGCGACGTTTGCGTTAAGATTTGTGAATAATTCAGGCTTAGTCAAGCCGGATCATCTTTTTACGAGAAGGTCATCAAATACCCATGGAAGAACTCAAACAATTTGTCACCCAATTCTTTGCCAGTCAAAGCTCGCCGATTATCGTAGACGGGGAACAGTTTACGGTTCTGTTGGCAGAGCCGCTGAGCCGGTATTTCGGCGTGGAGCAGCTTAAGCTGGTTTTTAATCCGCATCATTTGACGGAAGAAACGCAGTTGGTTACACACGGCAGTTTTGTGCTTAATAAATTGGCCGAGTACTTAGCAGAACACGGCGTAGGCGCACATATCGAGCTGCCGATCCGACCGGATACGCTGGATCGTCCTCCAAGCGAGCTTATATTTCGGAATATGCTGATTCACCAGACCCGACGGTCACGATCACGCGCATTAGCTCGCTACGCCTTTGTCTTCAATTTTAAGATTGACTATATATCTGACGAAAAAGTCGGCCGCCTCCACGCGCTTGGACTGGATGCCGAAGGACGCTGGTGGCAGCCGCCGCTGGATTTTACGCCTGCGCAGGCAGAAAATCCTCAGGTGCCGTCGGCAGAGCTTCATGCGGCGTATGATGCCGCCCAAAAATTGATTGAGGAGCACGTCCGGCGCGAGTCAGTGCAGATCGAAAAGGATATTTTGCAGCGTCTGTACCGCCAAATTAACCGGCTGGATATTTTCTATACCGAACAAATAGATTCTTTGCGGCAACGCCAAACTGCGCGCGCCCCCCATGAAATTCAGGAGCAAATTGATCGTCTGCAACAGGAATATCAATTAAAGGCCACCGAAGAAACGGAAAATCATCGCTTGCGCATAAAGATTCAATTAGTCAACTATCGAATTTGGCGGATTCCCTATCAATCATATCAACTTACACTCAGATCATTGCAGGCCAATAATGACGAAACGCCGGCCCACGCGATCGACTTTACCTTCTACCGTAACTTGAATGATGGCCGGTTGGAACCTGTTCACTGCAGTGTTTGCCGGCGCGAAACGCACATGATAACCGTCTGCCGTAACGATCACTTGACGTGCGAAGATCATGCCCATGAGTGTGTTGATTGCGGCGAATGGGAATGCGATGCCTGCGGCGTGGGCGTCTGTGGCGAGTGCGGCGCGACCGTTTGTTCAAGTTGCAGCCAAAAATGCCGGGTTTGCCAGAAGCCGTTATGCCGATCGCACCGTTTGAACTGTCATATCAGTCAGGAAACGATCTGCCAATCCTGCTCGATTATGTGCAAGGAATGCGGTCAGGTCACCGGCTTGCACCATCAGGAAAAGTGCGCGACGTGTCATCAGCCCACCTGTGCCGGTTGTCTGCAGGAGTGCAGCTTTTGCTACGCGCATACCTGTCGCGAGCATACCCGAAAATGCGAAATTTGCGGCCAGATTTTCTGCGATAACTGTGTGCGGGCCTGTGCTGTAACGGGGCGGCTGGTTTGTCGCAGTCATTCGTGGGAGTGCCAATCCTGCGGCAAAAGTTTTAGCGTGGAGGTGCGAGATCAACATGGCAGCAAGTGCACGGTCAGCCATCGCGAGATTTGTATCGACTGCCAGAAAATTTGCGATATCTGTGGTAATACCGTCAGCCCGGCGTATTCGATTTACTGCGAGCCGTGCGGCAAAACGTACTGTCGTCGCGACGCCAAAGTTTGTTATGAAAGCAAAAAAGTGATTTGCCCGATTCACCATCATATTTGTCAGAGTTGCAGCCATCCGGTAAGTGAAGACTGTATCACAGCCTGCCGAATTTGCGAGGAAACATACTGCGCAGGCTGTGTGGATAAAAAGGGTCGCTGCCGATTCTGTCAACAGTTGCGCTTTGTCCAACCCGTACACACCCTGCCGCCGGCCATTATTGCCGCCGATCTGCCGAGCGATGTTAAAAAATGCGCCGATTGGCGTTTTGTCGAAGCGGGATTGCGTCAAATTTACTTTGGCGTGGCTCATCAGGACGTGTACATTATCGTTTTTGATAAAGACAGACGGCTGATCCGATCTCGCAAGGAGAATTTTGCCAAAATTATGCAAATCATGATGAATTATGCTGTAGCGCCCCAGCAAGCTGACCAATCAACCTGATATTTTGTGGCGTTGAAGAATATGTGCCTTTCCTTTCGCGCAGGGTGCATGAATTTTTGAAACAAATTGGTTTTCCCTTGCATAAAAATTTAAAATCCTTTAAATTTTCTATTCGTATGATTTTTGTCAAAATTTGTAAGGCTGTCACGCCCTGAGTGTTTCTCGCGATAAAAACATTCGCGAACTTGCTAATCGGGCATCCATGCATGGATTTTCACTAAGAATTTGTGGAAATGACGGGGTACAGTGTTCTAAGGGTCAATGAGTAACACAGAATTTGCTTAAATTCCCGGTAACTTCTCAATAGCCGTTGGTTAACCTTGCGAAGGTTCCCGCCTGTAAGTTTGTGAACGTCCTGAAAATATTAGATCCGCCGTAAGTTTAACCTTCGCAAGGTTTGGTTTACCAACACTTTTTGAGCAATTACAATTCCTGTCAATAACAGCCATCCTCTATAATTTTATCATGATAAACAAACAGCGCAAAATTAGCGCATATATTATCCGTAATTGTGGTGCAACAACAATTTATCGCAACGCATATTTTCAAAAATCATGCGATGAGTTAAACACCGTAATCGACGTGCTTGCTCACAAAAAGTCAACGTGGGGATCCTTTAGCAAAAAAATCGAAAAGCTACTGTTTTACCTCCGCCAGGCACGCTATTATGGTCGTTGGTCGGTCGGTTGGGATGTGGCCAGAGCCGATGGGTATTACGATATTCATGAAATCAGCATTGTCGATCATATTGAGACTTTTTATTCGCACGTTCGCAGCATTCATCGGCTTTTGCGGCATGAAAATGCAGTCATTCGTTCCCACGACAGCCTGCATCAAGCCGGAAAAGCCATGGAAGATTATGCCAACCAGTTAATCGAAAGCGATGAAAGCAACATGTTTATTTTGCTCAAAGATTTGCATGATCGGGTGACGTCTTTTGTGCACGTTTTTTCGAAGTTGGATTGTCCGCCCGAATTATTGATTGAGATCGAGTTCAAGTGTCCGTTTGACTAATCTATCACAGCCGGCGAAACGGTTTTAGCGCAACTGATTGGGAGCATTTTAGAGTATTAAACCGTGAGGCCATCTTTCTGGCCGTCATGAAGAAGTTGGGCTCATGGAACGAGTTTGTGGAAATCCAACCTTGCGAAGGTTTTGGCGCACAAAACTGGCGGGTTTCAAACCAAACCTTCGCAAGGTTTCACAAACTTATCCCATGAACCAGAAGTTGAGATGGATCGGAGGTATAAACTATGATCGAAAAACGAACACTGGTCAGTTTTGACTGGGCTATCAAAAACATTTTGCGGGATAAAGCCAACTATGATGTGCTGGAAGGTTTTCTCAGCACGTTGCTGGAAAAAGACATCACGATTCTCAAGCTACTGGAAAGCGAAAGCAACCAGCAGTATGAGAACGACAAGTTCAACCGGGTGGATGTGGTTGTCGAAGATGAGAACAAAGACATTTGTGTAATTGAGATTCAGAATAGTTGGGAGCGGTTTTATCTCCAGCGCTTGCTGTATGGCAGTTCCAAACTGATTGTGGATCATCTGAAATTGGGCGAATCTTTCGAGAATGTAAAGAAAGTCATTTCCATTAGCATTTTGTATTTTTTGCTTGGCGAGGGCGAAAGCGATTATATCTACAAGGGGACAACCGACTTTTACGGTTTGAACACGAATGAGGAGTTGAAGTTAAGGCCGGAAAAGCGTCAGGCTATTTTAGGTCATGAAATTCAGGTGAGCCGAAGTATTTTTCCCGAATATTATTTAATTGAAGTGGAGCGATTTCACAACATCATCAGAAATGGGATTGACGAGTGGGTGTATTTTTTCAAAAACTCGGAAGTGCCGACCGAGTTTAAGTCCAAAAATATTCAGGCAGCGGCTGAAAAGCTGGATTTTCTGAAAATGCCCGAAGAACAGCGCCGGGCGTATGAAAAGTATTTGACAAACAAAGCCAGCGAAAAGGATATGATTGAAACGGCTCGGCTTGAGGGCCGGGCTGATGGCCGGGAAGAAGCCTCTGAAAAATTTGCCATACGTTCGTTGAAAGATGGGCTTCCCGTAGAGAAGGTGGCCGCGTATACGGGTCTGTCTTTGGAGCGTGTGCAAGAATTGGCGCGGGAGCTTCAGTAGTCTGCAAGGAAAAAGCAAAAAATTAAGATTTAGAATACCGGACTTGCTTCTTGCCGGGGTTTCTTGCAATAATTTTCCACCGTTCTGTGACATAACTTTCACGATTAATAGATAGATAGAATCAAAGAAACTGAAGATCTGGACAACATTAAAAACATGCCGGCGTATATGCAGGTATTAGAAAAGTTAGAATCAAAGCACCAACAAAGTTGAGTAATATACTTGGCGTTTGGTGACACCAACTAAACCTTGAACAATGCCATTTGAAGGTGACTTTTATGGAGTAAAAGTCCATAAAATTTTAATTTCAAGGGCATGCGCCATCAACAACAATTTTCCTCTCTCGTTTCATGTTCACCAGTTTTTATCAAATTTCTAAGGAAGGTTTCTATGTCCAAATACGTTTACACATTCGGCGCAGGCAAGGCCGACGGCCGAGCCGATATGAAGAACTTGCTGGGCGGCAAAGGGGCCAATCTGGCCGAAATGAGCAACATTGGGGTGCCCGTGCCGGCCGGTTTCACCATCTCTACCGAGATGTGCGCGGTTTATTACAAAAACAACCGTAATTATCCGCCGGAATTGGCCGATCAAGTCAAGCAAGGCATTGCCCAGATCGAAGCGACGATGGGCGGGAAGTTTGGCGACCCGGCCAATCCACTACTGGTTTCCGTACGTTCCGGAGCGCGCGCATCCATGCCCGGCATGATGGACACCATTCTAAATCTGGGCCTGAATGACGAAGTTGTGGAAGGAATGGCCAAAGCCGCTGATAACGCCCGCTTTGCCTGGGATTCCTACCGTCGCTTCATCCAAATGTACGGCGATGTCGTGCTCGGTCTCAAGCCGGAGACTAAAGAAGAGCACGACCCGTTTGAAGTTATCATTGACCAAGTCAAACATAAACGCGGCGTGACGCAAGATACGGATCTGGGCGTAGATGATCTGAAAGAATTGGTCAGCCTGTTCCGCAAAGCCGTTAAGGACAAAACCGGCCACGATTTCCCGACCGATCCGATGCAGCAGTTGTGGGGCGCGGTCGAGGCCGTGTTCGGTTCATGGATGAACAATCGTGCCATGGTCTACCGCCGGCTGAACGGCATCCCGGACGAATGGGGCACCGCGGTCAACGTGCAGGCGATGGTCTTCGGCAACATGGGCAACGACTGCGCCACCGGCGTGGCTTTTACCCGCGACGCCTCGACCGGCGAGGACATTTTTAACGGCGAATATCTGATCAACGCCCAGGGCGAAGACGTGGTGGCCGGCATTCGCACTCCGCTTGAAATCACCCGGGAAGGCTCGCGCCGCTGGGCAAAACTGCAAAGCATCAGCGAAGAAGAGCGAGTCAAAAACTACCCGTCGCTGGAAGAAGCCATGCCGACCGCCTATCAACGCCTGAATGAAATCCAGCAAAGCTTGGAAGATCATTATAAAGATATGCAGGACATCGAATTCACCATTCAAAAAGGCAAAGTCTGGATGCTGCAAACCCGCAACGGCAAGCGCACCGGTCCGGCCATGGTGCGGATCGCTATGGAAATGCTGGATCAGGGCAAGCTGGACGAAAAAACCGCGGTGCTGCGCGTGGAAGCCAACCGGCTCAACGAACTGCTGCATCCGGTTTTTGATAAGGAAGCCCTGACGAAAGTGAAAGTGCTGACCCGCGGTTTGCCGGCCTCGCCCGGCGCGTCGACCGGTCAGATTGTGTTCTTTTCCGACGAAGTGGAAAATTGGGTTAAAGATGGCAAGAAAGTGATTTTGGTGCGCCTGGAAACCTCGCCGGAGGATTTGGCCGGCATGCACCACGCCCGCGGTATTCTGACCGCCCGCGGCGGGATGACCTCGCACGCTGCTGTGGTTGCGCGTGGTATGGGCAAATGCTGCGTCGCCGGAGCCGGGCAATGCCAGATTGACTACAAAGCCCGCACGTTGACCATCGAAGGCCGCGTGTTGAAGGAAGGCGACTGGATTTCACTCAACGGCTCGACCGGCGAAGTGCTGGATGGCGCCGTGCCGACGCAAGACGCAGAATTAACCGGTAACTTCGAGCGGCTGATGGCCCTTTCCGACAAATACCGTAAGATTGGCGTCCGCACCAACGCCGATACGCCGGCAGACAGCATCCGCGCCCGCAGCTTTGGCGCACAGGGTATTGGCTTGTGCCGCACTGAGCACATGTTCTTCGAAGGCGAGCGCATCAAAGCCATGCGGGAGATGATTTTGGCCAATACCGAAGCCGACCGCCGCAAGGCGCTGGCCAAATTGCTGCCCTATCAGCGCGAAGATTTTTATGGCATCTTCAAGGCCATGCATGACTTACCCGTAACCATCCGCACCCTGGACCCGCCGCTGCACGAGTTCCTGCCTCATGACGAACCGGCTCAGCGCGAAATGGCCGAAGAAATGGGCGTGACTCTGGCTGCTGTCCAGGCGCAAGTGGCGGCCCTGCATGAGTTTAACCCTATGTTGGGCCATCGTGGCTGCCGACTGGGCATCACCTATCCGGAAATTACCGAAATGCAAGCCCGCGCCATTATGGAAGCGGCCTGTCAATTGGCCAAAGAAGGCGTAGCCGTCTACCCGGAAATTATGATTCCGCTCGTTGGCGTAAAAACGGAATTTATTCACCAGAAGAACATCGTGGTCGAAACCGCCGAGAAAGTCATCGCCGAAACCGGCCAAAGCGTGAAGTATCTGGTCGGCACGATGATCGAGATTCCGCGCGCGGCCCTTACCGCCGACGAAATTGCCGGTGATGCACAGTTCTTCTCCTTTGGCACCAACGATCTGACCCAAATGACCTTTGGCTTTAGTCGTGACGATGCCGGCAAGTTCCTGAGCGAATATTACGAAAAGAAGATTTTGCCGGAAGACCCGTTCCAGTCCATTGATCAGACCGGCGTGGGCCAACTGATCAAGATGGGCGTGGACAAGGGCCGTTCGGTCCGCCCGGACTTGAAAGTCGGCATTTGCGGCGAACACGGCGGCGATCCCAAATCCGTGGAGTTTTGCCACAAAGTCGGCATGAACTACGTGTCCTGCTCGCCCTTCCGTGTGCCGATTGCGCGGTTGGCGGCGGCTCATGCGGCGATTAAGGGGGCGTAAGCGCGGAGTCTGTGGGGTGCAAAATTTTAATTTGCATGTTGGTTGATGTGAATCAGGCAGGCCCTCGTCGAGAGATGGGGGTCTGTCTGAATTTAGGAAATTTAGTGAGTAACAAAAAGGATCTGTCAGATGAGTTTGCGATTTGAGTGGGATCCGGAAAAAGCTAAATTGAATTTGAAGAAGCACAAGATCGGCTTTGATGAAGCCAGCACGGTTTTTGATGATCCGCTTGCCTTTATTTTTTGATGACGAAGATCACTCTGTCGAAGAGCGACGTGAAATTGCCATAGGGCGTTCTCTGCTTCAGCGGTTATTGGTTGTCTGCTTTACGGAGCGGGTTGAAGACGTGATTCGGATTTTTAGCGCACGAAAGGCGGTAAATTATGAACGTAAAGACTACGAAGAAAACGCGCGCCTCTAAAACAGATGCAGATGATATGCGGCCCGAATACCGCTTTGACTACAGCAAGGCCCATCCGAATCGCTTTGCCGGGCGCAGCGCTGAAAAGCGTCTGGTTGTTGTGCTAGAGCCGGAAATAGCCAGCGTATTCCCGACGCCGGAAGCCGTGAATAATGCGCTGAGATCATTGATTATGGCCATCTCGCAGGCCAGGTTACAAAAAGCTTGAGTTGTTCGCCTTTCCGCGTGCCGATTGCGCGGTTGGCGGCGGCTCATGCGGCGATTAAGGGGGCGTAAGCGTTTTGACTCGAATCAGGCAGACCATCGTCGAGAGGCGGGGGTCTGTCTGATTTAATAAAATCAGTATGATGGATGATGGAATATAAAAACTACTTAGCTCGTGTCGAGTTTGATGAAGACGCCGATGTTTTTCATGGCGAGATCATTAACATTCGTGATGTAGTGACATTTCAAGGCAAGTCGGTGGCGGAACTTCGTCAGGCGTTCGTGGATTCGGTGGACGATTATTTTGCATTTTGCGCGGCATGTGATGAGCAACCCGATCAACCGTTCACCGGCAGATTTATCATCTCCTTAACTCCGGAGCAGCATCGGAAAGTAATTCTGATGGCTGAAAAAAGCAGGGATTGCGTTGAAAATTGGGTGGCCAACACCCTTGAAAAGGCTGTCGCAATGGAAGTTTGCTGTTGCCGTATTTGCCTGCAAATCAAACTGGTCACGAAGTTTTTGTAGATGCTTCTCAACACTATGCAACCGGCCTCTTGAAGCTATGCCGGACAAGCTTGTGGCCGCCCGCGCCCCGGTTTGCATCCAATCCTGGCCGGGTCGTTTCGTCGTCCGGTCGGCGGTACGTCTAAAAGTGGTAAGGTTTGTCTGTAAATTCTGTAATCTGTAACAAAAAAGAAAGGGTGCAATTATGGTCATGGAAGCCATTCCTGCCACATATGATGGCAAAAGCTTTCTGCTCGAAAAACCGATTCGACTCAAGCCGAATACACGGGTTATTCTTCGTATTGAAACCGTTAGAAAAAAGATCAAGACAAAACGGTCTTTTCTCAATACCGCCCGGGCGCTGAAGTTAGAAGGGCCGAGTGATTGGTCCGAGCGATTAGACGATTACCTCTATCATTCGCAGGTGGCGAAGTAATGGACAAAGTTTTTTTGGATACTTCATACGCCATAGCGCTATCCGTGCCAAAAGACCAGAATCACAAAAAGGCTCTCCACATTGCCGATCTTTTAGAGGCCAATGCCGTCACATTGGTCACCACACGGGCGATTATTTTGGAAATTGGAAATGCATTGTCGCCGCTCAAATATCGTCAGGCGGCTATTGAATTGCTGGAATCGCTCGAAGAAGACCCGAATGTGAAGGTTATACCGATTACAGAGCAGCTTTATCAGCGCGGTTTTCAACTGTTCAAAGACCGCACGGATAAAGAATGGGGTATCATTGATTGCATGTCATTTGTGGTCATGGGTGATAACGACATTGACACGGCGCTGACTGCCGATAAGCATTTTCAGCAACATGGTTTCAAAGCGTTGCTCTGTGATTGAAACCGTATGCGCATGACGGTGCTTTGGTTGATATAACCTCTAAACAATAAAAACGGCTAAGCCTATCCAATCCAAATTCCACATCTTCAGCAGCATGAGCGCCAGTATTATCGGAAAAAATATTTGAGGAAGAAGCTAAAATGATCATACGCTTAAATACCGGAATTTTTAAACCGGGGGGGAAACGTGGACTTTAATCAAGCCCAGCTGCAAGAATTAACATTTGATCGCGACATTGGGATGCGCACGTTGCAAGGAATGTTGCCGACTTTAAACCACATGCTGGCCTCCTCCCGCAATCTTGGTATCCTTTTTCTGGATTTGACCCGCGTTCGCCGTTTGGAGGATACGTACGGCTGGCAAGTATATGACAATTTCCTGAAAAAGATAGCGGAAGTCTTGCAGGAATTTTGCAAAAACTACGCCGATCTGGATTGTCAGGTGGTGGTTACGACTCGCTATGCGGACCAATTTTTGCTGTTTTTCCCGTCGGCGCAGACGATTGGTCTGGATGACGCCAAGCTGGAAAGTTACGAAAAGCTGTTGCGGAGTTGGCTGCAGCAGCACATGCAGGGGCTGACCTCCTTTTTTAATTTGGATGAGCTTCGATTTCATCTCGGATTTGCAATTACGATGGAAAAGCCGCTTGTTCGTTTTGAACGCAATATTTATCAGGGCATTGAAGAGGCGCAGCAAATGGCGCTCAATCAGGAAGAGCGCGAAAATATGCGGCTGATGAAAGTTCTGCGTAACATTTTGCGCAATAAACAAATTGACACCGCGTTTCAACCCATCCTGGATTTGAAGACGAATCTGATTGTCGGTTATGAAGCGCTCAGCAGCAATCGCAGCGCCGTCGAATTTAAGAATACCGAGCTGCTCTTTTCGCTGGCGGATCGCTGGGGCATGGGCTCGGATTTGGATCGTGTTTGTCGGTTGCGCGCGATTGAGCAGACCAAAGATTGGCTGGAAACGAGCAAGCAATTGTTTTTAAACACCAGCCCGGCGGTGATTGACGGCAATCCGCTCGATGACGGCCAATTTCTTAAAAAACTGGAGAGCGTCCGGCTGGATCCAGCCAGAGTCGTATTAGAATTGACCGAACGACGGGCCATCGATCACTTTGACATCTTTACCCGAAACCTCAACGAGTTAAAGAAGGAAGGCATTAAGATTGCCATTGATGACGCCGGCGCGGGCTATGCCAGTCTCAATTCTATCGCCGAACTGCGGCCGGATTTCCTCAAATTTGACATGATTATGGTGCGCGACATTGACCAAAACCTGATCAAACAGGATTTGTGCGCCACGCTGCTGGAAATGGCCAACAAGATCGGCTCGGTCATGATTGCCGAAGGCATTGAGCGTGAAGGTGAACTGGAAACGGTCAAGCGACTCGGCGTTCACTACGGCCAGGGTTATTTGCTTGGCCGGCCGATCAAATCGTTTAAACTACGTCGGATGCAAAGCGGCGAAGGCGCCTGGAACGAAGGCACGGAAGAGTAATTATGCTGGATTATGACAAATGTATCTTATTTAGATAAATTATACGCCTTAAATGAAGGAGACCAACTATGTCCACATCAAAAAGACGAACCCCTTTTTTCAACAATCACGTGGCGGCCAAAGCCAGAATTATCGACTTCGGCGGCTGGGAAATGCCCGTTCAATATACCGGCATCATTGACGAGCATCTGCGGGTGCGGACTACGGCCGGTCTGTTTGATGTCTCGCACATGGGCGAGGTAGAAGTGCGCGGCGACAACGCTTTCGACTTTGTACAACGTATTACTGTCAACGATGTGGCGCAGTTAGCGGTTGGGCAAGTACAATATTCCTGCATGTGTACGGAAACCGGCGGCATTGTAGATGATTTGTTGGTCTATCGGATGCCGGATCATTTTTTGATCGTCGTCAATGCGTCCAATACAGACAAAGATTTCCAATGGATGACGCAAAATAACAAGGAAGGCGTGGAGCTGCACAACATCAGCAATCACGTTGCTCAATTGGCTCTACAAGGGCCAAAGGCACAGGAAATTTTGCTCAAGCTGACTTCGGTCGATTTGGACAAGATTCCCTTCTATTGGTATGTGCAGGGCGAGGTGATGGGGCTGCCCATGATTATCTCGCGCACGGGTTACACGGGTGAGGATGGTTTTGAATTGTATTTCCAACAGTTGAACCGCGCAGGTGATGTTTGGAACGGGCTTATGGACGCGGGCAAGCATTTTAACATTCAGCCGATCGGTCTGGGCGCGCGGGATACACTGCGTCTGGAGATGAAATACGCGCTGTACGGCAACGATATTGACGATACGACGACACCATTGGAAGCCGGCCTGGCTTGGATTACCAAACTAAATAAGGGCCTCTTTACCGGTCGTGATGCTTTGCTGGCCCAAAAAGAAAAAGGTGTGCCACGCAAGCTGATCTGCTTTGAAATCGAAGGCAAATCGGTCGCCCGGCAGGGTTTTACTGTTTTTAAAGATGGTGAAGAAATCGGCAAGGTGTGCAGCGGCACGTTTTCGCCGTCGCTGCAGAAAGTAATCGGCACGGCTTACGTCAAGTCCGGCTGCGACAAATCTGGCACCGCGTTGGAAATCGACATACGCGGCAAACGCGCGCCGGGAGTTGTGGTCAAACCGCCATTTTACAAAGACGCGACCCATCGTTAAAGATTCACCGGGGGTTTTCAATAACCAGGCTCTAAACCTGTTAGGTCTGTCATCTATCTCACTTTGAATCACCGGAGCGACGATGAAGCGAAAATTAACAACGTTTGTGACGATTGCGCTTTCCGCAATTTTTCTGCAAAACTGTTCCCATATTTGCCAAAAAGAATTGTCCGAGGCCGGGAAAAGCCCTATTCGTGACGAGCAAAACGTGATGGCGACGTTGTGGATGCAAACCGCCGCCGAATACCGCGCGTTGTGCTATCAAGCGTTCAATTGGGCGCGCTACCGCCTGGAAGTGGAGTTGGCCAGGCAAATGGACCCCAATCAAAAATCGGCGGTGGTCGTGGATATCGACGAGACCGTTTTGGATAACACCCCGTTCCAGGTGCGCCTGATCGAAACGGGCGACGTTTACCCGGCGCATTGGGACGATTGGATGGATCATTCCGGCGCGACGCCCTTACCCGGCGCAACGGACTTCCTCAACTATGCGGCTTCGCGCGGCGTCGAAGTTTTTTACATCACCAATCGCAAGGAGAGCGGTTGGGCCGGCACCATGCAAAATCTTAAAAAATACGACTTTCCGATGGTTGACAGCGTCCACGTCATTATGCGCGTCGACGGCTCAAACAGCAAGGAAACGCGCCGCCAAAAAGTCATGCAAACCCATAAAATTCTGCTGCTGATGGGTGATAATCTGAATGACTTTTCCGATGTTTTTGAAGACAAGTCCATCAAGGAGCGCTATGCCGTTACGGACAAGTTGCGGGCCGAGTTCGGCGAGCGGTTTATCGTGCTGCCCAACCCGTCCTACGGCGATTGGGAAGGCGCGGTTTATGATTATAATTGGCCGGTGAACGTGCCGGAGCGCAGTCAATTACGAAAATCGCGCTTAAGGAATTTTTAAAAATCGAGGATATTATGCTTCGCGTGCTTTTAAGCGGGTTTATTTTGAGTTTGCTGATGATCCGCATTGTTGACGCCGGGGAAAGTCCGACGGATGCTGTCAAAATTGCGGAAGCCCACGGCGCGCAGGCGTTTGCCGATATTGAGCGCATTCGCTTTACGTTTAATGTGCAAGCCGGCGAGCGCAATGCGCAGCGTCAATGGGAATGGTCGCCTAAAACGGGCGAAGTTTCCTTCACCGGTCTCGATGCAGGCCTGTCGTTAAGCCATACTTATCAACAGGCAAAAATCAAAGAAGGCGACGCCGCCTTGAATGAGAAGGTAGACCGCTGGTTTATCAACGATCAGTACTGGCTGCTTTTTCCATTGCATCTGGTTTGGGATACTGGCTGCGCCATAACCGCAAATGGCCGGCAGACCTTGCCACTTGGCAGCGGTGAAGCGCGTAGTCTGACGGTTGCTTATGGCGACAGCGTTGGCTACACCCCCGGCGATGCCTATGATTTGTTTTATGATGACGACTTTCGCTTAGCGCAGTGGGTTTTCCGCAAAGGCGGCGCAATGCAGCCAACCCGCGCAGTCACATGGGAAGGTTATGCGCAGGTCGGGCCGTTACTCTTGTCTTTGGAGCATCGCGACGGCGAAGGTAAATTCCGGCTTTGGTTTAGTGAGGTCGCGGTTAAATTAGTGGGCCAAGCGGATTGGCAGACTGCAGTCATAGCGCATTGACGTTTTACGACGCCCTTAGTTCCGGACTTGCCAATGATCGTGTCTAAATTTTATTAGCCCGTGAGATGAAATGCTCGCGGGCTTTATGTTTTTAAACCGCTGTTTCCCCTGTTTGGAGGATAGCGTATGAAACAATTTGTCAACCGTCTCCTGGCCATTGGCCTGACGCCGGACATGCCGTTTGGCGAGCAGAAGCGGGTCAAAATTGTCAACGGGATTGCTGTCGTCGTTATCCTCATTGGGCTGATGACTATCCAGGAGCTTTTTCATGTTGCCAACGGCTTGGACCTGCTGATGTTTCTTTTCTCGCCGGCCATAAGTGTCTTAATTTTATATCTCAACCACAAGCATCAGCATTGTAATGCCCGACTCATCGTCATTTTTTTCTTTATGTTTTATCTGACCGGCGGGGCTATCATTTTCGGCGCGGCGACTGGCACAGAATACTTTTTGTTTGCCGTGTGGATGGGCTCCATGTTGTTGTTTGACGAAAAACGCTGGCTGATTACGTTTTCGATAATGGTCATTGTGTGCTTTTTGTTAACCAAGTTGAGCTTCAAAGTTATGCTGCCTTTGCGAACAAATCACTACAATGAAACCTTCTACTATTTTTATATGAACATCGTTGCCAGTTTTGGAATATGTTTCGTCGCCTTGTACACATTTAAAAAGGAACACCTGGCCTATGAAAGCATGATCGAAACCGAGCGCCGCAAATCCGATGACTTGCTGCTCAACATCCTGCCCGTCGAGACAGCCAGGGAATTGAAGCAATTCGGTTACTCCCGTCCGCAGCTCTATGAGCGGGTGACGGTTTTGTTCACGGATTTTGTGGGTTTTACCCACATCGCCGCCCGCCTGACGCCGGAGGATTTGGTCAAAGACTTGGACACTTGTTTTGCCGCTTTTGACGAGATTGTCGGGCGTCACCATCTGGAAAAAATCAAAACGATTGGCGACGCCTACATGGCTGCGGGCGGTATTCCGCTGGCCAATCAGACCAATCCGCTGGACGTGGTTACCGCCGCGCAGGAAATGATGCAGTGGATGGAAAATTGGGCGGCATCCAAACGGGCGCACGACGAAGAACCCTGGCGGTTGCGCGTCGGCATTCACACCGGGCCGCTGGTGGCCGGCGTGGTCGGCAAAAAGAAGTTCGCCTACGATATTTGGGGCGACGCCGTGAACATTGCCGCCCGTATGGAAAGCAGCGGCGAGGCCGGTAAAATCAACATTTCCGGCGAAACGTATGAATTGGTGAAGGATCAGTTTGCCTGCGAGCACCGCGGCAAGGTGTATGCGAAGAATAAGGGCGAGGTGGAGATGTATTTTGTGACTGGTCGGAGCAGCCAGCTTTAATGTGCGGTCTTTGTCAAAAGATGTCCTGCCTGACTAATAGCGGAACCAAATGCGCAAAAATTTGATTGACTTACTTGTGCTTTTGATTTAAGCTTAGACCGACTCTCATGTTTTCTGGCTATACGGTAGATTTCTCTTCATCCATTTCACCCACCACAAGGAGGCTTTATGATTCGCGTTAATGTATTGTATCCAAACATGCCGGGAGTGCGCTTTGACATGACTTATTACATGGATAAGCATATTCCGCTGGTCAAAAAACTACTCAAACCCGTCAAAGTCACCGTGGATAAAGGGCTGGCCGGTGGCGCGCCGGATGCGCCCGCCCCGTTTGTGGCCATTGCCGGTTTATGGTTTAACAGCATGGAAGACTTTCAAGCCGCCTTTGCCCCCGCGTCGGAGGAGCTTCTGGGCGATATCCCCAAATATACCGACATCCAGGCCGTGCTCCAAATTAGCGAAGTCCTTGAATAGATTTTTTGACTTTTAATCGGCAACCAAGAACAAAAGACCCTTAGGCAAGCTGTCCTGAGGGTTTTTTGTAATCGGACGGCGTAATTTGTCTTCAACTTTGCTCGTAACTCAACCCGGGAACACCTTATGGAAGCGCTTTTAAACATGTTACGCAAAATGGCTGAACAGGCCGGCGACGACCTGGAAAAAGCCGAAGCCATGATCCTTTACGCTTATGTTTTATACGGCCATGACCCACACAGCAACAATTACTTCCGGCAAGGCTGGGAATTGGCCCAAAAATTGAATCATCCACGCGCATTGGTGATTGGCTTAATTTATGACGATATGAAGCTCATCATGTCATCGCAATATGAGGCTGCCCTCGCGGTCTGCGCGCAGATGCACCCGTTGGTAGAGCAGGTGGATCAGGCTGACGTCCGGATTACCTATCTGGCGCATTTGGGTGTCATATATCGCTCGTTGGGCAATTATGATCGGGCGCTGGAATATCTGCTGTCCGCCTTGCGGATTTGTGAAAGCGGCAACGGTCTGACCACCATTTTGGGCAAAATATCAATAACGTGGGTTTTCAATTTTTTGGGTGGATTATACGGCGATTTAAAGGATTATGACGCCGCCATGCGCTATTATCAACGCGGGGCGGAATTCCTGCGCGATTTTCCCTATACGCTGGGAAACGTCTATATTTTGAACGGGATCGGGGCCATCCACCGCGCTCGACAGGAATTTGACCTGGCTCTGCGTTTTCACCGGGAAAGCCTGCCCTACAGCATCGGACATCCCGTGCCAACGTCACTGGCCATGACGGAAATGGCCAACTGTTACGAGCGGATGGGCGATTGGGAGCAGGCGCTGCATTATCATCAGGAAAGTCTGCGACTGCGCCAGGAGGTCCATTATCTCAATGCCGCGCTGACCAACCAAATCGCCATCGGCGAAATCTATATCAAACAGGGCCGCCTGTCTGAAGCGGAAGATATTTTGCTGCAGGCCCGGCAGCAGGGCGGGCAACTTAAAGTCAAGCCCAAGCTGGCGCGCGTCTATGAGCTTTTAACCGAGCTGTCGGAGCTTAAGCAAGACACCGCCGCCGCGCTGGATTTTTATCGTCAATTTCATGCCCTGAGCAAGGAAATCTTCAGCGAAGAATCACAAAACAAGTTGAAGAATTTGCAAGTCCTGCACGGGATCGAAAATGCCGAAAAAGAAGCCGAAATCCATCGTCTGAAAAATGTGGAATTGGCGCGGCTCAATGCGGAAATTCAGGCCGAGCGCGAAAAATCCGACCGTCTTCTGCTCAATATCCTGCCGGAAGAAGTGGCCGCCGAGTTGAAAGAATATGGCCGGGCCGAGCCCAAACACTATGACAAAGTGACGATCATTTTCACCGATTTCAAAGGTTTTACCCATCTGGCCGGAAAAATGACGCCGCAGGCTTTACTCAAGGAATTGGACACCTGTTTTGCCGCCTTTGACGCCATCGTCGAACGGCATGGTCTGGAAAAAATCAAGACCATCGGCGACGCCTACATGGCTGCGGGAGGCATCCCGATTCCGAACGACACAAATCCGACCGACGTGGTCAGCGCCGCTCTGGAAATGCGCGGCTGGATGGAAGATTGGAAACGCGAAAAGGAAGCAAGCGGACAGCCGGTTTGGGAAATCCGCATCGGCGTGCATACCGGGCCGTTGGTGGCCGGCGTCATCGGCAAGAAGAAGTTTGCCTACGACGTGTGGGGCGATACGGTCAATCTGGCCAGCCGCATGGAATCGTCCGGCGAGCCGGGCAAAGTCAACATCTCCGGCGCGACGTATGAATTGATGAAAGATAACTTTTTCTGCGAGCACCGCGGCAAAGTGTATGCGAAGAATAAGGGCGAGGTGGAGATGTATTTTGTAGCCTCGGCCAATATTCAAAAGGAGCAATAAAACGTGAAAGACACTACAACATTTTACAAGGAATTACCGGCGTTTACCAATTTTGCAGATATTGCCGATCCGCGCCACTATCGGACCGCGCCGGAAGATTGGGCGATTATTATTACCGACGTGACCGGCTCGACCAAAGCCATTGAAGCGGGCCGCTATAAAGATGTCAATCTGGCCGGCATCATCGGCGTCATCGGGCTCATCAACATGTACGGCGGACCGGATTTTCCCTTTGTCTTCGGCGGCGACGGCGCAACTTTTCTGCTGCCGGAAGCGCTGCTGCCGCAGGCGCGCGATGTGCTCGCCGAGACACGGCTGGCTGCCCTGGCTCAGTTCGAGCTGCCGCTGCGGGTCGGGATCGTCCCGGTTAAAGATGTTTACGCGGCAGGGCATGAGGTGCGGGTGGCCCGATTCAAAGTCTCCCCGAAGTATTATCAGGCCGTCTTAAACGGATCGGGCGTGGATTATGCCGAAATGCTCATCAAGGATCCGCGTTACAGCGTGCGCTATCTTTTAGCCGATGATTACCGGTCCGAAAATACCGTCAGCTTTTTAGGGATTTCCTGCCCGTTTCATGATGTCCGGGGCTCCAAAGAAGAGACAATTAGTCTGATCATCAAACTTGTTCCGACGGAGCCGCTCCGGCAGCAAGCGCTATTGGCCAAAATCTTTGGGCAATTGGGCGAAACGCTGGGTCGGGAGACGGATTATCACCCTTTAGCCCGCGAAGCCGAAGTTCATTGGGCCGACCGGCATCAAGCCGCGCAGATGGCTCGGCTCAATGTCGGCGCAAATCACGGTTTAAAATATCGCTTATCCGATCTGGCGCATCGGGCGTGGAACTTTGCGTCCCGCCTGATGCCGCTTTCGTTTTATGCACGTGATACCGACTTTCGCAAATTTGACGGGAGCCTAAAGATGGTAGTCACGGTTTCCAAAGAAAATCGTCTCCGCCTGGAGGCTCATTTGGAAGCGTTACGCCGTGACGGGCACATTTTCTACGGCTTGCATGTTTCGGATAAGGCGATGGTGACATGTTTCGCTCACACGCGGAGCATGAAAGGCGTTCACTTTATAGACGGCGCGGATGGCGGTTATGCCCTTGCCGCGCGGCAGTTGAAGCAGCAAATTGCTGTGCAAAAAATAGTCGTTCCGGCAAGTGTGCGCGATGAATAAGGGCGAGGTGGAGATGTATTTTGTAATCAGGCAGCTTCCATAATCCACAGGAACCGTTCAGAATTGATTGCCATCACTCAAAATAATGCTATATTATTCGTGCTTCGCAAAATCATTCTAATTCATTCATCATGCAAGGCGCAGCGTATTGAGAACATTATCAAAAAGGAAAGGATTTTATGCGCATCGTATCTGCCGCAATTTTGTCTTTTTTTATCTACTCATCTACAACTCTGGCCAATCCGATTGCGGACCCGTATCGGCTTGGACAGGACGTTGTGCCTACTTTTGAAGCTATTAAACTGACGGTTGACGCTCAGAAAGACGCCTATTCCGGCGAAGCCAGGATTACCCTTAAGGTTAAAAAACAGACGGATGTCTTTCGTTTTCACGCCAAAGAAATGGCTTTGGCCAACGTGACGCTCAAAGGCGCATCCGGCGATATCAAACTTAGCCATGAGGCAAGCGATGCCAAAATCGGGCTGATTCAAGTCAAGACCGCCGCGCCGCTTCAGCCCGGCGAATATACACTGTTTGTTGGATTTTCCAAACCCTACAATCGCAAGGCGATGGGACTTTATAAATGCGAAGTCGATAGTTTGGGCTACACTTTTACCGATTTTGAATGCTATGATGCGCGGCTGGCTTTTCCCTGCTGGGACGAGCCCGGCTTTAAAATTCCCTTCCAAATATCAGCGATTGTGCCCGAAGCTTACATGGCGTTATCCAACACGCCTATCGAAGCGGAAACGGTTCAGAACAATCAACGGACGTATGTTTTTGAGAAAACGCCGCCGATGTCCACTTACTTGCTGGCCCTGATGACCGGGCCGTTTGATACTGTGCCGATTCCGGATATGCCCATCCCAACCCGCGTCGTGACCACCAAAGGCCAGACGCATCTGGCAGCCGAAGCCATTCAGATGACGCCATCGATCCTAAAGGCTGTGGTTGATTATTTCGGCAGCCCGTATCCGTATAAGAAGTTGGATTTTATCGCTGTGCCGGAGTTTCAAGCCGGGGCTATGGAAAATCCGGGCGCAATCACCTTCTTGGAAGATCGGATTTTACTCGATCCGACCCTGAGCACATTTGATGACAAAGTGTGGCTGGCCGAAACAATCACCCATGAATTAGCCCACATGTGGTTTGGCAATCTGGTGACCCTGGCCTGGTGGGACGATCTCTGGCTGAACGAATCCTTTGCTTCCTGGGTCGAAGGCAAGATAACGGCGCAGGTCTTCCCGGAATTCGGGCTGCCGGCGCGGTTCGTCAGCGAAGCGCATGAGGCGATGTTTGCAGATGCCCTGCCTTCAAGTCGGGCTATCCGGGTGGAAATGCGGGCCGATCAGGATCCGTTCCAAATGGTAGGCGATTTGGCTTATCCCAAAGGACAGGCAGTACTGGCAATGATCGAGCAATGGTTGGGCGAAGACGTTTTTCGCACAGGTGTCCGCGCCTACATGAAAGAGCATGCCTGGAAAAATGCCACCGCCGCCGACCTGTGGGCTGCGCTATCCAAAGCCGCCGGCAAAGATGTGGGCACGACGATGGCCGCGTTCGTCAATCAGGCGGGGGTTCCCCTGGTTAAAGCAGAGCTGCTGGCTGATAATAAAGTCAAACTGACGCAACAGCGATTTGTTAATTTTGGTCAAACGATTGAGCCGGCTTTATGGCAAGTGCCGGTAATCCTGCACTACGGCGACGGCGACACCATACTAACAGAAAAAATTCTGCTTAGCCGTGCTGAAGAAACCGTGCAACTCCCTTCCAAAAAGAAGGTTGTCTGGCTGCATCCCAATGCCGATGAAAAAGGATATTATCGCTGGTCTGTTCCTTCAGCGGCGATGAATCACCTGGCGCAATACGCCCCAAAAATTTTAGGCCAAAACGAACAAGTCGGTTATGTCAGTAATTTGGCATCTTTGTTTATGGCCGGACAATTGGGGGGTGATGCCTATCTGTCACTATTAGAAGATTATGCCGCCAATCCTGATCCGAAAGTTTTGGGCGAAATTATCGTTATGGTTAAAAATGTCCATTTCATGCTTGTCGGTCAGGAGGAGCTGATGCCGGTTATCGCCGCCTATGTTAAGCGGGTATTTCGTCCGGCTCTGGAGCGTATCGGCCTGCAGCCACCATCCAAAGAAGATGGGGCAATCTCCTCGCTTCGGGCAGATCTGATCACTTTTTTGGGCGGCGGGATTGGCAGAGATTTACAGGTAAAGGCCTATGCCGAGTCGTTGGCGCATCTTTATCTGCAAGATCCGAACAAAGTTCATCCATCATTAGTCAAAGCCGGATTGTCCGTTGCCGCCCAATACGGTGATACGACCTTAGTCCGGCGCTGCATTGCCCGTTTTGAAGGCGCAAATTCGGCCGCCGAGCGCGACTTGTTTCTGGATATTTTGGGACAGTTCCGACAATCAGACGCGGTCAAAATGGCTTTAGCCTATGTGGAAACCGGCCCGCTTCACGCGATCGAGCTGGGTGCAATTCCGCGTGGAATGTCTGCTTCCGGTCAATTGCCACGCGATTTTATTTTGGATTGGGTTATAGACAAGTTCGAATTCTTGAAGGGACGCATTCCGCCCGCATTTGTCCGTTACATGGTTTGGTTTTCGGTAGGCTGTTCACAGGAGAAATTTGATAAAGGGCGCGTTTTTTTTAGCGACCCGGTTCGGGCTACCCCGGAAATTTTGTTGGAATTGGAGAGCGTTAAAAGCGCCGTCGAAAGCTGTATCCCTTTGAAAGATAAAGAGGGCGATCATATCATCGCGTATCTCAAACGGACACAGGATCAAAAATAGACCGAGGGTCTGCCATAATTGAAATTCAACCAGTGCCCGGATCAAGACCCGACGGACTTTTGAAACCCCGTCTCCCTATATCCTGAATTATTGAATTATTCATGACCGGGAGTTATTTCAACTGCATCAGGTGTCATTCCGTAGGAATCTTTTTTCAAATCAACACTGGGCTATCGCCGTAAAAAGATTCTTTCAGAATGACGCCGCTAACCGGCTGTTTAACTCCCGACGAATTTATGCCGACGTGCACTAGTACTTGATGGCATAAGTTCGTGTGAACTTAGACCTAATAGGTTTTCAAAACCTATTAGGTCGGTCTGGCCTGCGCGGAAAAGTTCACACGAATTTAGGCCGCGTAGCACTAGTACAAATAACCACGAAATACTCGAAGCACACGAAAATAAAGGATTGCAAAACGCTACACCAGAATTTTGAGTTCTGCTTGTCCGAGCTATGCAATGTTTTAGTTCATAAACCTTAAACCTTTCGTGTATTTGGTGTATTTCGTGGTGAATAATTCAGGAATACGGCCAAGAGCAATCCTTTACGGATATAAACTTTCAATGACTGCACTAAAATGGCGGATTATTGCATTCCTGTGGGCTTGTAGCGGTTTTTTAACCCCAACCGCCAACACCCAAACCCTGCCTGACTACTTTTCCGCGCCTAATCTGCTAAGCTTTGCCGACGATCTGTATCTGCAAAAAGATTATGCCCGCGCCGCCGGTGAGTATAGCCGCTTCCTGATCGCCTATCCGGATTCCCCGCGTGTGGCAACTTGTCGCAAGCTGATCGCCTGCCAGGAAAAAATCGGCCTTTATCCGCAAGCTTTACGGACTTTTACTTTTCTGCCCGACTCTGTATGGCAAAAGGATTGCGACTGGGTAAATCGCCGGCAACGCTTATTATTTCGCGTCGCAGACTATGCCGAACTGCAAAATACCGCCACCTATTTTTTCTGCTCCCCTGATACTCAGAAAATATTGCTTGGTTTTGTCGCCTGGCGGCAACAAAACTATGCGTCCGCCTATGCCCAATTTAATCAGGTTAATGCTCCGTCCGAGTTGAAACTGCGTTGTTTGTCATTAACGGATGCCGCCGTTCGAACGCCACACAAATCACCCTGGTTGGCCGCAGGAATGTCTGCCATCATTCCCGGCAGCGGCAAGTTCTATTTAGGCCGAAAAACGGACGCCCTGCTGTCCTTGCTAACCACCGGAGTGGCCGGCTGGCGCACCTATGTCGCATTTGATAACGATGGCCTTAACACAAGATCGGGTTGGATTTATGGTGGACTGACCGCTTTTTTTTATGGCGGCACCATTTATGGATCGTATATCGGGGCAAAGATTTATAATCGACAACAGCACGAAGCGGCAGAGGTCAGACTTGAAGCGGAAATTTCTGTTTTTTTGGATTAGCAGCCTGCTGTTGAATTGGACAATCGGCTCAGCCAACCCATTATTGAAGCTGGCTGATGAACTGATGCGGCGCGGCTGTCCTGATGCCGCGATCACGGAGTATAAACGTTTTTTATTTTTTGAACCGCAAGCCGACTCTGCCGCTTATATTTTCCGTGCTATCGCCGATTCGTATTATGCCCTTGGGGATAAAGAGGCCGCTATCCAAAATTTAAAAATGGCCATTACGCAGTGTGCAGAACCGGATCAGGGGGATGAATGGACGATTCGGTTAAGCTTGTGGTATCTCGAAATTCACCATGAAGCTCTGGCCGAAATTCAACTGGAAAAGTTGGTGGATCAAGACAAAAAAAATGCGCGGCCAATTCAACCGGATACTGTGAATAAGGCCGCGCTTTTGTTGTTTCTGTTGCAACTGGAAAAAGGTGAAGTTGCCGGCGCTGTCCGCATCATTGCGCACTTTACGCCGACAGACTCGCTGCAGGTCACCGCGAAATCACAAACGATTATCGCGCTGGAAAACCTTCCAAGCTATCGCTCACCCGGACTGGCCAGGAAGCTGTCTACTTTTTTGCCCGGAGCGGGCCAAATCTATGTTGGCGCTTATGGACAGGGGCTCAATGCATTGATTTTGAATGGCCTGATCGGTTGGCAAGCCACGCGCCTGATTGTCCATGAACAATATTTGCAAGCATTGTTGTTGTGCCAATACTTTGGCTGGCGCTATTATAGCGGCAATCGTTATCACGCCGAGCGATTGGCGCGTGAGTATAATCATGAGCAATTTCGCCACTATCGGCTAACCGCGCTGAGAGCCGCTCAACCGCTATTTCATACGGAAAACGGGGAGATGGAAGGCGCAGACTAAGCGTAATTGCTCAAAAAGTGGTGGTAGACCGAACCTTGCGAAGGCTTCAGTGCACGCTTTCACAAGTTTTGCAGTAAAGCCTTCGCAAGGTTGCCCACGCTTTTTGAGCAGTTACGACTAAGCCATCTATCCGCCTATTTTTCAGGCACCTTAACACTGGTCAAAAACTCATTAAGCTTGCTGAGACTTCTTTCAACCGCCTGAAGCGAATTTTGAAGCGCCGGCTTCTCCAGATTATCTTTAGCCAACGTAGCGTTGGCAGTTGTTAGCCCTGCCTGAATTTCTGCCACGTTACTGCGCCCCATTTGCACAAAACCGACCAGAGATTGGGCGATGTTGTTTAGCGCATCTGCTGTGGGCATCAGTTCATCACCGTCACGCAGCGTAATTCGGGCGCTAAAGTCTTTAGTGGCCAGACGCTCTGCCGTTGCATTCAAGCGATGCACCGGGCCGACAACTTTGTTAATCATGCGTCCACCGATATATGAAGTGATGATCACATAAACGATAGTGCCGATCAAGATTGCCAGACCGTAGCCAAGTGGCTTGGTGGTGGCTTCCTCCATCCGCGTGTTCTGACCAGCCAATACTTTTTTGACATCGGAGCCAAGCTTGAGAGCTACATCCATTTTTTCCGGTTGGGCAATGGCGACAAGATGGTTAATCGACATTTCCAATTGGCGTGAAGCGGGGTTCCATTCTTCGATCATGGATATAATCGTATTTGTCATGGTTAGAAAGCCAACGAAAATAATAAATACAGCTAAAAATAATGCCGGTAAAACAATCAGCGCAATGTAGCGCGCTTTAAAACTCATGTTCACAACCGCTTTACGACGATTCAGATCGATTTCCATTGAGGTTCCCCCTTAAAAAAATCTTGAGTAATACAATATGGTTAACATTTAATTATGTCAAAAACGCTTTCTCTTTTGTTATAATACCGCTATCTTATGTAGTTTCATGCCTTTTGTCAAGTTTTATGTAATAACCGGATGGGAATGTTATTGTTACAAAAGGCTGGATAAAACTAAAAACCAAACTTTGTGAAGTAGGAGACGTAGCGATGTCCTTTTTTGATGGAAGAAAAAAAATAATTGGTATGATTCATCTGCGCCCATTACCGGGCAGTCCGCTTTTTGGCGGCGGCGTCAACGAGATTCTGGACCTGGCATGCGCGGATGCCGCTATTTTAACAGCAGCTGACCTTGATGGCATTATGCTTGAAAACTTTGGTGATGTGCCCTTTTACAAGGCCGATAACGCGCCACATACGATCGCTTGCATAACACGGGCTGCGCTTCAGGTTAAACAAATCATTGCCCAACCGCTTGGCATTAATGTATTACGAAATGATATTAAGGCCGCTTTGGGGATTGCGTTGGCTGTGGATGCCGCGTTTGTGCGCGTCAATGTTCATACCGGAGCCATGGTCACTGATCAGGGTTTGATTGAAGGACAGGCCGCCGAAACGCTCCGCTATCGTCAGCATATTGGCAGCAATGCCAGAATTATGGCAGATGTGGCGGTTAAGCACGCTGCGCCATTGGGGCAATTCAATCTGGAGGATATGGCCAAAGATACAGCCTATCGCGGTTTGGCCGATGCGTTGATTGTATCCGGCGCCGGCACCGGTCAGCCGGCTGCGCTCGAAACGGTCCGCCGGGTTCGTCAGGCTGTGCCGGATCGACCGTTGTTTTTGGGCAGCGGCGTAACAGCGGAAAATATTCGACAGTACATGCCCTGGATCAATGGCGTGATCGTCGGCACGTCGCTCAAAAAAGACGGTCAGACGACACAACCCATTGACCCGCAGCGACTGCGAAACTTTGTCGACGCATTCCGCAGCGCCGAGCTGTCCGTCGCTTAAGCCATTTGAATTTAGGAATGTCAGGTGCGAATCCCGATCCGCATTCTGCAATCTATCTATATTTTTCCGCGTAACTTTGCGATAAACTTGGTGAACTTCGCGCTAAAAGTTTTCGCGCACACTGCAAATGTTTGAGCGTAATTTTATAGTGTCAATTTTGAAAACATACCAAAAGGAGATTGTATGCGCTATCTCACCGTTTTTCTGCTCTTTATCGGCCTGTCTGCCCAGGCCCAAACCGCCCCGGACAAAAATCTGGCCTCAATCGACTTTGTCAGCGGTTTGTCCGCCGGCCTGATCCAATCGCACGAAGGCAACATCTTCAACGCGTACACCGCCATCAAGATGTTGGAAGGTACAAAGGACCCGAAGGTTCTGCAATTTACCGACGAGAAAATAATCGAAATCAATACGAATCTTTATGCCATCTCGCAAGTAATCAATGATGTGCAAGTCAAGCCGGAACTGTTAAAAATATTGATCGTGCCTGCCATCCCGATAATGAAAGATTTCATGGCGAATCTTAGCGCCGAACGCACGGCGCACGGCTGGAAAATGACCGATGCAAAAATGCGCACGCTTCAGCCACAAATGTTAACCGACGACAGCGTTCCGGCCATGAATCAAGAGCAAATGCGCGCCGACATGGAGCAAAAAATTCAAGAAACGCTGGATCGCTATATCCAAACCGGTAACATCTTCGGTTTTGAAAGCAAGTAACCGGAGTTCATTGCTCTGCTCATTGTCCATTGTCCATTATGGAAAGTCCGATGAAACAACTTCTGCCTGGCTTTATCATCGAAAAATATCAACAAAATGTGCGCGAAGGGCGTTTTGAGGCCGTCGCCTTGTTTGTCGATATTTCCGGCTTTACCCGGATGACCGAGATCCTGATGAAGTCGGGCAGCGAAGGCGCAGAAATTCTCTCAACCATTTTAAATAAAATTTTTGACGCCTTAGACGAATACGTTTATGCCAACAACGGCTTCATCTCTACTTTTGCCGGCGATGCTTTTACCGCGATTTTCCCGCTCAACCTCGTTAAAAATACCGAGCAAGTCGTCACCCGCGCGTGTTGGGCCGCTTTAGAAGTTCAAAAATTTTTCCAGACCCAGCACATCCAAAAAACACGCTTTGGCGATTTTGAATTCAGCGCCAAAGTCGGGTTGGCCCGCAACTCCGTAACCTGGGGGATTATTGGCGGCGACGATGCCAAAGCCTACTTTTTTCGCGGCCCGGCCATCGACAACTGCGCCATGGCCCAAACCCTGGCCGGCAGTGGGCAGGTAATCTTTCATGACGGTTTAACGGCCAATCTTCCCCAAATCGACGCCATCGCCTGCGAACCTGTCGCCGACCGTTTTTTCCTGCTGCAGAGTGTGCGTGCCGCCGTTGAGATGCAATCGGCTCAAAAAACGCCGATCCCTTTGGAAATCGCCGCCAAATTCCTGCCAGACGCAGTTATCAACTTCAATCAGGCCGGCGAGTTCCGCAACGCTGTTTCGGTGTTCATTTCCTTTGCCGATTTGTCAACGGTCACGGAATTGGATCATTTTGTGACGATTGTGATGCGTCTCATTATTCAGTTTGGCGGCTACTTCAACAAAATCGACTTTGGCGATAAGGGCGGCGTTATTTTGGGCGTTTTTGGTGCGCCAACGGCTTATGAAAACAATATCGAGCGGGCCTTAGACTGCGTTCTCACCATCAAAACCGAAGTGCGCCGGCAGCCCAAGCTGAACCGGCTGAACTGGAAAGCCAGCCTGACCTACGGCACCGTCTTTGCCGGCATTGTCGGCGGCGACAAGCGCTGCGAATACACGGTTATTGGCGATGTCGTCAACCTGGCCGCCCGGCTGATGATGAAAGCCGGCGCCGAACAGATTTGGACCGACGGCAGCATTTATGAACAGGTCCGCCGGCAATTTGACTTTATCGAGCTGGGTGAGTTTGAACTAAAAGGTAAAGCCGCGCGGGTACCGATTTATCACCTGCTGACGAAAAAAGCCATCGGCGAAAAAGCCTTTGAGGGTGATTTCATCGGCCGTCAGCAGGAATTGGCGGCGGCGATCCAGGCTTTTGCCCCGCTGCAAAATCGGCAATTCGGTGGCATACTCTATATTTATGGCAATCCCGGTGTGGGCAAATCGCGCTTTGTTCATGAACTTAAACAGCGCTGGCCGGATCGTACCTGGTTACATTTGCCCTGCGACGGGATTCTGAAAAAGTCTTTTAATCCCTTTCTGAACGCTCTGAGCCGCGTCTTCAAACAGAAGGCCGAGGCCGGGCCGGAGCGCAACCTGCGCACCTTTGAAAGCGTATATCAAACCATTTTTGCGCAAATCCCCGAAGCCGAGAGCCGCGAAGAACTGAATCGCCTGAAGCCCTTTTTAAGCGGCGTAGTGGGTCTGGCCGAAAAAAACTCGCTGTATAATCAATTGGAAGGCAGTCTGCGCTACGAAAATACGCTCTATGCTTTTAAAGAACTGTTTAAGGCGCTGAGCCACCGTCAGCCGTTGATTTTAGAGATTGAAGATATTCAATGGATTGACTCCGATTCCAGCCGGGCGCTGGAAATCTTATGTCGCGGCATCGAGTCTTACCCCATCCTGATTATTGCGCTCAGCCGCCTGAACGACGACGGCTCGCAGCCGACCTTAAAATCGGATGCGCCCAAAGCCGTCATTGATCTGAATACGCTGACCGAAGACGATGTGGCCCAATTTACCGCCTCGCGTCTGGGCGGGCCACTCAGCGCGACACTGCGCGAAACACTGATGACCCAAACCGGAGGCAACCCATTTTTCATCGAACAGACCTTGTTGTATTTTCAAGCCACCGGCCTGCTCACCCGCGTCCGACTTACCAAAGATATGCTAACCTCGACCGAAATTTCGACGGATCGACCGGTAGCGTTTGACGAAAATCCTGCGCCGGAACCTGCTCTTGTCTGGGACCTGGCCAGCGATGCCGCCCAGATTCCGGCTACCATCAACGACTTACTGGTCGCCCGAGTAGACCGTCTGCCGGAATCGCTCAAAACGCTTATTTCGACGGCGGCGGTGCTGGGCGGCGAGTTTGACACGCGCCTGCTGATGGCGGTGATGCTGGCCTTAGACGGCTCCGTGCAGGCCGAAGATTTGGACGCCCGGCTCAAGGACGGGCAGCGTGAACATATCTGGACGCTGTTGACCGAGTTGCGCTATGTTTTTATCCACGCCTTGCTGCACGACACCGTCTACCGGCTGCAACTGGCCCAGCGCCGCCGCCAACTGCACCGCATCGTGGCCGAGACGCTGGAGCGCCTCTTTGCCGGCCAGGAAAAAGTCTACGCCGACCTGGCCTTCCACTACGAAAATGCCGAACAGCGTGAAAAGACGCTGGAGTACTTGCAGAAGGCGGGGGATTATGCGAAAGAGAATTATTTGAACGAGCAGGCCGTCACTTTTTATAAAAAGTGGATTGACAACAGAAATGCAGATGATTATGCGCATGTTGATATTCTGGTCAAATTGGGTGATATTCTCAAGATCACCGGGAAGTATAAAGAATCGAAAGAGGTTTTTGATAACGCTTTAGCACTATCTGAAAGGCTTAAATATGATAGGCATATTGGTTCTATCTATACTAACTTAGGTCAAATCTGTTTTGCGCAAAATAGCTTTGATGCCGCAATGGCTTTTTATCAAAAGCGGCTAGAGCTAAGTGAATTCACCCAAGATAAATCGGGAATTGCTGTTGCAATTGGGAGTATGGGCGGGGTCTACTGGGCACTTAGGGAATCTACAAAAGCAATGGAGTGCTTTGAGAAAAAACTGCAGCTTAGCTATGAAGTGAGTGATCAAGTTGAGATTTGCCGTGCTATGGGAAATATTGGAATGATACATGACATGAATGGGAATTATGACAAAGCTTTAGAATGGTATGATAAGCAGCTTAATTTGGCACAGCAATTAAATTTTAAACTTTTGATTGCAAATGCGAATGTTAATAAAGGGGCATTGCTTAGGGAATTGGGAAAATATGATGATGCTAAGCAATGCTATGAAATTGCTCTTAAGCATAGTAAAGAGCTTGGAGTAAAGCGTGAAATCTCTATCGCTATAGGTAATATAGGCGACATTTACGCAGAGTTAGGTAATTATGAACTTGCATTAGATTGTTTTCAACAAAGGCTAAAGTTTAGTCAAGACATTGGAGATATACGAGGTAAAGCATTAACAATTGGTAATATGGGCTTAGTTTATTTGTATCAAACTAATTTTTGTAAAGCTGAAGCATGTTTCAAAGAATCGATTAATATCTATGAAAGCTTGCGAATCAAACAATTTCTACCATTTTTTTATATGTGTTATGCAGATGCTCTAGTTCAGCAACATAAAGTCCATGAAGCAAGTCTCAGCATCAATGAAAGTATAAAACTTGCTGAAGAAATTAAGCAAAAAGAAAATTTAACCAAAAGTCAGCTACTATTGCTGAAAATAAAATATTTACTTGCACCTAACAGAAACATTGTGGAAGAAATAAAAAAACTACTTCCAGATACAGCAAGCACAACGGATCGTGCAATAATTGCGCTTGAAGTATGGAACATTACAAAAAAATCGGATGACCGCATATCGGCGTTATTAGCATATAGAGACGTATACAAAAAAAACCCTAAGTTTGAATATCAAAAAATAATTAACATGTTAGAAATCGAAAGCGTTTAGGTAGTTATATATATACTTACCCACGTATCATTATCGTGCTATATTGGTCATTGCCAAAAGGAGGAAATATGCCTTATGCTAACAATTTTTCGTGGCGAGTTTTTTACACCTGTCTTTTAACTTTTATTATGAGCCTGTTTTTCTTTACGGATGCTCAAAGCCAGGGTAAAGGAATGAATGTGGTAACCACTTCAAATGATACTCTATTGTCTGTCAAAGAAGATGTAATACGAATACCGCTTACTAATAGTACCCGCATAGCCGAACGTAGCTTCTCAATTGAAGGCGGTACAACACGTACGCTGAAATCGTTTTTTACAGTTAAAAGTAGTGGAAACATTGGGATTGGTTTGACTGATCCGATATCACTCTTTCATTTAACTGGTGGAACAGCCTTATTTACTGCAAATGCCGTTACTGATACAATTGTTGCAATTAATGAACAAGGATTAAAATTAGTTCTCGACAGAGCAGGAAGAATTGCAGAGCGGAGTTTTTCGATTGAGGGGGGAACAACTCGGTCGCGCAGCCCTCTATTTATTGTTAGAAATACAGGACAAATTGGTGTTGGAATTGCAGACCCTGCAGCACTATTTCATATAGCTGGCGGTACTGCACTCTTTACATCCGTGTCGCGCACCGATACAGTCATGAGTATAAATGAAAATGGAATAAAAGTAAAGCTCGCACAAAACTCACGAATTGCCGAAAGAAGCTTTAGCATTGAAGGCGGCACCACCCGCACATCCATCCCCTACTTCACCGTCACACCCAATGGCCTGGTCGGTATCGGTACAAATGCGCCCGCCCAACGCTTGGATGTAGACGGCGCCATTCGCCTGGGCAATACGACCAACGCCGTGCCTGGCACCATGCGCTGGGACGGCGGCGATTTTTACGGCTATGACGGCACGGGCTGGAAATCCTTTACCGCCGGCGGCGGCACAACCGGGCAGGAATCCGACCCGATTTTTCGGGGCAGTCCGGCGGGCGGCATTACAGCCACCCAAATCGGCAATTGGAACACGGCCTTTAGCTGGGACAATCACAACCAGGCCGGTTATTTGAAGAGCTATACCGAAAAAGATTCTATTTTTACGAACAGCCCGGCGGGTCGCATCACCACAAATCAAATCAATAATTGGAATACGGCCTTTAGCTGGGAAGATCACGAAGCCGCCGGTTATTTGAAGAGCTATACCGAAAAAGATTCTATTTTTACGAACAGCCCGG
>CAYOLL010000059.1:0-780 GCA_964404765.1 uncultured Gemmatimonadota bacterium | reverse complement strand
ATAATTGGAATACGGCCTTTAGCTGGGAAGATCACGAAGCCGCCGGTTATTTGAAAAGCTATACCGAAAAGGATACTATTTTTAAGGCGAGCGTTGCCTTTGGCATTACGGCCGCGCAAGTTACCCGCTGGGACTCGACTTATATCTGGGGCGATCACAAATTGGCCGGCTATTTGAAAAGCTACAGCGAGACCGATCCGCAAGTCGGAACGATCACGGCCAATTTTGTGCCGCGTTGGAACAGCACCGCTAACGCTTTGGTTAGCGGTCTGATCACCGATAACGGCACAAATATCGGTATCGACGTGGTCTCGCCAAACGCCAAGCTGGCAGTAAACGGCGGCCTGAAGCTTGGCGCACATGCCGGGACCCCGGATATCGGCACAATCCAATGGGCGAACGACGATCTGCAAATATACAAGTCGAGCGGCTGGTCTTCGTTGTTAGCGGGATCGACCAACTATTGGACGGCCAACGGGTCTCACATTGTCGCCAATAATAGCGGCAATGTGGGCATCGGCACAACGACGCCGGAGGTCAAGCTGGCGGTCAATGGGCCAATCAAAGTCGGTCTATTCAGCGGCACAAGTACGCCGCCGGCCGGCACGATTCAGTGGAACGGCTCAGACTTCCTGGGTTATGTCAGTCCGGTAACCGGACAGGGCTATTGGGCTTCCCTGACGAGCTATACCGAAACCGATCCGCAGGTCGGGGTGACGACAACAAATGCCGTGCCCAGTTGGGACGGCTCGGCGCTCACGGCCGGTATCATTTATGACA
>CAYOLL010000058.1:0-34033 GCA_964404765.1 uncultured Gemmatimonadota bacterium | reverse complement strand
ATTTACAAATAGAAAACAAATTATGAAACTATGTGTGATGTCAATTTAAAGCCTTTTTGGAGCACCCTTGAGCCAGGCTGACGACGATAAGATTCTTGGCAAAGCCTACGACAGCCGTTTGATTAAGCGGCTGATGCCGTACATCGCCCCTTATCGTACGCTAATGTTGCTGGCTATCGTCATGCTGTTGCTGGGGTCGGCAGCGCAGGTGGCCGGGCCGTATCTGGTTAAAATCGGCATCGATAATTATATCGCGCAGGGCAACTTGGCCGGATTGCATCGCGTGGCTTTTTTGTATCTGCTGGCGCTGGTCTGCCAATTTTTACTGCAATTTGGCGAAAGCTACCTGACCCAATCCATTGGTCAGCAGGTGATGTTTGGCTTGCGACGGGACTTGTTTGGGCATTTACAGCAGCTTTCACTGGGCTTCTTTGATAAAAATCCGGTGGGCCGTTTGATTACCCGCGTTACTTCCGACGTGGACGCTTTGAATGAAATGGTCACCGCCGGCATGGTCTCGATTTTTGGTAATATCTTTACCATTGCCGGCATCGTAACGGTGATGCTGTGGCTTAACTGGAAACTGGCGCTGGTGACTTTTGCCGTCTTGCCTGTATTATTTGGGGCAGCGTTTTTCTTTAAATTGCGAGTGCGCGACACGTTCCGTCAGGTACGCTCGACACTCGCCGTCATCAATAGCTACTTGCAAGAAAACATTACCGGCATGAGGATTGTGCAGCTTTTTAATCGCGAGCGTGAAAATTTCCGCCGCTTTGACCAAATCAACCATGACCATCTGCAAGCTAATATTGACACCGTTTTTTACTTTTCATTGTTCTTCCCGGCGGTGCGTTTTTTGAGCACATTGGCGGTAGCGCTGATTATCTGGTACGGCGGCGGTCAAATTTTGCAGGGCCTGATGACATTTGGCGTGCTGGTAGCCTTCATCCAATATGCTGATTTATTCTATCGTCCGATCCAGGATTTGAGCGAAAAATACAACATTTTTCAATCGGCAATGGCCTCAGCCGAACGGGTCATCACCGTGCTGGATACGAAGCCGATTATTCAGGACGCCCCGCAGCCAAAATCAATTGCGGCCTTTCGCGGGCAAATTGAATTTAAAAACGTCTGGTTCGCCTACGATGATGAAAATTACGTTCTGAAAGATGTTTCATTTACGATCAAAAAAGGCGAAAGTGTGGCTCTCGTCGGCGCGACCGGCTCCGGCAAGACGACTATTGTCAGCCTGCTGTGCCGTTTTTATGATGTCAACAAAGGCCAAATTTTAATTGACGGAATCGATATTCGCGACTTGGCGCAGCAAAATTTGCGGCAATTAACCGCTATTGTCCTGCAAGACGTATTCTTATTTTCCGGGACTATTGAAGATAATATTCGTCTGGGAAATACTGATTTTTCTGACGAGCGCGTGCGAAATGCCGCCCGCCGCGCCCATGCCGACCCGTTTATCAACCGCCTGGAAAAAGGCTATCGTCAGGATGTTCGGGAGCGCGGAGCCACGCTATCGGTTGGCCAAAAACAGCTTTTGTCCTTTGCCCGTGCTCTGGCTTTTAATCCGCAGATTTTAGTTCTGGACGAAGCTACCTCAAATATTGACACGGAAACGGAGTTGCTGATTCAGGATGCGCTAAACGCCTTGCTGGAAGACCGCACATCACTGGTCATTGCCCACCGCCTTTCAACCATTAAACACGTCAATAAGATTATCGTGCTGCACAAAGGCATTGTCCGCGAAGCCGGCTCGCATGACGAATTGCTGGCTCACCGCGGAATATACTACAAGCTCTATCAATTGCAGTACAAGGATCAGACCATTACGCCGCAGGCCTACTCGCGTTGATCAATCCATCCATTCAAAAAAGTAGAACTTGGATACACGGATGAAGCGAATTTACCCAGATAAAGCTCTCTCACGGATTCTATCGGTGAATACCTGCGTAATCCAAATTCAAACGTGGGGTTTTCGATATGCAGCACGCTTTTACCAGTGCTGAATTACAACAGATCAAAGCACACGGTCTGACGGTCGGCGAGGCTGAAAATCAGGTTGCGCTTTTAAAAAAAGGAAATTCCTTTATCCAACTGGTACGAGCCTGCACTCTTGGAGATGGCATTGACACCATCGCGACAGCAGAGTTTGGACGGTTGACCCGGTGTTTTAATGAGGCGGTTGCCGCGCATCGGGTGGCGAAGTTTGTACCGGCATCCGGCGCGGCTTCGCGCATGTTCCAGCCTTTGCTGGCGGTTTACCATCATTACGAAGACTATGCCGCCCTGTTAACGGAAACGCAGTCCGCCGTAAATGCACATGTCTGTTTTACGCGGGAGTTCTTGCAAAATCTGCATCGTTTCGCGTTTTATAGCGATCTCTGTGCGGTATTAGCCAATGCAGGTTTAGACGCTCAAGCTTTAATTTCACGACAACAGTATAAGCCTATTCTTGAGTACACCTTGACTGCTATTGGCTTGAACTACGCCGAATTACCCAAAGGGCTTATTCAATTTCATTGCTACGCCGCCGGCAACCGAAGCGCGTTTGAAGAGCAATTGGTCGAAGCCGTCGCTTATGCCGACGGCCGGGTACATTTTACCATAACTCCGGATCAGCACAACCAAATTGATGCCCATCTTAAACGGGTGCGCGCCCGCCTAAAAAAAAGTGTAGCGGACTTTGACATCAGCTATTCGTATCAAAAATTATCTACCGATACGCTGGCGGTGACCGAGCAAAATGCGTTGTTCCATGACCGATTCGGCAATCTGGTTTTTCGACCGGGCGGGCACGGCGCTTTACTGGCAAACCTGGCCGATTTGCAGGGCGATATTGTTTTTATTAAAAATATCGACAATGTTGCGCCCGATCATCTTAAAGCCGATACGTATCGTTACAAATGCTTACTGGGTGGATACTTGCTTGACTTACAAGCCCACATTTTTGACTATTTGCGACGATTAACGGATGGCGAGCGTGACGCATCTTTTTTAGCCGAAACCACCCAATTTGCCCGACAAGCGCTGCACATAACATTAACCGCCGAGAATAACGAAGCCTTAATGGCCGAGCTTTATGCAAAACTCAACCGGCCCTTGCGAGTTTGCGGCATGGTCAAAAATCAGGGTGAGCCCGGCGGCGGGCCCTTCTGGATACGCCGGGAAAACGCCCAAATCAGCTTGCAAATCGTAGAGAAGTCGGAGGTCCGCGCCGGCGATCCGGAGCAGCTGCGCATTTTGGACAGCGCGACACACTTTAACCCGGTAGACTTGGTTTGCGGCTTGCGTAACTATCGCGGACAGTTATTTGATCTGCAGCAGTTTGTTGATCCGTCGGCTGTATTCGTTTCAACCAAGTCCTATGAAAACCGCACGCTGAAAGCGCTGGAATTGCCGGGTTTATGGAATGGCGCAATGGCATATTGGAACACGATATTTGTAGAAGTTCCGCTCAGTACATTTACTCCGGTCAAGACGGTCAATGACTTGTTACGGCCGGAGCATCAAGCGCTTGGGACGTCTTGATTATACTTTGAATCATAGCTGTAAACTCAATGTCATTAAGTTAAGAAGAATGCGGGTAAATTCTTTGCTCCGGACTCCATGCTCTTTGCTCGGCTGTTACTTCTTTCCAGGCGACAAATCCGGCATGTTGTCATTCTGTAAGAATCTTCTTAAAATTTAGCTGCGCGCTATCTTGGGGGGAAGATTCCTTCGGAATGACACCGTGCTTCAAATACTAAATTTGTCGCTTGGAACGGAGTAAACCCAATTGGAGCAAGGAGCAGCGAGCAAGAGCGCCGAGCAAAGAAATCGATAATATCCTTAACGTATTAATGACATTGGCTGTAAACTCACCTGCTTTTTTTAAGGTCAAGGTAATATGCACCGAATTTTGGTAATTGATGATGAGGCGGAAATCCGGCACAGCGTTATCGAAGTGCTTCGGACGAAGAACTATGATATCGTCAGCGCCGCTGATGGGCGTAGTGGCGTCGAGATGGCGCGGCAGTTTCTGCCGGATTTGATTATTTGCGACATTCAAATGCCCTATTTAAACGGCTATGATGTTTTGGTTCAGCTTCGCAGCGACCCGAACACCATGTCGATTCCTTTTATCTTTTTAACTGCGTTAGGCACAAAGGACCATGTGCGGCAAGGCATGAGCTTTGGCGCGGATGATTACCTGACCAAACCCTTTCGGATTCGGGATTTATTCGATGCCGTTGAAGCACGGCTACGGCGGAAAGAAACTTCCACGCGCCAAATGGACGATCTAAAGCTGCAGCTCAGCCGGATGCTGCCGCACGAACTTCGGACACCGCTTAGTGTTATTTTGGGCTATTCGCAATTTTTAAGCGACCCACAATTCTTCTCAGTCGAAAAGGTTGAGACTTTGCACATGGCGCAAGCTATTTATCAGAGTGGTATGCGGTTACAACGGTTGATAGAAAATTATCTGTTTTTTACGGACCTGAAATTATACGAGGATCATCCGGAGTTTTTTGCAGACTGGCAGATAAAAATACCTACGCGGATAAAAGAGCTGATTACCGTTGCCGTATGTGAGATCGCACAAAAACAGCTGCGTTCGGCGGATCTGATGGCACACTTGGCTGAAAATGAAATTTTACTGTGTGAACGCGCCACCCTCAAAATTATCCAGGAAATTGTTGACAACGCTTTTAAATTCTCGCCGCAAAATACCAAAGTCGATGTTACGGCAACGGTTGCGGAAGACACCTTAGTCATAACCGTACAAGACCACGGCCGCGGAATGACCGAGGGCCAGGTCAGCCATCTTAATGCTTTTACCCAGTTTGACCGTCAATTGCATGAGCAGGCCGGGTCCGGACTGGGGCTGGCCATTGCTGACCGTTTAACTCGGCTTAATCAGGGTCAGATGCATATACAAAGCCAGCTAAATGTGGGAACAATCGTGCGGATTACGTTTCCCGTCACCAATTAGTCTGAATTATTCATCATTGTCCAAGAGCCATGCGCGGTTCTAATTGTAAGCCCGAAGCTCGAGTCAAAGCAACGACATTCACGCTCGTACTTCTGCTTGGACTTAATCAAGCATCGAAAAAACCAAAGACATGATAATCACAAAAATTATAGAGAACCAGACGCCCAGTAAAATCGCGGCAACAAACCCGAAGCCAAAAACCTTTATCAGCACATAGGGATAGGCAATAACCCCCAACCAGAAAACCATATTCTTGATAAGTTCAGCCGTCTTCACAAAAGCTACCCTCCATAATTTGCAAGTGTGCTAAAGTTATATTCCGTTATTTATTTGGCTCATGGAACAAGTTTGTGGAAATTGCAACCTTGCGAAGGCTTTAGTGCACAAAACATGCGGATTTCAAATTAAGCCTTCGCAAGGTTTCACCATCTTTTCCCATGAACCATTTATTTGTTTAGCGGTCAACAATAAGCGGATGCCGCGCGTCCATAAGTAAGATTTTTTACATCTAACAATTCGACATCGGAAGGTACTCGTGAGTTCCACAACAAGCGCTAAGGATCCTTTAGCAGCCCTGGAAGTTTTTGATCGGCTGGAAGTCGGGCCGATTAAACTGGAGAAGCAACGCTTAACTGCCCCGTATCGGCTCTATTATGACGGACAAACCCACGAAACCGACCTGGTTTACTCTTATGATGAAGATGTATTTGATCCGGATGATCCAACGGCACAAAATCTGGCCAGTCTCATGGCGGTGCAGGTTGCGTTAAATTACGGTTTGTTCTGCAAAAAGATTGTGTTTCACGGCGTGTTTGACGGCCAGGATCGCCGCTTTTTGCGCGAAATGATGGAGAATACCTGCCGGGAAATTTTTGTTAATAAATTTTTGCATCCTAACCCTTTTTTGATTGGCGACGTTGTCAATTTACCACCCATCAAAGCCACCAAATATACCCGCGCAGTGGTTGAATTCCCCCAATCGAACATCCTTAAAAACCGGCCGGAATGGCAGCTTTGGCAAACCGACCATCGCAAACATTGTATTCTATCCAGTGGCGGCAAGGATAGCCTGCTCAGTTTTGGCCTGATCAACGAATTGGGTTATGAAACGCATCCGGTTTTTATTAACGAATCGGGCCGACACTGGTTTACCGCACTGAATGCCTTTCGTCATTTCCACGAAACGGTGCCCAACACTGCCAGGGTATGGGTTAATTCCGACCGTGTTTTTAACTGGTTTAAACGACACATGCCGTTCATTCGCAAAAATTTTCATGAAATACGCGCGGATATGTACCCGATTCGTTTATGGACGGTGGCCGTTTTCCTGTTTGGCGCATTGCCATTAATGCGCAAGCGCGGGATTAGCCGGTTGCTTATTGGCGATGAATTTGATACAACAATCCGTACGACCTATCAGGGTATCACCCATTATGAGGGCTTATTTGACCAGAGCCGCTACTTTGATTTTACACTTTCGCGCTTTTATTTGCGCAAAGGCTGGGCTATCAGTCAGTTTTCGATTCTAAGACCTTTGTCGGAAATTCTGGTCCAAAGCATTTTAGTTAAGCGCTATCCGCAGTTACAGGCCCATCAGGTTTCCTGCCATGCCACACATAAAAACGATGAACGGGTATATCCGTGCGGTAAATGCGAAAAATGCCGCCGGATTGTCGGCATGTTGCTGGCCATGGATGCCGATCCCAAAAAATGTGGCTATAGCAACGAAAAAATTCAAGCCTGCCTAAATGCGTTAAAGCATAAAGGTGTGCATCAAGAGGCCGTTTGCGCACAGCATACGTTGTATTTGCTCAATAAACAGGGCTGGTTAAAGCTGCCGGTGGACAAGCAAAAATTTGCCAAGGCCCAGCCCATCGTCGGCAAGCTTCGATTTGATCCGGAACGAGCGCCGTTGGATGGTATTCCGGTAGATTTGCGCCGATCGTTATACAGCATTTATATGGAATATGCCACTGCCGCTGTGCAACGCTCCGGGCGGACCTGGATTAAATGTGATCCTTTTACGGCTCTGGAAATCCGCAACCCGTACACCTTTGAAGCCGATCATCAGGTCGCTAACAATGAGCAAACCCAATCGCTGACCGCTACCCCGCCGCAAAGCTATTTATGGGGCGAGTTGACCTGGCCCGAAGCCGAGAAGCGCTTGGCGGGAGTCGATGTCGCGCTGCTGCCGGTAGGCGCAATTGAACAGCACGGCCCCCATCTACCATTAGACACAGATGCCTTTGATGCCGATTACCTGGCCAAACGGGTAGCGCAGGCTTGCAGTGAGCCGCTGCCGCTGGTGCTGCCGCTGATTGCTTATGGCGTGTCCTATCATCATAATGAATTCAAAGGCACAATTAGTATTAGCAATGACGTGTTGGCCCGACTGGTATACGAAATTGGAATGAATCTGGCCCGTAATGGCATCAAAAAACTGGTGATTATTAACGGTCATGGCGGCAACGACCCCACCCTGAACTATGCGGCGCAAATGATCAATCGCGACGCCCATATTTTCGTCTGTGTAGACAGCGGCGCGACCAGCGATGTGGATATTTATGCGATTGCCGAAACAAAGGACGATGTACATGCCGGCGAAATCGAAACCAGCACAACATTAGCCGTGCGCCCCCATCTGGTCAAAATGGAGCTGGCTGTTAAACAGGAGGTCAGCTTTTCCAGCCCCTATCTGAATTTTAGTTCAAACCGTGGCATTTCCTGGCATTCTTACACCAAGAAATTTTCACCAACCGGCATTATGGGTGACCCGACCCGGGCGTCGGTGGAAAAAGGGGAGAAATTTTGGCAGATTATGATTTCGCACCTCGTTGCCCTGGTCGAAGACCTGAAGACCATGACTCCGGATGAAATTCTGCAAATTCGGCAAGAATAAAACCCGGTCAGCTCGGAAGT
The DNA here is from genome assembly GCA_964404765.1 of uncultured Gemmatimonadota bacterium. Classification (GTDB taxonomy): domain Bacteria; phylum 4572-55; class 4572-55; order 4572-55; family 4572-55; genus CAYOLL01. The sequence goes on along the minus strand of CAYOLL010000058.1, from coordinate 26,130 downwards.
TTTTTTGGGTCACTTACCAAAATGGCCTTTTGCCATTCGCGCACCGAGTTGATCAACCAGAGGGCGCGGCATTTTTTCAGATCAGCGACCGGTAATGACTGCTCCGAGATTTCTCCGGCTGTCAGCAACTCGGCACGAAACGTGCCCGCTAACAGGCCGCAACTAACCGGTGGCGTCAGCAGACGATTATCCATTTCAAAAACGATATTGGCCATGGTAGATTCTGTTACTTCATGGCGGCGATTCCACAGCAGCACATCGTCACAGTCGGGTCTGGTAGCGCGGGCACAGTCGTAAATTTGTCGCCGGGTTGTCTTGTGATAGAGAAAAGGGTCGGCGGTATCAATTGAATCGGTAGCTAAACCGACTCGCATGATTTCCGGGGATGTTGCAAGCGGATGGATTTCGACTTCAGGTTGGCCGGTCCGATCAACCAGCAGCCGGATTCTGGCGGGTACGGTAAGCTGCGGCAGCAGCAAGGCCCGGCGGATCACGGCTAAATCCAGCGGAATTGCAAAATAAGCCGCACTGTCAGCCAGCCGCGCTAAATGACGCGCTAACAAAAAATAGCCTTCCTTCGGCTGCCGGCGCAGTGTTTCCAATAATTTAAACGCTGTCGGTTTCATCGTCAAAACCCGTGCCTTGGCCAGACACTCATCGTATTCATCCCGATCGCGCGAGTCCCAGATAATGCCGCTGCCCGTGCCATATTCCGCCGTGCCTTTTGATTTATCAATCCAGACGGTCCGAATCGCAACATTCATAAGCGCCTGACGATGGGGAGCCAAATAGCCTATTGCGCCGGTGTATAGTCCGCGTGGCGCGGCTTCCAGCTCACGGATCAACCGCATCGTGTGGACTTTTGGCGCGCCGGTAATGGAAGCGCAGGGGAAAAGCGCCCGCAAAATATCGACCCAGGCGGCTGCTGTCTGTGCTGTGACCGTCGAAGTCATCTGCCAGATGGTGGGGTAACATTCCGCATCAAACAGCGCTGGGACTTGCACACTGCCTGTTTGCGCAATCCGGCCTAAATCGTTGCGAATCATATCAACAATCATGACATTTTCCGCCCGGTCTTTTTCCGACGCCTGCAACTCGGCCCGAATTTGCTGATCTTGAGCTGTTGTCAAACCGCGTCGGCGAGTGCCTTTCATGGGCCTGGTGATCAATGTTTGATTATCCAGGCGGAAGAAGAGTTCCGGCGAGATGGAGCAAATTGCAAAATCATCCGTTTCAATATAAGCGGCGTATGTTTTTGGTTGAGCTTGTAAAAGTTGCTGGAAGAAAGCTGTCGGTTGACCGGAAAAAGCCGAAGTCATCTTGAAAGTGTAGTTAACTTGATAAGTATGACCGGCTTCGATATAGGACTTGATACGGGCTATTGCCCCGGCGTAGGGGAGGAAGCTCTGGTCGGGCTGAAAATCAAGCGGGCAATGACGTGCGTCCGGGCTAAAATCCGGGCAAGACCGTTGCAAGACCGGCGAATCAAACAGACCAAACCACAGCAGAGGTATATGACCCATCTGCACCTGTAACGCAGAATCAAAAGCGGGCGCAGCGTCGTAAGCGATAAAACCGGCCGCCCATAATCCATCACCATTGACTTTTTTTTCCAAATACGCCAACGCCGGCATGACATCCGCGAGACGTGTCACGCGAAGGATTTCAAGTGGCTGTGAAAAAAGCAGCCAGATGTCTTGGACAGGATCAAAAAGAGTCAGATGATGCATCTTTTTTTTTGGAAAATCTGCTGTTGGCACCATGATTTCTTTTTTTACTCAACATTGACTGGATATCTTGCTGATTTGCGCTTCAAGTTGTGGAAAAGGGTTGATATGCCGGTTTATTTGCGTATTTTTCAGGCTAAGATTTTCGATATTACTAAACTCAACCCATTCTTTGGAGAAAAAATGCTGGATATCGCTTTTTTACACACGCACCGCCTAATGGTTTTATTCTATCTTTCGCTGCTAATGATTCTTACGACTTTAGCAATTTTTAAAAAGACTGCGCTTTTGGAAAAATGGCGCGGCAAGATCAAAATTGCCCACATGAGCTTGGGCGGCGGATTACTCTTGACTGGACTTTATCTGGCGCTGAGGGTGCCGGAGCCATTGCAGATTCCATTGCTGGTTAAGTACATTCTTTTTGTTATTGCAATTCCATTGGCGGTTGTTGGTAGTCGACGAAAAAATGTATGGTTGGGTCTGGTTTCTTTCATGCTTTTAGCGCTAATGGCCGGCATTGCCATAACAGACAGCCTGAGTCTGCGCACAAAAGAAACGCAACTGACCAAGCTGCGGACGCAGAGCATAGCGGCAACGCCGGGTGAGGATGTGTACATAGTTTTCTGCGCCAATTGCCACGGCCCCAATGGCGACGCCGATTATCAAGGCGCATTAAGATTGAGCGCATCGCGCTTGCCGGATCCCGACTTATTAAAAATTATTAAAGACGGACGGGGAATGATGCCGGGTCTGGGGAATCATATTGTTGAGGCCGATATCGCTGCGGTGGCTGAATACGTCAAAGGGTTGCGCAAATAATTCGTAACTTCTCAATAACCATTGGCTAACCTTGCGAAGGTTCACGCCTGTAAGTTTGTGAAAACCCTGAAAATATTGACTTCCGCCGCAAGTTTAACCTTCGCAAGGTTTGGTTTTACCAACACTTTTTGAGAAGTTACAATAATTCCAATGTGCCTGTTGAAGTATTTTCCCGGCTTTTCTAACGTTGCGGCATAACCCGGGCGTGGGCAGTTAGCGGAATTCCCGGCTCGGCTAACGGCGACGAAAATCCCTGCGGTGATTGCTGTGGCAACGAAGTCATCGCCAGACGTAATCCAAGGGCAATCGCCAGGGAAATGACGCTGCATAAGATCATCGTTGCCATAAAGTCGCTGTTTAATAGCCGCAGTGCAAGCGCACTACCGACAAAGACGAGCGCCATACCATATTCGGCCAAAACCGCCTGCGTTTGGGTCAAGCCAAGAGCGCTCAACCGGAAGGTCAAATGGCTTTTATCGGGCATATAGATGGGTCGGTTATGGTATATCCGCAGTCCGGTGATCAAACAGGTGTCGTAAATTGGGACACCGAGAATAAGCGGCAAAATAAAAACTTGGGACAGCGATAGGGTTAAGTGCGCCGTGGCCATCAGGGCCAGAGTTGAAAGCGTAATGCCCAGCAGCAAACTGCCGGTATCCCCCAGAAAGATGGACGCGCCATTAAAATTAAAGCGCAGGAAGCCCAGACAAGCGCCGGCCAGCGCCAACGCTATGAAGGCAACAAAAAGATCGCCATGTAAATAAGCGAAGGCAAAAAGTCCCAACCCGGAAAAGAACCCGGCTCCACCCGCAGCGCCATCGGCATGATCCAGTAAATTAAGAGCGTTGGTCACGCCAACAATCCATAAAATAGTGAGCGAATAGCATAATAAAGGGTAGTCGGCCAGAAAATGAATTTTTATGTCCAGCCCAAAAATAATAAATAGCGCCGTTAAAAGTTCGACCATGAGACGGGTTGACGGACGCAAGTTTTTCAAATCATCAATCAGGCCCAACATCATGAGCGTGGTCATAACGGCAAATAGACCGATGGCCTGTTCACCGAATACGCCGAATACGCCAACACTAATGCAGATCGACGCATACACGGCCAGACCGCCCAAAAGGGCAACGGGTTTTTTATGAATCTTGTTGGGTTTGGGAATGTCTAAAATGCGGAAGCGATGCGCGAAGCGAATCACCAGCGGGGTTAAAATTAATGCGCACAATAGGGCGGTCAGAAAAACAGAAGCAGAGTTCATAAGGAATTCTCCTGTAAAAAGGTATTAAAAAGCGCCGCGTTGGAGCGCTTTTTAAACAACAATAAAAGCTCGCCATCATCAACGTCAAGCTACCGGCTGCGCAAAAACATGCGCAAAAATATGCTGTGACTTTAATTCGTTAGCAAGTGGCGATACATTTTATCCTTTTACAAGAGGCGCTTTTATCTACACCGTTCCAGGCGACAGATTTGGCATGCTGTCACGCAAACCTTTAGGGTTTATTTCGGCGGCAGAAATGCCAAATCTTACGCTTGGAAGGAATATAAAAAAGAAAAGAACACACATTGTACAATTTAATACAAGAATTAGATAAATGTCAAGTCTGAAATCCAAGCTTTGACGCGCCATTCCATACGAAAATTCCGACGGTGGACTCCATCAGAGACTTCCACGGGTTTTTTTCTGAATGGGTTGGGATGACTTTAATGTGCAAGGGTTAAAGAGCGAAACCCTTAGGGTCATGGGGTTATGACATCAACTCACGACCGGCTCGCCCATCTTCCGCCCGGCCATATAGTCGTAGAATTGCCAGCGACGCTTCACATCTTCCTGCGCCAGGCGGAACAGCTCTTTGGCCGCATCCGGTTTACTCTGCGTCAGCATCTTAAAGCGGCTCTCCATCTCCAGATATTTAATCAACTGTTCCTTCGGCTCTCTGGAGGTCAGCAGGAAGGGGTTTTCGTTCCGCAGGGCCAAGTCCGGGTTGTAGCGATAGAGCAGCCATTGACCGGTTTTGACCGCCATATCCTGATGCTGCATGCCGCGGGTCATGTCAATGCCGTGGGCGATGCAATGACTGTAAGCGATAATCAGCGACGGGCCGTTGTAGGCTTCGGCTTCCAAAAAGACGCGGACGGTGTGCTCGTCCTTGGCCCCCATGGCCACACTGGCCACGTAGACATTGCCATAACTCATGGCAATCAGGCCCAAATCCTTCTTGCCGGTCGGTTTGCCGCCGGCGGAAAATTTGGCGACCGCGCTGCGCGGCGTGGCTTTCGATTTTTGGCCGCCGGTGTTGGAGTACACTTCCGTGTCCAAGACCAGCAAATTCACGTTTGCGCCCGTCGACAGCACATGGTCCAGCCCGCCAAAACCGATGTCATAAGCCCAACCGTCGCCGCCGACGATCCACACACTCTTCTTCACCAGCATATCGGCCACATCCTGCAACTCGCGCGCTTCCGGCGTGTCCAGTCCGGCTAATTTCTGCTTCAAAATCGTCACGCGGTCGCGTTGATCGAAAATTTCCGCTTCTTCCTGCTGCGGCGCGGTCAAAAGCGCCTGCGCCAGATCGTCGCCAATCTGCGCGGCCAGCTTACGTGTCAAGGCTTCGGCATACGCCTTTTGTTGATCGGCGGCTAAGCGGAAGCCCAGACCAAACTCGGCATTATCTTCAAACAGGGAGTTGGACCAGGCCGGGCCGCGGCCCTCGGCGTTTTTGGCCCAGGGCGTCGTCGGCAAGTTGCCGCCGTAGATGGACGAGCAGCCGGTGGCATTGGCAATCAGCGCCCGGTCGCCAAACAACTGCGACAACAGCTTCAGATACGGCGTCTCGCCGCAGCCCGCGCATGCCCCGGAAAATTCAAACAACGGCTGTTGTAATTGCTGACTCTTAATCTGGCCGGTATTCAGCAGGCGACGGTCAATTTCCGGCAGCTTCAGGAAGAAGTCCCAATTGGCTTTTTCCTGTTCGCGCAGTGGGAAAATCGATTCCATGTTGATGGCCTTGCGCCCGACTTGCCGCTTGTTCTTGGCCGGGCAATAATCCACGCACAAGGCGCAGCCGGTGCAGTCTTCCGGTGAAACCTGCAAGACAAATTTCCAACCGCGATCACGCCATTCCTTGTCGCGGGAGTCACAGGATTTAAAAGCCGCCGGTGCGCCAACCAACGCCTGCGGGTCCACTATTTTACAGCGAATAACGGCATGAGGGCACACCAACGCGCACTTGCCGCACTGGATGCACACTTCCGGATCGAAGTCCGGGATTTCCAGAGCAATGCTGCGCTTTTCGTACTGGCTGGTGGCCGATGGGTACGTGCCGTCGCAAGGGAAGGCGCTGACCGGCAAAGCGTCGCCGCGTCCGGCAATAATCTCGCCCAAAACACTGCGCACAAAATCCGGGGCAAAGGCGGGCACCGGCGGCCGCATTTCCTTAACGCTGCTCACCGCGGTCGGAATTTTGACCTCATGCAGATGGTCGAGCGTCTGATCAATCGCCCGCAGATTCATCTGCACCACGGCCTCGCCTTTGCGCCCATAAGTATCCACAATCGACTGCTTAATCGCGGCAATCGCCTGCTCACGCGGCAAAACGCCGGAAATCGCAAAAAAGCAAACCTGCATGACCGTATTGATACGCCGGCCCATGTTGGCTTCCTGAGCCACCTCGTTCGCGTCAATCACATAAAAACGCGCCTGCTTGTCAATCAACTGTTGCTGCACCGCGACGGGCAGGGCCTCCCATACCTGATCGGCCCCAACGGGACTGTTCAGCAAAAAGACGCCGCCGGGTTTTAGATTACGCAACATGTCGAACTTCTCGACAAAAACCATCTGGTGACAGGCTACAAAATTGGCCTGCTCAATCAAATAGCTGGAATGAATCGGCCTGGGGCCGAAGCGCAAATGCGAGACGGTAATCGCGCCGGCCTTTTTGGAATCGTAGACAAAATAGCCCTGGGCGTGATTGTCCGTGTTCTCGCCAATAATCTTGATCGAATTTTTGTTGGCCCCAACCGTGCCGTCCGAGCCAAGCCCGTAAAACATACAACGCACGACCTCGTCCGGCTCGACCGATAAATCCGCGTCGTAGTCTAAGCTGCTGTGGGTCACGTCATCCAGGATGCCGACCGTAAAATGATTTTTGGGGCGATCCAGGCTCAGATTGTCGAAAACGGCTTTGACCATCGTTGGGGTAAATTCTTTGGACGACAGACCGTAGCGGCCACCGACCATTTTGGGAAACGCTGCCATTTTCAGCTCGCCGTTGGTCCAGCTTTCCTGCAAAGCGGACAGGCAATCCAGAAACAGCGGCTCGCCGACGCTGCCCGGCTCCTTGGTCCGATCCAGCACGGCAATTGAGCGGGTGGAGGCAGGCAGTGCGCCGGCAAAACCAGCCCCGTCAAAAGGCCGATACAGCCGCACTTTCAACAGGCCAACCTTTTCGCCGCGGGCGGTCAGATAATCAACAGTTTCCTGCGCAGCCTCGGCGCCGGAGCCCATGAGGACGACCACGCGCTCCGCGTTGGGATCACCATAATATTCGTACACTTTATAATTCCGACCGGTCATCCGGCCGAATCTGTCCATCGCCTTTTGCACAATCGCCGGGGCTGCCAGATAAAAGCGGTTGACCGACTCGCGTGCCTGAAAATAAACGTCCGGGTTCTGCGCCGTGCCGCGAATCACCGGGTTGTCCGGCGTCAGCTTGCGGTGGCGAAATGCCCGCACAAATTGCGGGTCGATCATGACCGGCAAATCTTCTTCATTCAGCATTTCGATCTTGGCCACTTCGTGCGAGGTGCGGAAGCCGTCAAAAAAGTGCAGGAACGGCAGTCGCGCCTCCAGCGAAGCGGCCTGGGCGATAATGGCGAAATCGTGCGCTTCCTGCACCGAATTGGAGCAGAGCATGGCCCAGCCGGTCGAACGCGCCGCCATCACATCACTATGATCGCCAAAAATGGACAGGCCCTGGCAGGCCAGCGACCGTGCTGCAATATGAAAAACCGCCGGCGTCAGTTCGCCTGCGATTTTGTACATATTGGGCAGCATCAGCATCAAGCCTTGCGATGCGGTAAACGTCGTGGTCAGCGAACCGGCCTGCAACGAACCGTGCACCGCCCCGGCTGCGCCGCCTTCGCTCTGCATTTCCACCACCGTCGACACGTTGCCCCAGATATTGCGGACATCTTCCGCAGCCCAGGCATCGGCCCATTCGCCCATCGGCGAAGATGGGGTAATCGGATAAATGACGATAACATCACTGAGACGATAGGCGACATACGCCACCGCCTCATTTGCATCTAACGTCTTGAATTTTCGGGACATGGCGACCTCCGGTGAATCTACAAATTTTACAAGGGTGATTAATTTAAGAGTTGCTGATCTTAAATTAGATAAATCAACTGACTTGTCAAGCAGATTTTCATGATCATTTGCAGAATGAGATGGGGAATGGTAAGGAAGTTGCCGATTTGTAAATTGCTTTTGCAGACGATTCGTTAGGTGTTTAATGGTTTTGGTCGGCTGTGCTTTCTGTTAGATCGTTACAGGTAAAAACACGATTACGACCTTGCTGCTTGGCCAGATAGATGGCTTCATCCGCTTTTTTAAACAGCAAGTCGCCTGCCGATTGTAGATCACTCACGCCAAAGCTGGCTGTAATCTGCCCGACTTGTTCAAATGGCTGGGTTTCGATTTTCTGGCGCAGGCGATCAGCCAGGTCGGCTGCCGCTGCCAAATCGGTTTGGGGCAAGAGCAGCACAAACTCCTCGCCACCCCATCGCGCGGCAAGATCACTCAGGCGGCAGTGAGCGTGAAAAATTTGTCCTATCCGGGCCAACACGGCATCCCCAACCAAATGACCAAACGTGTCGTTAATGCGTTTAAAATGGTCAATATCCATTATAATCAAACTTACATTGTAAGCATAGCGCCGAGCACGGCTTAACTCCTGGTTGAGATAGCCGTCAAAAAAATTGCGGTTATAGAGGCCGGTCCGCAGGTCGAACACGGCCTCGCGGCTTTTTTTCACGGCCCGTAATCCTTTGCGCACCCGCGCTTGAAGCTCGGCCGGATCACAAGGCTTCGTGAGGTAATCATCCGCGCCGGCGTCCAGCGCTAAGACTTTATCACTGCTGTTTTCCAGAGCGCTAAGCATAACGACATGAATTGTATTGTTTTTAAGGTCTTTGCGAATCTCTTGACACACTTCTATACCGGTCAGGCCCGGCATCATAATATCCAGCAGTATAATATCCGGCATCTGAGAAATCATTGCCAGGGCTTCGTTACCGTCAGTGGCTTCCAGGATTTCGTGGTTATCCTTGTGAAGAATGCGACGCAAAGTCAATCGAATGGTCTTTGCATCATCGACGATCAAAATCTTTGCCATTTTAAAACTCCTAATGCGGTGTTTTGGAAGTCTTGCTCTTTGACAATAAACCGAATATTAACCTTTTCAGACCGCTTATGATAAGTGACTATAAACAAAGACCCGTGCTCTCAACAGTTGCTTTAAAAGTGCCGAAAAACCCGTCGTAAAAGGCAAGTTTCAGTTGTACCCAATAGTGTTGCAACTGTCATGCCCGAATGTTTCTATCGGGCATGACAGTCCGACTGGATTCCCGCTAACAACATGCGGGAATGACACACTTGGAAGTGTTAGGTACAAAATGGTATTTTATGAAACTTGCCAAACAACACTACAATCCTATCATTAAAGAATCTCAATGCCCCGGCCGTCTGTCACATCGCCGATGCGCCAGGCCGGTTCGTTGGCCGCGGCCATTTCGCCCATGAAGATTTCGACTTTGGCGGGATTAACGGCTAACAGCAGACCGCCCGATGTCTGGGCATCCCATAGCAGCATTTGACGGTTTTCGTCCATATCGGCAGCGAAAGTGACACCGGAGCCGAAGAAAGCGCGGTTTTTCTTAGAACCGCCGGGAAACAGATTTTGGGCCGCATAATCGACAGCGCCGGGCAAAAAAGGCAAGGCGCTGAATTGGATGCGAAAGCGAATTTGGCCGGCTTCGACCATTTCTTTGGCATGGCCGAGTAAGCCGAATCCGGTAATATCGGTGGCGCTGCGGACATCGGCGGCCTGCCCGGCGCGGGCCGCCTGGCGATTCAGTCGCTTCATGGATTGGATCATGGCGGTAATATGGGCAGGGTCTGCTAACTCGCGCTTGAGGGCGGTGCTGATCGTGCCGGTGCCAAGCGGTTTGGTCAAAATGAGTTGATCGCCGGGTCTGGCCCCGCCTTTGGTAAAAATGCGCTGCGGATGAACGAGGCCCGTGACGGCCAGGCCGAACTTTGGCTCCTTATCCTGAATACTGTGACCGCCAACGACCAACGCGCCGGCTTGACGCACGGTTTCCGCGCCGCCGCGAATGATCTCGGCCAATATCGCCGGGTCCAATGCCGGTGGAAAAGCGATGATGTTGAGCGCAAACAAAGCTTCGCCGCCCATGGCATAGACATCACTGAGCGAGTTGGCTGCAGCAATTGCGCCATAATCATAAGGGTCATCGACTATCGGCGTAAAAAAATCGACCGTGCTGATGATGGCCTGGGTCTCACTCAATTGATAGACGGCGGCATCATCGGCGGCGGATAGGCCAACCAACAGGCGGGCGTCGGTGTTGTTCTGAAATGTCTGACTAATTTGGCGCAGCACCTGCGCCAGGATCCCCGGATCCAATTTGCTGGCTCAACCGGCGCAAGCGGCCAGCTCGGTCAGACGAACTTTTTCATCAGCCATGCGTTTTGCTTCCTTTCAATATCCGGTGCGGCTATTGTTCCGCCGCAAATTCAATCGGCAAAGAGGATTTATTGACAATTACAATGTGATAGGGTTGAGTCAGGGCCATTGTTACCATGCCGCCTGATTTTGGTCTTGACTCGCGCACAACGATTTGTCGCTTGTCCGGCATCTCCAGAATGGCCGTAATTTCGATATCATAGCCGCCGGAACGTTGTTCGCCCATAAAAACAACCACAGCCGCATATTTTCCAAAGTCAATATTCGGCGTCATCGGCATAGGCGATTGACCGTCGTGAACCTGCTGCCAGAGCTTTTGCCAGGCGGGGCCATCCGTAATCACCCGCCGCTGCGGTTCGGTGACGCCGCAGTACGTCCCGCGGAATTCTTGCTGAATCAGCGCATTTTTTTCGGCGATTTTCGTATTCAATAGTGGCTTAGCCGGAGCGCAGGCTTCGACGCTAATCAGGATAAGTAGCAGCGTTATTCCCTGGCAAAAAGTTACTTCAAAAGGCGTAAATTTTTCGAGCATTTTGCTTCTCTTTGGCTGGCGCTCTTTGGGTTAGGATTTAATGCGGCAGGCATTCTCAGACGTACTCCGGAAACAGTGGGCCGCTTTGCTGACGCTCCAGCAGGTCGGTAGCGCTGTCGCTGTCCACCGGGCGGGAAAAAAGATAGCCTTGGGCGTACTCGCAGCCCAGCTGGCGCAACAGCCGGGCGTGAGCGGGCGTTTCCACGCCCTCGGCAATCACGTCCATGCCCATGCTGTGAGCTAACAGGATAATCGTGCGGATAATTTCGCCGTTTTCGCCGTTTTCGTTTACCCGAAATACGAAGGATTGATCAATTTTCAGGGTGTGGATCGGGAAACTGTGCAGATAACTCAAAGATGAATAGCCGGTGCCAAAGTCGTCAATGCAAAGCTGAAAGTTTAAATCACGCAGCTCGTTTAGCATGGTTGAGACGGCGGCGGCATTTTCCATGACCGCGCTTTCCGTAATTTCCAGTTTAATGTATTTGGCTTCCAGATCATAGCTGTGCCGGATTTTATCAATTTGCTGGACTAAATCCTGCTGCAGAAATTGGCGACTTGACAGATTAATACTGATGGAAATGGGCGGGTTACACTGAAAACGGGAATGCCATTGTTTGATTTGTTTACACGCCGCTTCAAAGATTTGAATGCCGATGGGAATGATGAGGCCGGTTTCTTCAGCGACCTGAATGAATTTAAAAGGAGAAACAAGGCCGTGATGCGGGTGCTGCCACCGAACCAGCGCCTCGAAGCCAACAATTTTACTCGTACTTAGGGCAATGATCGGCTGAAAAAAGAGCCGAAATTCGTGCCGCTCAATGGCCCGGCGCAGATCGGTTTCAGTTTGCAGCCTTTTGACGGCATGCTCGTGCATGGTCGCGTCAAAGATGATTTGCCGATTGCGGCCGGCGGCCTTGGCCCGATAAAGGGCCGTGTCCACATCACGCAACAAGTCTTCGGGCCGTTCATAGCCCGCCGCGCTTAAGGCTATGCCGATGCTGGCCGTCAAGTAAACGTCTTTTTCGTCAAAATCAAATGGGATTTTAAGCGAGTTTTGGATTCGATCCGCTACGCGCAACACTTCATCCGGCTCTTTGGCGTCATCAACAATGATGCCGAACTCATCGCCGCCCATTCGGGCAACCGTATCGCCCAGACGCAGGCATTTCTGCAGCCGGCGGGTGACTTCAATCAGCAGATGGTCGCCGGTAGTATGCCCCATGCTGTCATTGATATTCTTGAAGTTATCAATATCAATGAATAAAACGCCAAATTCGTAACTTTCGGTGCGGCGGGTACGTATTATCAGTGTGCCCACGCGATCCATGAATAAGTTACGGTTTGGCAGTCCTGTAAGCGCGTCGTGAAACGCATCATGAATCAATTGGGACTCGGCGCGTTTCCGCTCGGTAATATCGGTTTGGGAACCGGCCATGCGGTAGGCTTCGCCATTATTGTTCCGAACCGCCACGCCCCGGCTGAGCATCCAGCGCAGTGTTCCATCGACATGCCGAACACGGTATTCGCACTGGAAATGAGATTCGACGCGTGTTAAATGGGACTGAATTTTGTTTTTTAATTTGTCGGCATCCTCTTCGTGAACCCGATCAAACCAATCTTCAATGGTCTCAAACTCATCGTCATCCCGCAACCCCATCATAGCTTTCCAGCGCGGCGAGTAGTAAACACGGTCCGACTTTAAATCCCAATCCCACAGGCCGTCACTAACGCCCTGAGCAACTAATGCATAGCGTTCTTCGCTTTCGCGCAGGGCCTCTTCGCTTTTTTTACGGGCAATGGCCAGGCTTAGCTGGGTTGAGACAAACAAGAGAATATTTTTCTCCTCTTCGCCAAAACGAGTGGTGGAAACATAACTCTGCACGACCAGCACGCCCATGGTTTCATTTTTGACTTTTAGCGGGACGCCCAGCCAATCCACAGCGGGCGGACCCTGGGCAATAACTTCGCCTTTTCCGATTAACTCGTCCCGAACTTGCGCGGTGGCCAACAAAGACTCGCCAGTACGCAAAACATACTCGGTCAAACCCCTGCCCAACCGCGTTGTGCGTTCTTCCGGGCTAAGTTTTTCGCGCTGATCGACAAAGTAGGGATAGTTAATCAAACGGCGTTTACGATCATAAAGCACGATGTAGAAGTTATCGGCTGGCATGAGTTCGCCGATAATTTTGTGGGTTAACTCAAAGAATTCATTTAGATTTTGGGCGGAGTTTGTCGCTTCGGAAATTTTATAGGTGGCGACGCGAATTCTTTCGGCACGTTTACGGGCGGTTATGTCTTCGGCGACTTTTACGTAATGTGTAATTTGATCGTTGACATCCTGAATCGGGCAAATAACGGCAGATTCCAAAAAAAGTTGTCCGTCTTTCTTCTGACATTCTATTTCACCGCGCCACTCGTCGCGGCGCATAATTTCTTCCCAAAAGGTCAGGTATTCATCCATGGATTGATGATCCGGCTTAAGGATGCTGATATTCTGACTGTTAATTTCAGCCAAACTGTACCCGCTGATTTCGGTAAAAGTCGGATTGACATAGTCAATCACCCCAAAAGTATCCATGATTAGCACAATATTTGGGCTTTGCTCCACGGCCATCGACAGTTTACGCACTTTTTCATTAACATGCTTTTGTACCAGGCGTGAACTGGCGGCATTCATTTCCCGCTGCACGGTGGGAACTAAACGGTTCAGGTGGTCTTTTGCGATATAATCGCTGGCGCCGGCCTTAACCAATTCCACAGCGGTTTCTTCACCAATATTGCCGGCGACAAAAACAAGTGGGATATCGAGATTGCTTTCTTTTAAAACAGCTATGATGTTGTGGGCGGTAAATTCGGGCAAGGAAAAATCGGAGATAATAATATCCCATATCTCGGCTATGAGGGCCTGCTGCATAGCATCCGCATGGACTATCCTTTTGTAAACGATCTCCCCAAAGTGTTTACGAAGATAAAAAAGGATATTATTGGTATCTTCTTCGCTGTTTTCAATCAGCAAAACACGCATAGCATTAGGCATAGGCAAGATGCATTAAATCCTTATCGGTAATGAATCAAAAATTTCGTAAAACTTTGTGTTTTCATGCTTTGATAGCGAGAGATAAATTTTTCAGGCTAAAGCGTATGGAGTAAGATTTACAAAAATAAATAATAACAGAGATGAAGTCTACCGTCAATACAATAATTTATATTATTTTGCAATCAAAAAAAAGCGGCGCTGTACGAAATCGAAGCCGCTTTGGTTCTGCGCGAACTGGCAGCGCTAATTTTGATTGCAAGTTGGCGGCTAATTTGTTACCGAACGCGGCGGGGATGATCTTTAGCGGTCGTAGCTATCTCTGTTTTGTTGGATAAAAGCATTTACAGATAATAAAACCGACTTTATTCACTTGATACCCGCTCAAAAATCATTTATAATTTGCTCTTAACCTCTGCAAGTCATGTTTAATCTGAAAACGAAGCATTTTATGCAAGTTTGTGAAATCCGACCGGTCATTCCCAAATATTTTTAGCTGGAATCCAGTTGCGACAAGAGCCTGTATGCCAATAGAAGCATCTGGCATGATAGCTGTCACATGCTTGTTGTATGAGCCGAAAGTGAAGTTTAATGGATAACCCGCGCATTGCCTGGTACGAAAGCCTTGGATTTAAAGGCATCCTGGTCTCCACGCTCATCGGGCTTGGCCTGGTTAGCGGTATTTTTTTAGTGATGAATACCAAAGGCCGCGCCCTGGTTTTGACGGAATCGGCCAATAACACCGAGCAGCATGGAAACTATGTCGTAGCTCAACTGCATATTCGTTCACATCAGATTGAAACGCTGGCGCGCGCCCTCGGCGCTGCTGCCAAGAACTTACCAAAATCTGAGGCAATGGCCAAGCAAGTGCTGCCGGAAATTATTTCCTTTCAAAACGATCCGGGAGTTGCCGGAGGCGGATTTTGGCCGGAACCTTATACTTATGATGCCAAGAGTGAACGACGCAGCTTTTTCTGGGGCCGTGATAGCAGCAATGTTTTAGCTTATTATGACGACTATAATCAACCGGGTCCCGGTTATCTGCATGAAGAGTGGTATGCGCCGGCCCGCCATCTTGCGGAAGGACGTGGTTTTTGGAGCCGGTCATATCTGGACCCGTACTCTTACCAGCCGATGGTAACCGTTACGGTCGCCACACGCGATTCCGTCGGAAACTTTTTTGGGGCCGCCACGATTGACTTGAAGTTAGAAGGTCTGGAAGCGCTGACGCGAGTATGGCAGCAGACGGTGGGCGGCTACCTCTTTATTCTGGACCGCAATAATAAGTTTATTGCTTTTCCGAATCACGAAATTGTTAAAAAAATGCCGCCCGATAGTGCCGGCAAGCCTGTGGTGGATTTTTTGCAATCAGCCGATCTGGCTCGTCGGGAGCCGCTTTTCCGTCCGATAGACGAAGCGGTTATCGCTATGAATCTTGACCTATTGGCGAAGGCACACCGAAACTCTCAATTTGATGCAAATGTCAGCGCCCGGATAGATGCCGACAGTTATCAAGTCGATGCCGCGGAAGCCGATTTAATCGCGGCAATTATGAACGATCCCCTGGATCTTCGCCATGCTACTACCTATCTCTATCGTAAATTTAATATTGAAGATGATTTTATTCTGAAGGAAAAATGTACGGTTTTTTTGTTCTCCATCCCCGGTTCATACTGGAAATTGGTTGTTGTCAAACCGTATTCGGAATCTTTGGCCGCGACTTCCGACATTATCCGGCTGCAAACGCTCTATCTGGCTTTTACAATTATTTTGATTGTCGGCGGCGCGTACTTTTTAATTCGGCGCAGTTTTATTAATCCGTTAGCGCAAACGACAAAGTCGGTTCAGGCCATGGCCGATGCGGTTGAGAATGCCGATATTGTCAACCTCAGCCGGTATCAAATTCGTCAATCCCGGAATGATGAAATCGGCATCCTGACCCTGATCATTAATCAGTTTGCCGATCGCTTTGTAGAAAGCCATAAAACGCAGCAAGCGCACGCTAAAGAGATCGAGTTTAAAAATCACCAACTGAATCTGGCGAAGCATCGCCATGAAACACTGTTAGCCGAAACATTGAAGTTGGCTACTTTTAAGGAAAAGCTGCCGGCTATTGTCAGCCTGGTTAATGTTATTTTGCAGGAAGTGCGGTTTACGCAACAACCGGATGTCCAGGTAAGTTATCAAATCGAGAAAGCCGACAATGAAGAAAAATATATCCACATGCGGCTGCCTAAAGAAAAGGCAAACAAGGCCGGACAGTATTCGACCAATCTGGGTCAAGTGGATTATTTTTATGATCCGTCACCTTTTGGCAATGTCAGTAGTACAATATCCGCAGAGAAATGCTCGTTGTTAAATAACACCCTGATTGTTCCTATCTGCTCTAACAAACAAGTCTTTGCAATGATTCAAATGAGCGCCGTCGCCTTACCGATTTTGACGGTGGAAGACCAAAACTATATTAATACACTGGCCGTCTCGCTGGGCATGACGCTGGAACGAATCGGCTTTAGCGCACAATTGGAGCGCCGGGTGCTGCAGCGGACACGCGAAATTGCCGTCCAAAAAAATCTGCTTAAAGAACTAAAAGAGGCTCAGGCTCAATTAGTTCAATCGGAAAAAATGGCGGCGTTGGGCAATTTGGTAGCCGGCGTCGCTCATGAAGTCAACTCGCCTCTGGGCGCAATCCGGGCTTCTAACGACAATATTAACGCCGCATTGAATTATACTTTGCGCAATTTGCCGGCGCTGCTGCATCATCTGACGCCACAACAGTATACGGACTTTTTTGTCATGCTGGATAAAGGGTTGGCAAATAGCGGCCACATGACTTCGCGGGAGGAACGGCTGTTACGACGGGTGCTGACGCGACAACTGGAAGAGAAGCATGTCCAAAAGGCAGACCGCATTGCCGAAATGCTGGTAGAGATTGGTATTCATGATGACGTGACGCCGTTTTTACCCTTAATCGGCGCAGAAAATATTGACGATATTTTACAAGCGGCTTATAATTTGATTAGTCAGCAACGCAACAGTCTCAATATCAAAATAGCGGTGGATCGGGCGGCCAAGGTGGTTTTTGCGCTTAAAACGTACGTGCATCACGATCCCTCCGACAAAAAGCAGCATGTTCTGGTAACCGATACGGTCGAAACGGTGCTAACCCTTTACTATAACAAGTTTAAGCACGGTGTGGAAGTCACTAAAAATTACCATGATAAGCCACGCATCTGGTGTCATCCCGACGAACTGAATCAAGTCTGGACAAATATTATTCATAATGCGCTGCAAGCCATGAATACCCGTGGCCATATCAATATTGAGGTCAAGTGTGAGGGTAACTTTGCGGAGGTCGCTATTACCGATTCCGGTCCGGGCATTCCGCCGGAAATTCGGGAGCGCATTTTTGAGCCGTTTTTTACGACTAAGCCGGCTGGCGAAGGCAGCGGCCTGGGGCTGGATATTGTGCGACGAATTATAAAAAAACACCAGGGTCGGATTGATGTGGAAAGTGCGCCCGGCAAAACGACATTCCGGGTTTGGCTGCCGCTAAAAACGGAAGGCGACGAATAGATTATCGGCTGTTAGATACCGCAATGTTACCAATCCAGGTATAGCCGGCCCAGCCAAATAGGAATAGCAAACCAAACTGATAAGCTTGATCGGAAAAACCGCTTAGCGCCAGACTAATTGCCAAAATCAAAAACGTCGTTAATGCGCCGGCATAGACCGCCAAAAAAATGCGATATTTCCCCGGCGCACATTGAAAAACGCCGGAAAACGGTACGATCAGCGCAGCGAACCCGATGCCGCCAACAAGCAACGGGGTAATATCCAAAAAAAGACCCGTCAGGAATGAGACAAGACCCGTCAGCAGGGCTAAGCCTACTAAATTTGAACCACGCAGCTGATCTTCGGACAATGCCAGTCGCCCAACACGATCTACACGCAGCAGCAGGTTAAAAAGGGTACCGGCCGACCAGGTCATCATCACAAACAGCATGTATACAACTTTGAACGGTCCCAGCAATCGCCCAAATAACATGAAACCGATAATAAGCCCCCACTGTGCGCGACCGCCAAACTTAGACATCCAAAAAAAATATTTGAGCATCATCCGATAAATAAAATGGCGAGCTTTAAGCGCCTCTACAACGCCTTCTCGGGCCCATTCCAGATTCGGACTAAGCCGCAGCGCTTCCTGAAAATGGATCAGCGCTTTTTCCGGCTCGTTACGTTGCAGCCAGGTCCAGCCTTGATTGGCATGGGTGATCGGATTAAGCGGGTCCAGCGTTAGCGCGGCGTCAATAGTTTGTCCGGCTTGTTCTTTTTGCCCCAATTTGACCATGGCCATGGCGCGCAAATTGGTGCACTGGATATGCTCCGGGTCAATTTGCAGCCCGACTTCGGCGGTGGCCAATGCCTTCTTCCATTCGGCACGGTCATGATAAATCGCGCTAAGCAGCCCATGATAATCGGCGTCGTGCGGGTCCAATAGAATTGCCTGTTGAATCGCCGCCTCGGCTTTTTTATCCTGATTCATCCGATTATAAACCAGGGCCAGGACGTAATGGCAAAAATCTGCTTCCGGAGCAAGCCCAATAGCGGTTTTTGCTTCGCGCAAGGCTTCCGGCAGACGCTTTAACTCTGTCAGCGCCAGAGCTGTCAGAACGTGCGCATCCGGATTTTCCGGATTTTCGCCAATTGCCAAATGGAGTGATTCCAGAGCCATATCATAACGGCGCTGCTCTATTAAAAGGCGAGCCCGTTCTATATTGGCATTCATAGTTGCCTGCCGGGATTAAATAGGTGTCGTATTTGGGAAAATGAGGGGTTGAAGATGATTTTGGCTGAAACACAAGTTAGCCATTGACGACTAACAGGGAATTTAGTATGCTATATCACGTCTGTCAACCCTAATTCATGCTGTATATCTTTAGGAATATAAACAATGCTCAGTTTGATAAGGAGATTTTTCATGTCATCGGAACGCATCACCATGTCCAACGTGGACACCGCCTGGCTGCGGATGGAAGACCCTACAAATTTAATGATGATTACCGGCCTGATGATTTTTGATGAACCGCTGGAATTCGATATGCTGCAGAAAATCATCGAAGAACGCTTTTTACGCTTCAAACGCTTTCGGATGCGTGTAGTCGAGTCCGGCATTCCGTTAGTAAATCCGGAGTGGGAAATTGACCCGAATTTCGACATCCGCGCCCATTTGCAGCGAATTGCCCTGCCTGCGCCCGGCGATAAACAAGCGCTGGAAGAAGTGGTCAGCAATCTGATGAGTACGCCGCTGGACTTCTCCAAACCGCCGTGGCAGTTTCATTTGATCGAAAATGTGTCCGGCGGGTCCGTTGTCGCCGCGCGAATGCATCATTGCATTGCCGATGGTATTGCGATGGTGCGGGTCATGCTGGCCATGACTGATGACAGCGCGCAGACCGAAACCCGCGACTTGGAGCGTCCAAAAAAGAAAAAACGCAGCAGCCCGATCTCGACATTCCTGGATAGCGCTTTTGATGCCACCGAAACTGCACTTAATTTTGGCGAAACATT
This sequence comes from uncultured Gemmatimonadota bacterium, assembly GCA_964404765.1. Taxonomy (GTDB): domain Bacteria; phylum 4572-55; class 4572-55; order 4572-55; family 4572-55; genus CAYOLL01. Next base: position 6,675 of record CAYOLL010000058.1, on the reverse strand, counting down.
GTTTAACGAAACCGTCGAGACGATTAGAAACCCGGAACGGCTGGTGGAAGCGGCTAAATTCGGCGCCGACAGCGCCACGGTCTTAGGCCAATTGTTGACAAAAACGCCCGATCCCCAAACCGTCTTTAAAGGCAAATTAGGGCCGATTAAAAAAGGCGTCTGGTCCGCGCCGATTCCCCTGGCCGATATCAAGGCTATCGGCAAAAAATTTGACGGCACGGTCAACGATATTTTGCTGACCATCATGTCCGGCGCTTTGCGGGATTATATGGCCGATCGCGGCGATACAGTGGACGAATTGGTGATCCGCGCCGCCGTACCGGTCAATCTGCGCTCATTGGAAGGGCCGATTGAATTGGGTAACAAGTTCGGGCTGGTTTTTCTGGAGTTGCCGATCAACTTTGGCGATCCGCTGGAACGTCTGCGCGAGCTAAAGCGGCGCATGGCCGAGATTAAAGGCTCGGCTGAAGCGGTTGTGGCCTTTGGTGTGCTAAGCGCCATTGGTTGGACAAGCAAAGATATTCAAGAGTTTTTTGTCGGGATATTTGGCGCAAAAATAACGGCGGTGATGACCAACGTGCCCGGTCCGCGCGAGCCGATTTCCTTAGGCGGCAAGACGATCAAAAACATGATGTTTTGGGTGCCGCAATCAGGCAAGGCCGGATTGGGCATTAGCATCTTCAGCTATGCCGGCACCGTTATGCTGGGTATTGCCGCTGACGCGGGTCTGTGTCCGGATCCGGAAAAAATCGCCGCCTATTTTAATCAGGAGTTTGAAGAATTTCGACAGTTAGCCGGTATAATCCCGGCGGTATCCGATAAGCCGGCTGACAAAGAATGACGGACATTAACAATCCGCATGATCAGTTTTTTAAAGATGTTTTTTCGCGACCGGCAGAAGCGCGGGATTTTTTGGCCGGCTATTTGCCGCCGGAAATTGTGGCCCTGCTGGATTTGGAAGCGCTGGAGATTGAAAAAGACTCATTTGTGGATAACGAGTTGCGGGCGCATCACTCGGACATGCTCTATCGGATTCGGCTGAAAGACCGGGCGACAGCCTTTATTTACGTATTGTTCGAGCATAAGAGTTACGGCGAACGGCTGACCCCGTTTCATCTTCTGCGCTACATGGTCCGGATTTGGGAAGGCTGTTTGAAAATAACGCATCGCGGTAAGCTTCCGGTAATTCTGCCGCTTGTTTTTTATCACGGCCGGCGGCCCTGGAAAACGAAGCGCAACTTTCACGAGTTGATCGCCGTTTCGCCGTCGACCGCACTCTATGTGCCTGATTTTGAATATCTGCTGTGCGATCTCAATGTCGTTGGCGACGATCAATTGCCAGGTCGGGTTCTGTTGCGCAATGCCCTGGTCGCGTTCAAGCATATTTTCAAACAGGATTGGCAAACATGGCTGCCGGCAGCACTGCAAATGATGCATGACCGGATCGGCCAACGACAAGATATTGACTTTCTGGAGACGCTGCTGCGTTATGTCGCCGTTTCTTTGGAAGAAGGGCAAAAAGAAGAATTTGTTCAAATTATAACCGATGCACTTTCGGATGTAGGAGGGAATGAACTTATGCCAACGATGATGAATCCATGGATCAAAGAGGGACTGCTCAAAGGCCGGCAGGAAGGCCGGCAGGAAGGCCGGCAAGAGGGTATTGAAATCGGCACGGTTGTCACCTTGCAAGCCAATGTTCTCGACATTTTGATTCTACGCTTTAAGCACGTTCCGGAAACGTTGAAAGCGTTTATCAAGAAGACCGATGACCCGCTTATTCTAAAAGAGTTGTTTAATCATGCTGCGATTGCGGCTTCGCTGGATACGTTTATGCTGGAAGTTTCCCGGATAAAAAAAACAGCCCGGCATGATGACGAGGCGTTGTGATTCTTGACTCGAGTTGTGCTGCCTACGGTTGATAAACCGTTCCAATGGGTTCGATGGAATTGGAAAGCCTACTATGCCTGCAAAAATACTTATTGTTGATGATGAATCCGACCTGGAAATGTTAATTCGGCAAAAATTTCGCCGGCAAATTCGGGAGCAGGTTTTTGAGCTTTATTTTGCCCAAAACGGGCTTGAAGCGCTAACAAAATTGGATCAGCATCCGGAGATTGATTTAGTGGTAACGGACATCAACATGCCGCAGATGGATGGTTTGACGCTGCTGGTGCGCCTGCACGAAGTCAACCCGATTATTAAAGCCATCATTGTTTCGGCCTATGGTGATATGGAAAATATTCGGACGGCAATGAATCGCGGCGCTTTTGATTTTATTACCAAGCCGATTAACTTTGAAGATTTGGAAATCACCATCCATAAAACGCTAAAGTATGTCACGCAGCTTAAAAATACCATCCGCTCTATTCAGGAAAACAATATCTTGCGGATGTATGTAGACGAAAATGTCCTTAACTTTATGACCCGTAAGGAGTTTGAAACAAACCTGATGTCTACGGAGATGATCGAGGGCAGCGTGGCCTTTATTGACATCTGCGGTTTTACGGCGCTGAGTGAGAAGCTGCCGCCGCATCAAGTCGTTCAAATGCTGAACCATTGTTTTGATATTTTTGTGAAGAAAATCCTGGAAAACGGCGGGTATGTGGATAAGTTTATCGGCGATGCGGTACTGGCTGTTTTTAAAGAGGGCGATCATCGCCGCAATGCCGCTCGGGCTGCGGTCATTATTCGCGACACCATCACCGGACAAAATGTGCCCGATCATGCCGCCGGCATCAATGTGTCGATAGGTATTAACGCCGGCGTGATGATTTCCGGGAATATCGGCTCTGAGTCATTACGCCGCCTGGATCATACCGTTATAGGCGATACCGTTAATACAGCCTCGCGATATCAAGCTACGGCGGAAGCCGGTCAAATCATCATTGATGAAAGTTTTCAAACGTATATCAACTCCTATTTTACCTGCCGGCGTATCGGGGAAGCATCTCTGAAAAATAAAGCGAATCCCGTGATTATTTATAATATTATCGAGGCTATAGTAGGGGCGTAAACCGGATTGTAACACGGATGTTTTTCCGCGATTCAAGTTAACGCGGATAAATAATCCGTCCTAATTATTTATTCATCAGCTACAATGCACGAAGGTTCGAAGAATCACTAAACATGACAACCTGATTGGTGGCGAGGGATAAATTTCCAGGTTAAGCGTTTTTTTCTGCTTAAAATAGTCCTTAACGTATAAATCTCACATTTGCAACCCAAAATTCGTAAGGAAAGTAATTATGCTCTCGGAGTCCGAGGTTCTCAATCTAATTGAGCAGAGCCTGCTTGATGAAATCGTCGCCCATCCCAATTGGCCCGATAAGCAAAACCGTTTAGGTGAGGTCTATGCTTTTCGCGCTCGGCATGAAAAAGCAGTGCCCTATTTTGAAAAAGCGATTACGATCAACCCGAATTATAAAAAGCCATATATCAACAAAGCGCTGGCTTTGATCAATCTTGGTCAGCCCGTTCAAGCCGTTACGACGTTTTTGACCACAGCTCCGCGCAGTTTTGAAAATGACTTTTTATGGATGGGTCCTTTGGGAGCAGTTCACTTAAAACTGCATCTTTTTGAGTCCGCTCACGAAAAGCTGTCGCTTGCAATTCAGTCTGACCCGTTGAATGCGCTCTGGCCGCTGTATCGCGCTCTGGCCTGCTGGTATCTGGGCGAGATTGACCCGGCGCGGCAAGACCTGGCTATGGCCATTGAGATTTGCCCGACGCTGCCTAATTATCTGCGTGAGTATGGTCTGACGCCGGAGCAGATGAATAAATATACGGTTGAGCCATATTTAAACCATCTGGAATTGAACCGGAGTCTTGCCGGCATCTGCCAGGATATTGGTCAATTCTATTTTATGCGGGAAATGTTTGATCAGGCGCGCCGTTATTTTGAACGGGCGCTGTGGATCGACTTGAATTTGTCCGCTTACCACACCTGGCTGGGTCAAATGCACGAGTTTAAAGGCGAGTACGCCCAGGCCGTGGCTGCTTTTTGGCAGGCAACCCAATTCAATCCGCGCAACGTACTGGCCAACACCCTGCTGGCCACGGAAGAAGCCATGCAAGGGAACCTGGAAGCTGCCCAGCGGATTTATCAAAATTTAGTTGACAGTTTTCCGCGCTTTCCGGATTTGCGCTACAAATTAGGTTTGCTTTGTTCGGATGCCGCAGACCATGCTGCCGCCATTGCCCAATTTGAAGCGGCGATCACGTTAAATACCGACTACATGTCTCCACAATTGGGTCTGGCGTTCAGCTTGCTTCAGATCGGCCAACTGGAGAGATCACTGCAAATTTATAAGCAAATAATCGCCGCCGGAGTCGTCTCTGCCGATATTTATCTGCAAATGAACCATATTTATCGTCAGCTTGGACAATTTGCCGATGCGGCGGATGTCTGTCGGCAAGCCTATCAGCTTGATACAAGCTACCCGTCCGTGCTTTATGAATGGGGACTGACGCTTTATCATCATAAAGATTTTAAAGCGGCTAAAGAGAAGTGGCAATTATACCTGGCTACCGACGCCCTGGGCGCGTATCAGGATCAGGCGCAGCAATATCTGCTGGAAATGGAGGCCTGAACATGCAACCACAGGATTTCCAAATTACCGAGCAAGTACGGCGCATTCTGGCCCGAAACTGGGTGGACATGACAAAGCTGGATTATGGCACGACCAACCGGGTCGTTTATCTGCGGGGACGCCTGCAAACCCTTCAAGGCGCAAAGCCGGCGCAGACCGCGCAAGGTGGGCAGACGAGCGGACAGGCACACGAAGATCAGCTTGCATTCATCAGCCGGCTCGAGACTGAAATCAAGCGAATTCCCGGTACATCCGGCGTGGTGATCAACGTGGAAGGCTTTGCCAGAGAAGGCGGCAAGTGGCAGAGCAAGGTCAAAGCTTGATGGGTTGCCTACAAATTAATTCAACATGGGGTTTGTTATGAGTTCGATTAAAGAAGCGCCGACTGAAGACCCGCGCACACCTGAAAATTATCGCGATTCGATTTCGACAGTGGATGCCAAAGGTGAGCGCGTCTGGATCTATCCCAAAAAACCGGTTGGCCGATTTTATAATGCACGTACGATTTTAAGTTTTTTTTTGCTGGCATTTTTATTTGGTGCGCCGTTTGTCAAAATTGGCGGACAGCCTTTGTTGCTTTTCGATATAGTTCACCGTAAATTTATTATCTTTGGCCAACCCTTTTGGCCACAGGATTTCGATATTTTTGCCTTTGCCTGTTTAGCGGGCATTGTTTTTATCATCTTTTTTACGGTCATTTTTGGTCGCTTATTTTGCGGCTGGATCTGCCCGCAAACTATTTTTATGGAAATGGTTTTTCGCAAGATTGAATACTGGTTAGAAGGCGATGCCAGCAGTCAGCGCAGACTGGATAAAGAGCCCTGGACCAGCGAAAAAATATTAAAGAAAAGCCTGAAGCAATTGATTTTTTTCGCCATCTCTTTTTTGATCGGCAACACCTTTCTGGCCTATATTATCGGGGCTGAGGAGCTGGGCCACATCGTGACCGATTCCCCGTTAAAGCATATTGGCGGATTAAGCGCCATGTTTTTTTTCAGCCTGCTTTTTTACGGTGTCTTTGCCTTTTTCCGCGAGCAAGCCTGCGTTTTGGTCTGCCCTTATGGCCGATTGCAATCTGCCCTATTAGACAGCAACACCATTGTCGTTCATTATGACTTCAAACGTGGCGAACCACGCGGCAAATTAGCCGGCCGCGACAAATCCAACCGGCAGCACGGCGACTGTATCAACTGTGGTCTATGCGTAGCCGTCTGTCCGACCGGCATCGATATCCGGAACGGCACCCAAATGGAATGTGTCAACTGTACCGCCTGCATTGATGCCTGCGACGGCATTATGGATAAAGTCGAATTTCCACGCGGCCTGATTCGGTATGACTCTTACGACGCGATCTCCAAAGGCGAACGACATAAAATAACCCCGCGCATGATCGGTTATTCGGTAGTTTTGCTACTGCTGATTGGCTTTGCCGGCTATCTTATTTTTAGCCGAACCGATGTGGAAACATCCTTGCTGCGCACACCGGGTCAACTTTTCCAGGAAACAACGCCCGGTTTAATCACTAACCTGTATAATTTCAAAATCGCCAATAAAACCTTCCGGGAACTGCCGATTGAAATGCGCCTGCTCGAGCCGTCCGGCCAAATAAATGTGATTGGTCAGACGATTGCCGTGCATCCGGACGGTATGGCCGAAGGCTCACTGTTTATCGAAATTCCCCGCGACCAAATTACGAAACCAAGTATGCGGATTAAGATCGGCGTTTATTCCGATGACCGGCTGATCGAAGAACTCAAAACAAAATTTTTAGGCCCCGCCAAATAGCCATTGCCGAAAACTTCAATATGCCGATTAACAATGATAATCATGTTTCAAAGCCGATCAGCTTAAAAATTCTGGTCGGTTTTTTTGTCGCTTTTATGCTGATATTTAGCGGCGCGCTCCTTTTTTCCCTATTTAACCGGGCGGAGCTAGTCTCGCCTGATTATTACGCGCGTGGCGTCGATCATCAGCGCCGAATTGACGCCGCAAGCCGCGCTAAAAATCTACCCGAACTGCCGCAGATTGATTATGAAGATTCCTCGCAAACGCTATGTGTTTTTTTCCCGTTGACGCTGCTTAA
>CAYOLL010000057.1:0-34438 GCA_964404765.1 uncultured Gemmatimonadota bacterium | reverse complement strand
GCTAATACATATATGCCTAACATATATGAATATTTTGTTTTTCAAGGACTCAATCTTTCAAAAAATGCCGGCGGTCTTTTTGGTTTTATTGTTCCTGATCGACTTGGATTTAATGATCAGTTTATTAATTTAAGAAAAAGAATATTAATTGAAACGGAAATTAAAAAGTTGCTATACAAAGCGCCATTTCCCGGTATCACCGCTGATACCTTAATTTTTATATTTAAACGTATAGGCCATTTCCATCAAAACGAGATTGACATTTCGGAATATGGAAATTCGGAATCAAAAATAGATCAAAAGGAATTTCTTTCTCATCCCACCTACAAATTTGAGTATTTTGAGAATGCTCTATCTAAAAAACTTATTGATAAAATCAATAGTTTGAATACAATTGACAAGTTGATAAATATTTTCGATACTACTTCTGGTTTTGGAGGAAAATCAACACAAATTTTTGTAGAAAAGATGAATGAGAATCAGATTTCGGTAATCAAAGGAAGTTCAATTAATCGATATCAGCTTTTTGGAAATCTATGGTTTGAGTTTAAAAAGGAAAATATCACCGGACGAACAACTGATAAAACAAAATTAGGCGCATCTCCCAAAATTTTGCTTAGAAAAACGGGCGGTTCCATTATAGCTACTTTCGATGATTCAAAAACATTTCCCGAGCAATCACTTTATTTCCTATTTGACAACAAATCAAATTTGGATTTCAAGTACGTTTTAGGAATTTTAAACTCAAAAGTTATGACTTTTTATTATCAAGCAAAATCTTTGACAAATAAAAAGTCAATTGCTCAAGTAAAAAAAACCGATTTGGATATTCTTCCCATCCGCACGATAGATTTTACCAATCCTGAAGACAAAACCGCGCATGATCAAATGGTAAAATTAGTGGAAACCATGCTGCAACTGCATAAAGACCTGTCCACTGCCCAATCGGAGCGCGACAAAACTCTGCTGCAACGTCAAATTGCCCTCACCGACACAAAGATAGATCAATTGGTCTATCAGCTCTACGCTCTAACGGATGAGGAAATCAAGATTGTGGAAGGCAAATAAAGCAAAACGCCGTTTTGCCTCGATTGACACCTGTCAAAACAGCGTTTTTTATAGGACTTGGTAGGTTATTTCAGTCATACCGCGTAGCGGTGGGCTGTTTATAGCCGGAAGCGCCTACAAAAGTATCAGCTCACCGCGTAGCGGTGGTCTGCTTGTCACAAAAAAGACATTGAACCGCTACGCGGTTCGGCTTCAATTGAATTTTGAGACGATTTGCTATAAACATCAGACCCCTTTGGGGTCACACAACCAATATACGTTTGGGAAATAACATTCCAAGTTCTGTTTTTTAGAACACTTTTCCGTGATGTCATTCCGGCGTGTTTTTGGTCGGAATCTTCTTAAAGGCAAAAAAGATGCCGGATAAAAGCATTCCGGCATGACAGTATTCTAAAGGTTGTTGACTATTACAATTTTTTGACCAATGCCGCCTTTGTGGGCGACAAATGCCGTGGCCTGACCGAGCCGGTCTACATCGAGTCGCTGCAAAAAACGGTTGTGTTTATGATGATCTACAGCAACCAGGCAAGCGGCGAAACAGTGGCGTCAATAAAGCCCGCGAATCGCCTCCACCGGCTTCAGTTTAAGCGCCTTACGCGCCGGATAGATTGAAGCGATTAGTGCCATAATGATGACAAGTCCGGTCAAAATCAGATAAAAATCTGCACTAATGCGCGGATAAATAATGCTGTTGTAGCCAAGACTTTCCAGCCCTTTTGCGGCAAAAGACAAATCAACCCCGCTTTGATTCAATCGGTTGACCGATAAAACCCCGCTGCCCATGCCAATCAGTGCGCCGGCAATGGAAAGAAAAACGGTCTCCAGCACAATCATTATAAAAATCTTTCGCTTGTTCATGCCGACTGCCATCAACATGCCCAGCTCATGGGTTCGCTCCAGCACGGCCATCAGCATCGTATTGATTACGCCGAATAAGATTGCTAATAAATTGACACTTACCACGATCACCGAAGTCTGATTAACCATGCTCATCAGCCAGTTCAAATCAGAGGCGGCTTGCTGCCAGGTTCGCACACTGATCGCCGGCCAGTCCCGACTAAAAGCGGCGCGCATTTCCGGCAAAGCGCTGTCATTATTCAGCCTGACGGCTATCTCGTGGATTTCATGCGGCATGCCAATAATTTGGCGCAGGTCGTCTTGCCGGACAAACACGCTGCTTTCATCAAAAGGCGTGGAGGAGGTTTTGAAGATGCCGACCACACGGAAAGCGCCGCCGGCAATGTCACCGTTCATATCCTGCAAAGTCAGCACTACTTTGCCGCGCAGTTTGACTTTAAGCCGTTCGGCTAATTTTTGGCCGATGAGAATAGTATTTTTGCCGGGAGTTTCAAAATAGTCGCCGGCTTGCAATTTGTTGGCGATGCGGGTGACGCTGCGCTCATCCGCCGGATTTATTCCGCTGATTTGCACCCCGGCGCCGGTAACTGGCGAAGAGATCATACCCGTAGCAATAAGCCGCCCGCTTGCGGCCAGGTCCGAACGCTGTTGCAATTGGGTTAAAATGGCGGGACCATCCGGGAGAACGTCATGCAATTCTTTGTTTTCACTAAACGCAGGGTGCTGGAGTTGCAGGTGGGACACGCGTGTTTCCAGCGCGCTCTCTAACCGTTGGCCGATCATGCCAAAAATCATCGAAACAGACAAAATCCCACCCCACAAGCCAAAGGCTATCGCGCCGATGACTACCAGACTGCGCAGGGGATGCCGCCATATATTTCGCCAGGCAATAAGGATGAGCATTTGATGGGCGGCGCAAATTATTGAAGAAATGGATTATACTGACGCTCGTTGCCGATGGTTGTCGGTGCGCCGTGGCCGGAATAAACAATGGTCTCGTCAGGTAAACTCAGTAGTTTGGCCTGAATGCCGGCAATCAAAGTATCATAATCGCCGCCTGGCAGGTCGGTCCGACCAATTGAACCTTCAAACAAGGCATCACCGACAAAAATTACCGGTTCTGTCGTTGATTTCAGACAAATTCCACCGGGTGAATGCCCCGGTGTCTCCAGGATGCCAAAGACTAAGCGACCTACTTCGACCGTATCCCCTTCGTGCAGATAGCGCTGTATGGTCGGAATGCCGCTGACCGGAATGCCAAACATTACGCCCTGAGCCGGCAGCATTTTAAGCAGCATTTCTTCCGCCGGATGCAGTAAGAATGGGACGTTAATGAATTGCTTAAGCGCATACACCCCGGCAACATGGTCAATATGAGCGTGAGTGCCGACAATAAGTTTGACCTGTACACCCAGGTTTGTTATCCGGGCCAAAATCAGGTCAATATCGCCACCGGGGTCGATGACCATCGCGTCCTTTGTATCCGAGCAGGCTACAATGTAACAGTTTGCGGCGATTGGGGTTACGACAATAGGCTCAATAATCATTAGCTTCTCCTCATTCGGAATGTGGCTCATTGAACAAGTTTGTAGAAACTCAACCTTGCGAAGGCTTCAGTGCACAAAACATACGGATTTCAATTTAAGCCTTCGCAAGGTTTCACCATCTTATCCCATGAACCCGGAATGTGTAATCACGCGGCGTTTTGGCGAAAAATAATCGGTTTTTAACCCCAGAACAAAAAAGGCGGACATCGTCAATTTTGACAAAGTCCACCTGTAATATATACGGATTTATGCGTGGTAAAAACGAAATTTTATGTTTTTATACCGCATCATGGAAGCAACTGTTTATTCAATGGCGCCGCTTTCCTCACTGCCCCACAAAACGGATTTGTTGCGGCCGGCGCGTTTGGCTTTATAAAGCATGGCATCAGCTTGCGAAATCAAATCTTCACGATTTATCTGATCGCCTTCCGGAAAATTACTAACTCCCAGACTAATGGTAATGCGCAACTCCTGATTGTTCAAAATGAACGGCTTACTTTCCATTTCGCGTCGCAGTCGTTCCGCCGCTTTGTAGCCATCACGGGCGGTAGTCTGCGGTAAAATCACCACAAATTCTTCGCCGCCATAACGGCAAACCACATCCACATCGCGCATCGTGTTTTGGATGGTTTTGGCAACCCGTTTAAGCACTTCGTCACCTATTTGATGTCCATAAGTGTCGTTAAATTTTTTGAAATAGTCAATATCCATCAATAACAGGGAAAGCGGCGTTTTATAACGGCGGGCAACGGAAAAAAGGTCTTCCAGCCTTTCCTGAAAAGTACGGTGATTATACACGCCGGTAAGCCCGTCAATGGTCGCCAATGTTTTAAGCTGTTCATTGAGTTGAGCGTTTTCGATCACTTTCGCTGCCAGACCGGCTACGATGTAAATCATTTCCAGGTGATAATCGCGAAACAACCCTTCTTTTGAACTGGCCGCGCATAATAGCCCAAAAGTCTGATCACCGGAGAGGAGCGGGGCGGAAATCCAGGAATGGACTTGCGTCTCGTCGCGGATTTGTAAGCCTTTGGTGTTCATATTGATGCTGGGAATGTTGATGATGTGGTATTCGATCTCATCAACCGGACTTTCGTGTAGAACCTGCCAGGTGCGCCCGACTTTCTTTTTGAGGACATTGAGCGAAGCCAGGTCAAAATGGGTGTTAAAATTCAGATATAATTTTCCCAGGCGATCTTTTGCCAACAAAAGACCGTGTGCCTGCGCTTTGAAAATGTCCGCCACCCCGTTTAACAGTTGGGTAATGACGTCGGTAGGTTCAAAAGCTGTGGAAAGTGATTTGGTCAATTGATAAAGCTCACGGGTTTCCCGCGTGAATTGATCGTATAAGTTACGTTCTGTAATTAGATTACGATAGCTAATGCCGTTATGGACTGCGTTAGCAATTGCATCGGAAATCTGCTGCAAAAGCTTTTGGTCTTTTTTTAGCTCTCGACCGATAAAACAAGCGACGCCAACCGAAAAACCCGCGCCCAACAACCGAATCATCGCCAATTCGTAATTTTCCAGAGTGGAAAAATGGATTGAATGGGTTTCATCCAAAAAAAAGTTCGTCGATAAGTCGTCGATTTGATCAAGTACGGCTCCACCGGCGACAGCGCTTAAATCCAATTGGCCTTTGCTGGTGGAAAAGCAATAAATCAAACAGCCTTCGACATTTTTCAGATGATCGATGACATAATTAGCTGTTTGCGGCAGGGTGTGCTCCAACTCTAAAGAGGCGAGCAACGTTTTTGAAATTGTAAACAAAATATTTTCAGCTTCCATAAGTATCCATACCAAGGTTGATGAGCGCGCGTACTCCGAACCAAATAACAAATTTGCCATACGGTCATTCTGAAAGTAACGCCATTTGGAAAAAGATTCTTGCCGAATGACAGCGGTCACAAATGGAAAGTTTGTCGCTTGGAAAGGTGTATCAAATTCAGATTATAACCAACAAGTGTATAGCAGACGAAATTTTGTATAGTTGGTTAAAAATATTTCGCACATCTTTTTATTTTTTTTGAGGATCATTATACACGGCGGAAAAACCCTAAGAATCCTGCAACAATGTGCTTGGTAATGAGATGCGCTATTTTCTATTTGGTAATTGCTCAAAAAGTATTGGTAAAACCAAACCTTGCGAAGGTTAAACTTGCGGCGGATGCTAATATCTTCAGGGCTTTCACAAACTTACAGGCGGGAACCTTCGCAAGGTTAACCAACAGTTATTGAGAAGTTACGCTATTTGGTATTAACTAATTATCACGCTTATCTTTACGGGTCTCTTGACGGTCTTCTTTGCGCTCCTGGCGGTCTTCGTTCAGCTCGGCCTTAGTCGCGGCGATGTCCATCTGCATCAGGCGGGCAAATTCAGTCAGATCGGCCCGATGCGCGTCCATGGTCGCCTTATCTTCCGGCTTAAACGAGAGTTTGACAGCGCGGCTCTTCTCCAAAATAGTATTCATCCGTTCAGCGCGACCGGAAGCTTTTTGCAAATCGTGCTTGTCATCCTTCTTATCCACCGCATCCTTGAGCACATCTGTGACTTCGCCGACGGCCTTTTTCACGTCGCCCTGTTGCAAGTCCTGGATAACGTCTTTTCCCTCGCGTTTAACTTCGGTGGCGCTTTGCGTGACTTCCGCCTTTGCTTGTTTGGCTTTGGCGTCGGCCTGATCCACCTCACGGGTCATGTCCTTCACCAACTCTTGATGGATGCCGCGAGCCTTGTCCGGCTTGTCAGCTTTGATGGCCTGGTCAAAATCGGCTAAATGACCTTCAAATTTGGCCAACTCTTTTGGGTCGCGTTCCAGACTTTTTACTGCCTGGTTAATTTGCTTATTATCCAACGCTCGCTCGGCAGCATTTCCAGCTTTATCATGATCCTTTTTCTTGTCTTTATCCTGACCGGCAAACACAGTATTTGCGCCGGCATGCAACAGCAGTGCGGATAAGACTAACACAGTGAACTTGATTTTCATCGAACTCTCCTTTGTTTTGCTGGAAGCTGGATTTTTCGATCCAAGCAACCCAGCGGGTTTATAAAATTACATCCCAAACACTTGTGTTGCGCACGAGAATGTTGGAACAAACCTGACGGGTTTCGGAAACCTATCAGGTCACAAAAGAAAATAAGCGCTTGTTAGATTACAGACAAGCAATTTTTAGGACTAAAAAAGCCGCCCCAACGTATGAGAGCGGCTTTATAAATGCGCAATTGTTCTTCAATTCATAAGGCGGTAAACCGCAATTGTAGCGCGGATCGCCTTATTCGCGCGGGGTACGATTTAGGCAAATCGCACTACATTTCCTCATAATTTTCGCGCACAGCGCAAATGTTTGGGAGTAATTTTATAGAGTCTCAGATCTTCAGCTTTGAAATTTCAATCCCACCTGCCGATGTCTGGCATTGGATTAATTTACCGCCGCCGTTTATCTTACCTTCCAGGCTGGATGAAACGGCATTGGTCACTTTGTCCTTCTCGGTGATTTTAAAATCACAGTTAATTTTGCCGACACTGGTTTCCAGATTCAGATCGGCTTTAATATCGGTGGGCAATATGAGTTCGATGCTGCCGGCCGATGTTTCCAGATCAATCCCCTGATTTTGCCCGGAATACGTTAGCTCAATACTGCCGCCGGATGTGCTGGCCTTGACCACACCGTTCCTGCTTTCCAATTCAATGCTGCCACCCGAAGTTTCCACATCAATATCGCCTTCACAATCGGCGCAGGAAATACTTCCGCCGGATGTGCCGGCCTGGATTGGTCCCTTTAAATGTTTCATGTCAATACTACCGCCGCTGGTCTCCAACATTATTTTTCCGGCAAGATCTGCCGCTTCAATGCCACCGCCGCCGGTCTCAATCCAGACTAAAGCCATTTGCGGCACAGTAATCTCGTATTCAACATTCGTTGGTTTGAAATCAAATCCTCTTTTACTATCTTTTTTGACCGCTTTGACCAACAGTGAGTCGCCTTTTTGATCAAAAGTAAAGGTCAACTTTTCCGCCGCTTTTTTATTCCCCCAGACTTTTACCATCACTTTGTTGTCGGCGCTCTTTTTAATCCGCACGGAGCCGACTTCCGTATCCAAATGAAATCTGCCCCCGGCGGGCATCTCGATTGTTTTATCCTGCAAAAGTTCGAGGTCTTTTTTTTCGGCGGCCCCGCTCACGGCAACGGCCAGAACCATCAGACTCACCAAAGCCATCCATCGCTTTTTCATCGCAAACTCCTTTTATGCGCCACAAAGTCACAAAGTCACAAAGTCACAAAGTCTCGCAGAATCATAGCGCGGGCAATGCATCTTTGTCATTTTGTGGCCAGTTTTGAAATTTTCAGAACCCAAAAAATATAAGATTAATAATGGCAAAAGTTGGAATCAAAATACAGATTGCATAGCCCATATAACCAAAAAAAGACGGCATTGCGATACCGCGCGACTGGACAATGGCTTTAACCATAAAATTCGGACCATTGCCGATGTAAGTGTTCGCGCCCATGAATACGGCGCCAAGACTGATAGCGCGCAGGGTCTGGGCCGACTCCGGGCTATGCCGGATAAATTCATGCAGGTTGCCGAATGTCGACCCATCGGTAGCGGTCACCACGCCCTGCGCAACAGCGGTAAAAGCCAGATAAGTCGGGGCATTATCCAGAAAAGAAGACAAAAAACCGGTGGCCCAAAAAAATTGCCACGGCTCTGTGAGTCCCAATTCATTGCCACGCGCTTGTAAAATCAGCAAAGCCGGAATCATGGTGACGAAGATACCGGCAAAGAGAATGGCCACTTCCCGCACCGGGCCAAAGCTGAATTCGTTGCGCTCATGCGCTTCCGCCGGCGTCAGACGATAGGAGGCGATGGCCAGACCGAGGATAATTGCATCACGGGTCAAATGGGCGATCAGATCGGCATGTGCGCCAAAATTTGTGCTTTCAAAGAAATGAATCAAACTATTGGTGGACAACACCGCCAGAATAATGGCCAGCAGAAACAGACCGTTGCGCTTGCCGATGATCTGTAGCGGCATGGTATGCTGCGCATCATATTGCACATCGGTTTTGGTTTCCCGGCGATAAGCCAGCGTATCCCAAATGTAAAAGACCGTCAATAAAATCGCTAAAGCCAACAGCCACTCCGGCAACAAGCCAAGTGTCCAAAAGAAAGGCACGCCACGCAAGAAACCGAGGAACAAGGGCGGATCGCCGATGGGCGTCAAACAACCGCCGATATTGCTGACAATGAAGATAAAAAAAATAGGAATATGGGTGATATGCTTGCGCTCGTCGTTGGTATTCAGCAACGGACGAATCAGAAGCATACTGGCCCCGGGCGTGCCCACTAAATTGGCCAGCACCGCGCCAATAGCCAAAAAACCGGTATTGACTAACGGCGTAGCCTTTAAGTCGGCCTTGATAAATACGCCGCCGGAAACGGTAAATAATCCGCCCACATAGACGATAAACGAGACATACTCAATAAAAGTATGAAACAACTGCGCCGGATCCGTCATGAGAAAATAGGCCAGAATCGGCAAACTCCACAACGCCGCTGCCAGGGTCTGGTTGGTCGGCTTTTCCCAGCCGTGCGGATTGGCCAGCGGAGCGATGGCAATGGTCAGCAACATCGCTACAAACGGTATAATCGTCCAGATCGGCGGCGCTTCAGTGCCGGCAGGACTGCTTGAATCCGCCGCGCACAACTCCGGTAAAAATACGACCGCCAGCAGAATCAACAACCGGATTAGCAAGGCATGGCGCTTTAGAAAAGGCAACACATTTTCTCCTTTTATCAGCAGCGTCGTCTGCATAATATCTTCATACGTTGACGACTTGTAAAAAGTTACTTGATTTAAAAAAGTTTTCCTATCGCCTGGGCCACATTTTGGCCGTCTAAGGCCGCCGAGACAATGCCGCCGGCATAGCCTGCGCCTTCGCCGCACGGATAAAGATTTTGAATTTGCAAATGCATTCGGGTTTCGGCATGACGGGGGATTCTTACCGGCGAGCTGGTGCGGGATTCGACGGCGAGCATCAGGGCGGCGTTGGTTAAGTAGCCCTTCATTTTGCGGTCAAATTCAAAAAAAGCCGCTTCCAACCCATCACGAATAAAGGTGGGTAACAGTTCATGCAGCGGAGCGGCAACAATGCCGGGCACGTAAGAAGTCGGCCCAAGCTCGCGTGAAAGTTTGTGGTCAACAAAATCAACCAGCCGCTGGGCCGGCGCACATTGCGTTTTGCCGCCGCCGGCCAAAAACATCTGCTGTTCCACGGTTTGCTGAAACATGAGTCCGGCCAAGGGGCCATGCTTCTGAAAAGCCGCCAGGTCTGCCCAATCAACCGGCATTACAATCCCGGAATTGGCAAAAGCGCTATCACGCCGCGACAGCGACATGCCGTTCATCACCAATTCCCCCGGCGCTGTAGATGACGGCACAATCCAACCGCCCGGACACATGCAAAACGAAAAGACGCCCCTGCGCCCAATTTGACAGGTCAGTTGATAAGCCGCCGGCGGTAGATTGGCCTCACGCGGATTTTGGCCGTATTGAATTTTGTCGATAAATGACTGTGAATGCTCTACCCGCACGCCCAGCGCAAAAGGTTTGAACTCGATAAGCACGCCCCGTTGCTGCAACAGCGTAAAAATATCGCGCGCGGAGTGACCGGTAGCCAAAATGACGGCGTCCGCCTGATGTTCATGCTCACCATTTACCATCACGCCGTAAATCCGGTTGTCCTGCAGGCAAAAATCCGTGACGCGGGCTTCAAAATGCACTTCGCCGCCATGACGGAGAATGGTCTCGCGCATCGCTTGCACGACTTTTGGCAGTTTGTTTGAACCGATGTGGGGATGGGCGTCGACGAGGATGTCGGACGGCGCACCGTGTTCAACCAATATCTTCAGCACTTTGCGCACGTCGCCGCGCTTATCGGCGCGGGTGTACAACTTTCCGTCCGAATAGGTACCCGCGCCACCTTCACCAAAACAGTAATTGGAATTTGGATTAACAATCCCTTCTTGCACAATGAGCCGCAGATCCCGCCGCCGCGATTGCACATCCTTGCCCCGATCAAATACGATTGGGCGCAAACCCAGCTCCAATAACTCCAGCGCGGCAAAATAGCCGGCCGGTCCGGCGCCGACAATAATCACCTTTTTGTCGGATGTGGGATGACGATAGTTCAACCGTAGTTCCGGTTCCGCTGCAGGATTTTCATCTACATAAACCGCCACGCGCAGCATCACTTTGGGTCGCGCGCCGCGCGCATCAATGGAGCGACGCTGCGGAACCATGGCCTGAATTCGGGCCGGTTTGATCTTCAAGCTGCGGGCGGCGGCAAGTTTAATTTTTTCGGGATCGGCAGCTTCCGCCGGTAATAGGCGCAGGTCAATTTGATGAATCATTGGAGTGAGTCCACTTCAAGTATAGTTGCTGAAAGCGCGAATAAGGCAATTCGCGCTACATTTGTCCGATACTACTGATTAAAGTTAAAGGTTAGATGTTGCATTTCCTGAATAATTCATAAACGCAAGAGACGCAAACGGCGCAAACGACGCAACCGCTTGATTTGTTTTAAATTAGCTGAATTTAAAACGATTAGGTTGCCTCACAATCCATTTTTAAGATATAAATTCGCAACTTGCGTCTTTAGCGTCAATTGCGACGCTTGCGTTAAGATTCGTGAATAATTCAGGATTTTAATCCACTATCATGCCATTTCATCGCCCAATCTGCACAAACGTGTCGGTAACCTGCATGACCGTGCCGCTGATGGAAGCATGAACGCGCGCGCCCAGCTTGCCCGCCGGCGGCTCGCCGATACATTGGCCGACTTCCACCCGGTCGCCCGGCTGCACCAATGCCCGACATGGCTCGCCGATGTGCTGCTTGAGCAGGATTTTGACGGATTCGGGCTGCGGTCGTTCGGCTTTGTACGGCGTTTCCACATCGTAATCCGCGACATTCAGCCGCTTGACCAATTGCTTGATCGGGACGCGCCGGGCTTCCTTCATGCCGTGTACTTGCACCGGCTTTTGTTGGACGTACTTGATGCCTTTTTCGCGCATGTTGACTTTGGCCGTATCGCAGGCTTCTTTGGGGAACAGGTCTTCCGGGCAGGCGTAGAGTGTGCACAAACCGCAGGCGCAGCACAGCGTGGCCAGTTGATTCCACACATCGTGGCCGGTTTTGGTAAAGCCCAGCGAGCGCATCACTTGATGCGGCTGCACGTCGTAACCCAACAAATAGCGCGGGCAAAATTCCGTGCAATAGCGGCATTGATCACAGGCCGATTTGCCGATGCGATGCCAGTTTTTCTCCGGCTGATTTTTGCGCTTGATGAGATAATGATCTTTGGGCAGGATAATCAGCCCGGCCGTCGTTTTGGTGATAGGCTGATCCAAATCAAACGTCAGTTGGCCCATCATCAGGCCGCTGACGTAGATGGCAAAATCGTCTATCGTCGCGCCGCCGGCATGACTCAACAAATCCCGCAGCGAAGCCCCAATCGGCGCAAAAAACGCGCCTGGCTCTTTGACCGCCCCGTTGACGCTGACAAACTTTTCCGTCACCGGCAGCCCTTGCTCGGCATGGGCCACATTCAAACACGTTTCGACATTGGAAACGAGACAGCCGACGTTGAGCGGAATGCCGCCGGCCGGAATCAGCCGTTTGGTGGCGGCGTAGACGATTTCATACTCATCGCCGGACGGATAAAAATCGCCCAGGCCAAACATCTTGATATCGTCGCGGCGGATTTCTTTTGCCAGCGCGTCCATGGCCTCATGATTTTTGGTCTTGACGCAGACAAAACCCTGTTTGGCCGAAGCCGAGGCCTGCATCAATTCGATGCCACGCATGATTTCCGGGGCGTGATGCACCATCACCTCAAAGTCTTTGTGGATCAGCGGCTCGCATTCCGCGCCGTTGACTAAGAAATATTCAACCTGCGAGCCGGCCTTAACATGGGTCGGGAAACCGGCCCCGCCCGCGCCGACAACGCCGGCGGCATAGATTTTTTCAACAAGCGCCATGCGCTGCTCCTTTGTTGCCTTTGGGTACACTTCGCTGTCCGAAGCGGAAAACTCCGGATTTGATCTTGAACGATTGCTATGTGTATACAAGAATTTGAGTATCTTCAACAATGATCAGATGTTTGCTGTCTAATTTCTAATTTATCATGATGATCTTTGAGCAATCGTTTCATTGCGCGGATAATCAGCGACGTTTTGGATTCGGACAATTTGAAAAGAATGACACCGGCCACGTTGTATTGCACGAAATTGTAACGACTTTGAAAATCGGCATCACGGGTGACGATCCAACAGCCTTTTGTTTCGGCGAGACGATACACATCGCCATTACGAATGCCTGTTTGGCCGATTTTCTTCAGATGCTCGACGGTATAACCTTTTTGATGCAGCCAATCCAATAAGGCATAGGGCAGGTTTTCGTCCAACAGAAAGTGCGGCGTCATATCGCGTATGCCTCATATTCGCATAGCGCGGCGGCATAGCCGATAGCCGCTTGAATATCTTCCATCGTCAATGAGGGGTAATCCTTTAAAATAGCGGCTTTGCCGACACCCTCGGCAATCATGGAAACAATTAAATAAATCGGGATGCGTGTGCCTTTGACACACGGTTTCCCATGACAAATGGCCGGATCGGATGAAATTCGCTCCAAAATTTCTTTCTTGATCATTTTGCTGCCTCTTTCTTTTAATGCCGGGATTACTTGAGCAAAACCATCTTCTTTGCTTCGATAAACGCCGCGGTTTGCAGACGATAGAAATATACGCCGCTTGGCATCTTGGCCGCATTCCATTGGCGGATGTGTGTACCGGCGGCGATGGGTTCGTTGTTAATGAGGACGGCGATTTTCTGCCCGGCGGCGTTATAGACCGTGAGCGAGACGAGATCGGCGGTAGGCAAGGTAAATTGAATCGTGGTCGTGGGATTGAAGGGGTTAGGATAATTTTGGGCAAGATGCGGGTTGGATTGCGCCGGTACCGGTTCGTCTTCGATGGCGAGCAGATCATCGGAAACGCCGCCTTCACGGAAAACGGCTAAACCACCAATATTAGTTCCGATCCATTTGTGGCCAGAATCATCAATAGCTATGGCCGTAATAACATTATCTGGTAAACCCGAATTGTAAGAATCGTATACCGTCCAATTTGCATCGTCAAATTTGACTAAGCCGAAATAAGTTCCGATCCATTTATTCCCGTTACTGTCGAAAACTATTGACTTAACATTGTTATGCGGCATACCTGAATTGGCAGTATTGTACACCGTCCAATTTGTATCGTCAAATTTGACTAATCCATAATCAGTTCCGATCCACTTATTATCAAAACTATCAATAGCAATCGCACGAATCGTATTATCTGGCAGGCCCGAATTCTCTTTACTGTATACTATCCAATTCAAACCATCAAATTTGGTTAATCCACCGAGATTAGTTCCGATCCATTTCTGCCCATTTCTGTCAATGGCGATTGACCAAACCCATTCATCCAATAAACCCGAGTTGGTTTTATCAAAAAATTTCCAATTAAAACCATCAAATCGGGCTAATCCTTGAAATGTTGCAACCCATTTATGCCCATTTTCGTCAATAACGAAAGCATTCAAGTGATTACCCCCCATACCCGAGGGAGGAAGTTCAAACAAATTCCAAGTTACACCATCAAATTTGACTAAGCTCCCCGAAGTTCCAATCCATCTACTTCCCTCTTGATCTATGGCGATGGCTTCAATATAACTAAGAGGCACGTCAGGCCTAAAAACTGTCCAATTCACATCGTCAAATTTGGTAAGGGGAGTGAAAATCGTCCTATCCAAGGTGTCATACTTAGTAAAGGGCTCAGTTCCAATCCATTTATCCCCTTGCTCATCAATGGCAATTGCTTCAATATGGTTTTTGGGCAAGCTTGAGCTCGACATTTTATAAAACATCCAACCGGTATTGTCAAATTTAACGAGTTCATTGCCAATCCCAACCCATTTGTTATCAAATGCATCAATGACTATATCCCCTATATACGCGCCTGACAAATTCGAGTAGTTGCTATTGTAAACCGACCAGTTTATTCCATCATATTTAACTAAACCATCTGACGTCCCAATCCATTTGTTGCCGAAAGTGTCAACGGCGATCTCCACAATTCTGTCAGACGGCAAGCCAGAATTTGAAGTTTTATAATTCGTCCAATTAATGCCGTCAAATTTAGCTAAACCACTTTCGGTGCCAATCCATGTGCTCCCAACTTGATCAAAGGTAATACTTGAGACATAGTCAAATGGCAAACCGGAATTAGTAGTATTGTACACTGTCCAAGCTGTGCCGTCAAAGCGAGCTAAGCCTTTGCTTGTTCCTATCCATTTGTAGTCTGAGTCGTCAATAGAGATTGACCCAATAGCCAAGTCAGGCAGGCCCGAATTGAAAGTATTGTATATAGTCCAAGTTGTATCATCAAACTCGGCTAATCCACCGTCAGTTCCAATCCATTTATGTCCTAAGCTATCAATTGCAATAGACCAAATTAAGTTATCCGGTAAACCCGACTTGCCAACTGTGTAAACAGTCCAATTGGCCCCATCAAATTTTGCTAAGCCATTCCTAGTTCCGATCCATTTATTTCCGATAAAATCAATGGCGATTGAAGAAACAAAGTTGCCGGGTAAACCTGAATTGGTATGGTTGAAAAACGTCATTGCTCCGGTGATTTTGTTTAATTTGATCAATCCACTGGATTGTTTGCCAATCCAAACAACATCACCCTCTAAAGCAATGGTAGTTACTACAGAATTTTCGCTGACATAATTCATCCATTCCGGGTTTTTGGCATTCCCCGAAGTTACAAAACCAACCAGCAACAACACAAATAAAAGCAAACGATGAAACGATCTCTTTTGTGGGATTAACATATTGACTTCTTTGATTTAGGCTATGGCGAACGATTGTCAGCGTGAGGATAACTTAGCAGGCGGCGGTTGAAATTTCAAGCGAAAAGACCGACGCACAAAAAAGAAGACGAGCGTTTTCAAGCGGCTTTGATGCGATGGGCAGAATGGGCGGCAATGGCCTTTTCCAGTAAGGCGGTTGTTTTTTGGGCCGTGCGATCCCAGCTAAAGCCGGCGGCCCAGTCCAGCGCGGCCCGACGCATCCGTTCGTACAAGACCGCGTCCGACAGCAGCCGGTCAATGTGCCCGGCCAATGCACCGACATCGCCGTGCGGCGTCAGAAAGCCGGTCTTTTGATCAAGCACCGCCTCGCATAAACCGGGCGAGTTGCTGGCCACCGCCACCGTGCCGCAGGCGTTGGCCTCGATGACCGACAGGCCCCAGCCTTCTTTGGGCGAGCAGTAAATCAACACATCCGCTTGCTGCATCAGTTCGACTTTGCGCTCATGACTGACGTAGCCGCAGAAGGTCACATTCCGCTCCAGACGATACTCGGCGGCCAATGCCTTCAGCGTCGGCACGTAATCGCCCGATCCCACGATCTGATATTCGATATCCGGGTATTTAGCCGCCAATTGCCGGACGGCCCGCAGGCCGATGTCAACCCCTTTGTATTTTTTCACCCGGCCGACATACAAAATGATGGGATGATGACGCGGCGATTTGTTCGGCGGAGCGGTATATTTTTCCTGCGACAGTCCGGTGTAAACGACTTCAATCAAATCCTGCCGCAAACCGCGCCGGATCAGATCGGCCTGGGTGCTGTCCGATAAAGCGGAAATAAAGCAGTTCTTGTAAACAAAGGGGATCAACAGCTCGTAGGCATAAACATAGGAGCCCAGAATAAAGTTGACTTCCTGAAAAACAGCCTTGCCAAAAAGGTGGGGAATTGTGCAGACAACCGGAATTTTCGATTCAAACAGCGGCATGTAAAAAGGCAGCTTGTCAATGCCCTCGATGATCACATCGTAGCGGTTTTGGCGCAAGTGGCGGCGATAAAAAAACGGCACAACAAAATTAAAGGTCATTTGTCCGCCCTGCCGGATAACCCGAATGCCGCGAATCGTCTCCACGGGCTTGGCCCCGGCATAACTGCAACACAAATAATCCACGGCATGGCCGGCCTGCACGATGCGGCTAAAGACTTCAAAAAGCAGCAGTTCCGCGCCGCCAGCCTCCGGATGGGTGATGTCCCGATATTCGATCAGCAAAATTTTCATGTCAGATTTCTCGGTAGCCACAAATTACACGAATTTTCACGAGTAAAATAAAAACAAAATGTTTTGACTTTGGGGGCTGTTTTTTTGAAAGAGCGCTCTTAACCTGAATTATTCATCACGCAAAGGCGCAAGGGCGCAAAGCCTTGAAAAGACTGAATCTTCGACGTTTGGAGTTTCAAAATTTCAAAATTGAATTTTAAAACCTGTTTTTTTATAACTCGCTTCCCCTTTGCGTCTTAGCGCCTTTGCGTGAGATCATTATGAATAATCCAGGTTAAAATTCAAACTTTCTATTCGTGTCTATTCGCGCGCATTTGTGGCTAAATAAATAGTTAAATTTTCCGACTGATTGAGTCGAGAAACTCGCGTTCTTCCTTAGTCAGCGAAGAAATGCCCTCGCGAGCCACTTTTTCCAGCAAATCATCCATGCGGCGCTTTTCCTGTTCTAAGTTGATTTGTTTTTTGGGCGGGTCGGGCAGCAGGGTGATATTGGGCCGCTTCATTTTTTTCTTCCACTGGCTAAAGCGCCGGGTAATCGTGGCGCTGAAATCCGTTTTTTCGATAATCAACAAATATCCCAGCGCAACCGCAAACCCGGAAAAATGGCCGATATGACTGACACCGTCCATACTGCCTAAGGACGCCACAGAGCCCAAAACATATAAAGCCACGACTAAAAAAGCCGGAACGGGAATGATGAGGAAAAGATAAATCGGGCGCATGGGCCAGTAAAAGGCATAGGCCGTCAAAATGCCGTAGATACAGGCTGAAGCGCCCAGTACTGAAACCTTGTCGGGACCAAAAACAAGATGAAACAGGGTAATGCAAACACCGGCCAAAGCGCCTGTCAATAAATAGAAGCGCAAAAAGCGCCTGCCGCCCCACAACTCTTCCAACGGCGGACCAAAGAAAATCAGCCCCAGCATGTTGAAAGTCAAGTGCCAGACATCGCCGTGCATAAACATGTAGGTCACAACCTGCCAGACACAGCCGCGAATCGCATATTGCGGAATCAGCATGAACCAATGATCCAGATGCACCAACTGCAATAATATTTGCACAACAAAAGCCGCCAAATTTGCAATAATCAGCTTTATAACAACAGGCGACATGGAAAAGCCGAATTGAACATCGTATGTACCACCGCGAGACATCATAGGCGGTTTGCTCCTTGTTAAAGTTAAAGTTCCAGGCTTTCTTGCTGTTGGGCTGATGCTGCGCTGGACTCAACCCGGCAAATGACCGCGCCCTGTCGAAAGGTCAATTGAACCTTGTCGCCTTTTTTCAGCGCATCGGCCCGGGTGACGAGTTTTTTGTCCGGTAATTTTTCGCACAGGACATAGCCGCGTTCCAAGGCATTTAAGGGATTCAGACTATTTAGGCGGGTTAGCGTTTGTTGGAATTGATGCCGCCGGCGCTCCTGCGTCGTTTTGAGCGCAGCTTCCAGGCGATGGCTGACGTGATCCAGGGTCTGCTGCCGTTGTCGAATCAGGTCAGCGGGCCGCCGGAAGCCGTAGCTGGCGCGGATTCGCGCAACCTGTTGTCGATATAAGCTCAGCCGATTCTGCATCCCGTCCCGCAATCGGCGCGACATCTCGCGAATATGACCGATAAGCGCCTCTTTATCCGGCACCGCCAATTCCGCTGCTGCCGACGGCGTGGGCGCACGAAGATCGGCCACAAAATCGGCCATCGTAAAATCCACCTCATGCCCGACCGCCGAGATGGTCGGAATCTGCGAAGCAAAAATCGCCCGGGCCACCTTCTCTTCATTAAAGGGCCACAAATCTTCCAGCGAACCGCCGCCGCGCCCGATAATTAAAACATCCGCATTCTTTTGACGATTGAACAATTCAATGGCCGCCGCAATTTCACCCGCTGCCCCGTCGCCTTGAACGCGGACCGGGGCGAGAATAATTTCCGTACCCGGACAACGCCGCGATATGACGTGAATGATGTCGCGAATGACCGCCCCGGTAGGCGAGGTGACCACGCCAACACGCTTGGGCAAAAAGGGCAAATTTTTCTTGTGTTTGGGATCGAACAAGCCTTCGGCGTCTAATTTCTGCTTGAGCTGCTCAAATGCCAACTGCAGCGCGCCCAGACCGGCCGGCTGCATCGCCTGTACCACAATCTGGTATGCCCCGGAACGCTCGTAAACCGTCACATAGCCGAGAGCCAGGACGCGCATCCCCTGGGCCGGCGTAAAGCGCAGCTTCATGTTCGTGGTGCGGAACATGACCGCTTTGATTTGGCTGGCTTCATCTTTCAGCGAAAAATACATGTGGCCGGAGGAATGCAGCGTAAAGTTGGAAATTTCGCCTTCCACCCACACCGCGCCGATCCGCTGCTCCAGCGTCTGTTTGATGAATTCGGTCAGCTCAAAAATTTTATAAACTTTGGTTTCGGCCATATCAAATACTTTTATATCGGACGTTAAAATTCTATGAACGATTTAAGTCGTTAGCGCTTCATTTTAAAAGACTGGAGGGGACTTGTCAATACAAAAGACCCGTAAGGTCAAATGTAAACACCCGGTTTTAAGGTGGAAATCCATGATTGAGCGCTTACAATCCGGAAAGATTTGCAAGCGAAAGCGAAATTTTTTTGAATTTTAACTTGACAGGATGCCTAAAAATGATGAATATTACGTCGCTTCTTGGACTATTCGACAACGTACTGGGGAACAAGATGAATCTGTTTGGACGTAAAAGTAAAGCTGATAGCGGCGGCAAAAAACGGGTGCTGATTGTTGATGACCATCCCAACATCATCACCCTGTATAAATATATGCTGGAAAAAGAAAATTTTCAGGTGCTGGTAGCCAATGACGGCGATCAGGCGCTGCGGGTAGCGGAAGACGGCAATCCCGATATTGTCTTGCTGGATATTATGATGCCCGGCATTAGCGGCTTAGATGTGCTGCATGCGCTTAAACGCAGCAATCCGTCCCTGCCGATTATTTTACACTCGGCCAATCCATCCGCCAAAGAAGATTTTGATAGCGTCATCGCCGATGCTTTTCTGGAAAAAGGCACCACCAGCCCCAAGCAAGTCCTGGAAAAAATTCGCGAATTGCTGGCTCAACCCGCTAACTAATTGCAATAATGGATATTAGCTCACTTCTGCCCGTTTTCTGTATCAAGAAAGCGGGTTTTTTTGTCTGTTGATTGGCAGATTATACCCGTGTTCTCTTGAGAAAAACCATGTTCAAAGACTTGCGTCAAGACGATCTCGAAAATTTGATTCAAACCATTGTCGTTCGGCCGGTCGCTCCGACAGCAGCCCGGACAATCGCTACGGCGATGTTGGCTTCCGTCTGGCGTTTGTCCGGTAGTCAGTTGGTTGCCCATCCCGGCCTTACCTGTGAGCAAAAGCGAGTCATCACAACGTAACGAAGCGAAGCAGCGAAGGGACGAAGCGCGAAGCAAAGTGAAGCAGTGATGACGAGCGCGGGGGGTTTGGGGGGTGATAACCCGGTGATAACCCCCAACGCAAAAATTTTGGTAGATGTCCAAGTACATTGGAAGATAAGTTTTTATATTTCACGCGGAGGCGCAATAAAAGAACTTGAATTACAAAATACTAAGTGATATGTAAAAAAAATTTGCCCGCGATCCAATTCATACTTGATAGGCGTTTTTAAAACCGCGTAGCGGTTCCCTGCTTATATAACCACGAAATACTCGAATGACACGAAATGTTAATGCGTTGAAAACAAAAGAGTTACAAATTTCATTTTCGTGTATTTCGTGGTTATTAGCGTGGACTCATATATACATAAATAGGAAATTGACAAGTCTTAAAAACCCCAAATTTTTACAACTAATGTGCTTTAGGTCCCTGCCGGTTTGGGCTAAGGAGATCCGATGACACTAACGGATTCCTGGCGGCGTAATCAATCTTCCTTTGCTTTTATGATGGATATAATCTGTATCAATCTGGCCATCATTCTGGCTTTTCATTTGCGCTTTCAATGGCTGCCGGATTACTTTGACTTTAAGCCGCTGCCGGCCGGAATCGGGCTGGAGCATTATGGGGTGATTCACACCTTTGGCACCATCGTGTGGGCGTTGACTTTTTATTTCTTTGAATTGTATGATCGCAAGCGGTTTTCGGCTTCACGGGCGCTAATCGGCTCTTTTTTTGGTTTTTGGTTGTTGATTTCGCTGGCTTATTTTTCCTATCAATATGCATTTTCACGTTCGACCGGTTTGTTAAGTTGCTTGTTGACCACGATTTTTGTCGTCAGTTGGCGGGCGCTATTCGGCTTATATCTCAAGACGCCCATTGGCCGACGTTTAAAGCGCCGACCGACCATTTTGGCCGGTGATCCCCATGACGCGGAAAAGTTTTATCGCGATCTGGCCCGTTTTACCGATGCGCGCTACGATATCGTAGGGTTCTTTTCACATCAATCGGGAGGGGGGCCTCTGCCGGCCAATGTGGCCAATCTCGGCACATTTTCGGAGTTGCCGGCTTATCTGGCGCAGCATTCGCAGATTGAAGATGTTATATTTACGCCCAATGCCGCGCCGTTCAGCTTTGTGCTGCAGCTGCAATCCTGCTGCCGTGACCGGGCCATCAACTTTAAGAGCGTGCCTACGGAATTTCAAGCCCTGAGCAGCGACCTGCGCATCAGCGAAATTGACGATATTCCGATGATTGACCTGATGCTTGACGGCGCGCCGGGCTGGGAGCAGCCGGTGAAACGCTTTATGGATATTACCATCTCTTTTATGGCGCTTATCCTGACGCTGCCCATTTTTTTGTTGACGGCCATGGCTGTCAAATTAACCTCATCCGGGCCGATTTTTTATCTGCAAGAACGGGTCGGCCTGGGCGGCAAAACCTTTATAATCTATAAATTTCGCTCCATGATTGACAATGCCGAAAAAGACACCGGGCCGGTCTGGGCTACGGCCGGGCCGCAAGATCGCTATACGCCCATCGGCAAATTTCTGCGCCGCGCCAGCTTAGATGAACTGCCCCAATTTTGGAATATCCTACGGGGTGAGATGAGTCTGGTCGGTCCGCGTCCGGAGCGACCCTTTTTTGTCGAAAAATACAAGGAATTGCAATATCAATGCCTATCGGTAAAGCCCGGCCTGACCGGTCTGGCCCAGGTCAACGGCCGCTACAATCTGACCCTGGAAGAAAAAATCCGCTACGATTTATACTATGTTCGCCATCAGTCATTTTTGCTGGACCTGGACATCCTGCTGAAAACTATTTGGATCACCCTAACCCAACAAGGGGCGCACTGATGGATAGCCTTGTCACCGGTCATAGACACCCGCTCAGGCAAAAATGGAAGCTGTTCTTTTCCCTCGAAAATAAACTGGTTTTTTTCTCCGGCGTTTTAATGGCTCTGGCTTTCCCTCCGTTCCATTTAGGCTGCCTGATTTTTATCGCCCTGATTCCGTTCTTGCTGGCGATCCGGAATTTATCGTGGTCGGAAACCTTTCGTAAAGGTTTTATGCTCTCAACCGTTTTCTTTTCCGGGTTGATCTATTGGATTATCCCGATCACGCTCGCCGGCTTCCTGGGCGTATTACTGGTTATGGGCGTGTACATTGGCACGGCGGCCCTGCTAACCGCTTTTTGCCGGCAGCGGCTGGGATGGGTTGGTTGGCTGGCTTTTCCGTTCCTTTACGGGGCGATGGAATGGTTGCGCTCATTAGGCATTATGGGCTTCCCTTGGGGCAATCTTGGCTATGCCCTGGGCGAGTATAAGACGCTGATTCAGATCGCGGCAATAACAGGCGTCGGCGGGCTGTCCTTTTGGATATTGCTGGCCAATACGCTGGGCTTTCTGGCAATTTCACAATCACTAACAAAGGACTTCAACGCAGAAGCGCAGAGAACGCAAAGGTTTTTTAAAGACCTGAATTCAGGGATGAAGAAAAGCGTACTTTATGGATTTTGGCTAGGATTTGTGCTTCTCACTTTTGCGGGATTTTTGCTACATGGGCAGGCGGAACAAAGGCGTATCCGGGTAATGCTGGACAATGTACCGGCAGAAGCTACGCTACGGGTTGCCCTGCTGCAAGGCAACATTGATCAGGAAGTCAAATGGGAAGATTTGGACAATAATTTTGATATTTACGAGCGGCTTAGCCTGGCGTCGCTCAAGGGTAAGCCGGAGTTAATTGTCTGGCCGGAAACTGCCGCTACTTGCTACATTACCGCGCCCACCCGTCGCGAGTATCTTTTCCGCATGTACGAAATCTATGCCGAAGTAAAAACGCCGATTTTGTTTGGTGCATTGGATTACGAAATATTGCCAACAACCAAAGGCGACGAAAGCACCCGTAATTATCAAACGTATAACGCCATTTTTTATTTAGATAATTTGAAGGAAGCCGAAAATCTGGTGCGCTATCACAAAAACCGCCTGGTTCCGTTTGCCGAATGGATTCCCATGTCAGATTATTTGCCGATCATGAAAAAACTACAGTTCGGTCAGGGTGATTTTACACCCGCGCAATCCATGGACTTGTTCACCCATCCCAAGGGCCGGTTGAGCGGTTTTATCTGCTTCGAAGCCGTGTTTCCAAGGTATGTGCGCGATCTGGTCAACGCGGCGATTGACCTAAACAGCACGCAACAACGCCCGTGTTTTTTGATTAATGTAACCAACGACGCCTGGTTTGGCCGGACCTCCGCGCCTTATCAACACGCCAATATGATCGCCTTCCGCGCTGTTGAAACACGCAGCGGCATTGCCCGTGCCGCCAACACCGGCATCTCGCTGATTTACAACCCGCTGGGCGAATTGACCGCCACAACCGACATTTTCCACGAAACCGCCATTAGCGGCCAACTCTATCCCAACCTGGAAAAGACCTTTTTCACTCGTCACGGCGATGTGTTTGATCGCGTGATAGCGGCTTTTGCCGGGTTGTGGCTGCTGGCAATGCTTTTTTCGAGACGCCGCGTCGAAGAACCAATCCAGGAATGATGAAGCTCCTGTGTGTTGGAGCAAAAAATCAAACCGCAGAGTTCCGCCAAGTTTTTCTCTGCGAAACTTCTCGCCACACTTTGCGAAACTCTGCGAAACGGATGGCGACGGAACGCGGCCTGGATTGGGAACTGATGACCGACAACGACCGCGAAAACTTTGTGGACGACATCATTTGGTCAAGTTGAAAAAATATCAAAACATCGAAATCAGGAAAGCCGCTGACGTCATCCCCTACTTCAAAAGCTTGCCGCCAACCGCCTGATTGCTTCGACAAAACCGCGTTTTATCGCCCCTCCTTCCCGCTCCAAAAATCACTTGCCGCTTGATTCCTTATATCGTATCTTGAATTACTGTCCATAATTATCGCTAAAATAATTCAAAACCGGAGTCGCAAACTTCAGTTTGCAAGTCATCAGGCAAATTAAAATTTGCTGCTCCACAAAGAAAGGCAACCCCCATGAATTCCAACGAAATTCGCTCCGCGTTCATTGACTACTTCGTAAAAGAAGCCGGGCATACTTTTGTGCCCAGTTCGTCGCTGGTGCCGCACGACGACCCGACTTTGTTGTTCGCCAACGCCGGGATGAACCAGTTCAAGCAAATCTTCCTGGGCAAGGAAACCCGCGAATACACCCGCGCCGCCAATTCACAAAAGTGCATCCGCGCCGGCGGCAAGCACAACGACCTGGAAGATGTGGGCCGCGACGGCACCCACCTGACCTTTTTCGAGATGCTCGGCAACTGGTCCTTTGGCGATTATTACAAGGCCGAATCCATCGGCTGGGGCTGGGATTTGCTCACCCGCGTGCTCGGTCTGGACAAGCGCCGCCTGTGGGCCACCGTCCATCACACCGACGACGAAGCCCGCGACATCTGGCACAAGGTCACCGGCCTGCCCTACGAGCGCATCCTTAAGTTTGGCGATAAGGACAATTTTTGGGAAATGGCCGAAGTCGGGCCGTGCGGGCCGTGCTCGGAAATCCACTACTACTTCGGCGACGATGTGAATAACCAGGACGCCAAGTACATCAATTCCAGCAACCCGGATTACATCGAAATCTGGAATCACGTCTTCATCCAATACAACCGCGCCTGGAACGACCCGGCCGACACGTCCAAAGGCACCAAACTGGTCGAACTCCCGGCCAAGCACGTGGACACGGGCATGGGCTTCGAGCGGCTGGTGACGGTACTGCAAGGCAAGCGCTGGGTTTACGACACGGACGTGTTTACGCCCATCATCGCCGCCATCGAGGACATCTTCAAGAAGAAATACACGCAGGCCGACGGCTTTGCCCACCGCGCCGTGGCCGATCACATCCGCTGCCTGACCTTTGCCTTTACCGACGGGGCCACGCCGTCCAATGAAGACCGCGGCTACGTCCTGCGCAAAATCCTGCGCCGGGCCGTGCGCCAGGGCTGGCTCAACGGTCTGCGCGAGCCGTTCCTCTACAAACTCGTGCCCACCGTCATCAACAAAATGGGCGACGCCTTCCCGGAAATTACCGAGCGGCAGGCGCATGTGACTAACCTGATCAAAACCGAAGAAGAGCGCTTTTTGACCACCGTCGGGCGCGGCATCGAAATCTTCCACAACGTCGTGCACGAAGTCAAACAGCGCGGCGGCAAGATCGTGCCCGGCGATCAGGCTTTCCGCCTGCACGACACCTACGGTTTCCCGCTGGACTTGACCATTGACCTGGCCGAAAGCGAGCAGCTCAGCGTGGATCGGGCCGGGTTCGATCACGCCATGAAGGAGCAGCAGGAACGCTCGCGGGCGACCGCCGGTTTTGCCGCCGACGATGTGGCCGAAACGCCGTGGCAGGGCGATCCCAAAGCCGCAGCGTCCGAATTTATTGGCTACACCCATTTGACCGGCGAGGCCAAAGTGGCCGCCTGGCGCGTGAATCCGCGTGATGCCGGCCGCGTTCAAATCCTGCTGGATCGGACACCGTTCTATGCCGAATCGGGCGGTCAGGTGGGCGATCAGGGCGACTTATACGCCGATGGTTTGGAAGTGCGCATCGTGGACACCCAAAAGCGGGAAGGCAAGAATCTGCACAGCGGGCGCGTTCTGCGCGGGCAACTCGCCGTCGGCCAGACCGTGACGGCCAAAGTGGACGAGAAGCTGCGGTTTGCCACGCAACGCAATCACACGGCCACGCATTTGCTGCACGCCGCCTTGCACAAGGTGATTGGCAAGCACGCCCAGCAGGCCGGTTCGCTGGTCGGCCCCGACTACATGCGCTTCGACTTCACCCATTACGAGCCGATCAAACCGGCGCAATTACAGGAAATCGAGGCCATTGTCAACGACCACGTGCGGCGCAATCAAAAGGTGAATTGGACCTACAAGAGTCTGGACGAGGCCAAAAAAGCCGGGGCCATGGCCCTCTTCGGCGAAAAATACGGCGAGACCGTGCGCGTCGTGCAGATCGAAAATTTTAGCTTAGAATTGTGCGGCGGCACGCATTTGGACGCCACCGGCGAGATTGGCCTGTTCGTCATCACCTCGGAAAGCGGCGTGGCGGCCGGCACCCGACGCATCGAAGTGCTGACCGGCGAGGGCGCCTACGAATTCTTCCGCAAGCAGCGCGCCACCCTCGGCGATTTGTGCGATCGTCTGAAAACGTCCGTGAATGACATTTCCGGCAAGCTGAACAAAATGCTGGAAGAGCATCACGACCTGCACAAAGAACTGGCCCGGCTGCGCCAGCAAGCCGGTGAATCGCTGGTGGACAATCTGCTGGTCAAAGCCGACGAGCGACCCTTCGACGAGCTCAGGACAAGGGATGGCTACAAGATCGTCTCGGCGCGGGTCGAAGTCAAAGACATGGAGACCCTGCACAGCGTGGCCGATTCGCTGCGCAACAAGCTGAAATCCGGCGTGGGCGTCCTCGGCGCGGTGATTGACGGCAAAGGGACGTTCGTCTGTGTCGTGACGGATGATCTGATTAAGTCCAAAGGCATGAAGGCGGGCGACATTGTCAAGAAAGTGGCGCAGATCACCGGCGGCAGCGGCGGTGGCAAACCGCACTTTGCTCAGGGCAGCGCGAAGGAGATTGGGAAGATGGAGGAGGCGTTGGGGATCGTGAAAGAATTTTTGAAATAAGAAGTTCAATCTACTACGAGTTTTGATTGATATAGTCAGCATAACAATCCAATGGAGGAAAAGATGGCGGAACTAACCCGAAAAGAAGTTGTTTTTATTTTGAACAATTCTGAAAGACCTCGCATAGCGGGCCTGGATTTAAGTGGATTAGATTTATCCCATTTTGATTTTTCTCGTTCAGACTGCAGCCACGCAAATTTTCGGGGATCAAATGTTATTGGAGCAATTTTTTATAATGCAAATCTTGAACGAGCAACTTTTGAGAATGCCAACCTTACGGAGTCCAATCTAGGTGAAGCTACTCTTCGTTACACTATTTTTGATAGAGCAAATTTGTATCGTGCAAACATGCAATTTTCTAGGCCATTCGCTCTTTTTTCTGGTTCAATAGACGGATGTAGCTTTCACGATGCCAATCTGCAAGAGGCCAACTTTACTAGTATGCGCATTGAGAATGTAGATTTCAGTGGTGCCTCACTGAAAAACGCAAAATTTGACCGAGCTGTTTTTGATAGCGAAGACACAAAACTGACCAAGGAACAATTGGCTATGATTGTCTTTGACTTTATGGGGGTCGGTCGTCAAAAAACGGGATTTGATCGCATTTTTTTGGACAAAAATGGAGATTACTGGATCGGAGAGGATCATCCAAAGAATAAATTCGGTTCATCAATCCCGCCTAACGTAAATATTTGGATACCTTTTTTAAGAACAAAAACCTGCTGAGTCCATCATGTTCGTGGCCAAAAAAGTGCAGTTGCATCAAATGGCCGACGCCCTGCGCAACAGCCTGAAGTCCGGCGTGGGCGTGCTCGGCAAACTCCGGCTCAATAACTCAAAAAGGATGGGAACATGGCAACATTATCCGTGCTGCAAATTGAACAAGCGGCGCTCGAATTGCCCCTGGGCGAGCGCACCACTCTGATTGATCGGCTGATTGCCAGCTTGAAGGTTGACGAGCTTTCGGAAATCGAAAACGCCTGGCTGGATGAAGCGATTAAGCGTTTCAAAGCCTATCTCGAAGGTAAAATTCAGGCCCGGCCGGTCGACCTTGTTTTCAAAGATGCCTTTGCCAGATTGGGGCAAGCCGCATGAACGTCATTTTTCTTGATCCCGCCGAGCAAGAAATGAATGACGCGGCTGACTATTATGAAGACCAATCACCCGCTTTGGGGATTGATTTCTTGCGCGAAGTGCAAAAGGCGGTCCGACAAATTCTTGATTATCCAATGTCCAGTCCGATCAAGCGAGACGACGTCAGAGTTCGATTCCTGAATCGTTTTCCGTACGGCGTCTTATATCGTATCCATCACGAAACAATTGTGATTATCGCTGTCATGCATCAACATCGGCGACCGGATTATTGGATAGATCGTTTGTAAATGCTACGTGCAGGCCGACGACATGGACTCTCTGCATCATAAGGCCGACGACCCGTTCGACCACACTCACGACAAGCCTGCGCAACGGCCTCAAGTCCGGCGTGGGCGTGCTCGGCGCAGTCATCCCGGTAACTTAAGAAAGGAAACACAATGGAAGCAATCAAGCATTATATCCGCACTCCAGAAAATCATCAATTCCTGATCAATATCCCGCCATACGTGCCAGAAAATGAAGTGATCGAAGTCATTTTGATCCTCAAACGACGGCCATCGGACTATGAACAAAAAATCAACGCCATGAAAAAGGCCATGTCCGACTCGGTCTTTTTGAGCGATTTGGAAGAAGTCCACGCGGATTTTGCAGCCATAGATGCAGAAAATTGGGAGGCGGCATGACCTATCGCTGGCACATTTTTCTGGCCAATCTTGATCCGGTGATCGGTTCGGAACAGGGAAAAACGCGGCCTGTTTTGGTCATTAGCGATGAAAATCTCAATCAAATCCTGCCGGTCGTGGATATATTGCCGCTCACATCACGAAAACCCGGTCGCAATGTGTATCCAAACGAGGTTCTGCTCACGTCCGACAAATCGGGTTTGCCCAACGAATCTCTGGTTTTGTGCTATCAAATTCGGGCATTGGATAAGCAACGTTTGATGAAAGAGATTGGCGTTGTCGCCGACATAACATGCCACGATCAAATCATCGAAGCTTTGTGCTTTCAATTGGCGATTGTCCGATAACATGCCAAAAAAGCGCAGGCCGACGACATGGCCTCGCGCTGCACCAAATGGCCGCCGCCCGTTGGATCGCGCTCACGACAAGCCTGCGCAACGGCCTGAAGTCAGGCGTGGGCGTGCTCGGCGCGGTCATTGTCAGCTAACATCTAAAAAAAGGAAGCGTTATGCCTGAAATAAGCCGTTTTCTGGGTATCATCGTTTACATGTATTTCAATGAGCATAATCCACCGCACTTTCATGCCGAGTATAACGAATACAAGGCTTCCATCAACATTGAGACATTGGGCGTGATGAATGGAAAACTTCCGCCAAAAGTGCTCAGCCTGGTTGTTGAATGGGCGATGGAGCATCAAGACGAGCTGCGCGCTAACTGGAACAATTTGAAAGCCACCGGCAAGTACCAAAAAATTCAACCATTGGTGTAAACATGTTAAGCATAACACAAGCGCAATATGTGGGCGATTTCAAAATTGAACTAACTTTCAATGACGGGCTAAAAGGCGTTGCGGACTTACGTGAGTATTTGATGAATGAACCTCGGTCTGTCTTTTGGCCGCTCAGAGATAAGGCGGTTTTTTGTGCCTTTGAACTGAAGCACGACACCATAACCTGGCTAAATGGCGATGTGGACTTAGCGCCGGAATATCTGTACTTCCTGGCGTTTCGCCATGACCCGGCGTTGCAGGAGCAATACAGGGAATGGGGATATCTGGCTCAAGAAATTATCGCGCAGCCTGTTGCTGTTGAGGAAGAAGTTTTTGCAGAAGTGAGCTAATGACTACAAGATCGTAGCCAAAAAAGCGCAGGCCGACGACATGAACTCGCTGCACCAAATGGCCGCCGCCCGTTGGATCGCGCTCACGACAAGCCTGCGCAACGGCCTGAAATCCGGCGTCGGCGTGCTCGGCGCAGTCTATGTCCATTACACCATCATAAAAAAAGGAAAACATTATGCCCGAAATAAGCCGTTTTCTGGGCATTGTTATTCGCATGTATTTTCGTGAGCATGGCCCGGCGCATTTTCACGCTGAATACGGTGAATACGAAATTACGGTTGAGATTGAATCCGGCATCGTTCAGGGCAAGTTTCCGCGACGGGCTCTGAATGCTGTTTTGGATTGGTATGTTCTTCATAAAGATGAACTGCGGGCTGATTGGGAATTAGCCCGACAGAAGAAAACCTTGCATGACATTAATCCCCTGGAGTGAACCATGTTCCTACACATCGAAAAAGCGAAATATGTGGACAATTACCGGATTTGGGTTGCCTTCAATAATGGCGCGTCCGGCATTATTGATTTGGCAAATGAATTAGATGGCGAAGTATTTGAGCCTTTGCAGAATATTGATTTTTTCATGAGTTTCAAAATTGAAGGCCACACCTTGTCGTGGGCTAACGGCGCAGATTTTGCCCCTGAGTTTTTGCTAGAACTTCTTGTTCCAGATAAACTGCCCGTTTTTGTCGAAAATGTTGACGAGCGTATTTTGGCAGAAGCTGTTGCGTGACGAAAACTCGTGGCCAAAAAAGCACGGGCTGACGACATGGACTCGCTGCACCAAATGGCCGCCGCTCTGGGCAGTGACCTGAAGTCCGGCGTGGGCGTGCTCGGCGCGGTCATCCAATAACGCCGTGCCGTATGTAAATGAAGGAGATTCGACTTGAATTTGAAGCAAATCAAAGAACTGGTTCGCAACGGGCTTTTCTATTTGACCGAACATGCCAATGACGAAGCCACCAATGACGATTTCGATGTCTACGATGTGGAGCGTGGCATCTTGACGGGCAAGATTCGGAAAAGTTGGCCAAAAGAAGGCAAAGTCGAGATTGTGGGTTTAGCTTTGGATGGTCGTTCTATTGGTTGCGTTTGCCGGATTACGACCGGCGGCAAAGTGCGTGTCATCACGGTTTATGAAGTTCTACCCTGACGGAAGGAAAATAGTATGAGTTTTTGGGAAGGTGAAACCTGCGAATATTGTGGCGGCGATATTGTCGAAAAGCACGTCACCATGCATCGGCGAGTGAAAGGCAAATACATTTTGTTGGAAAAAGTGCCTGCCGGTGTTTGTCAAAAATGTGGCGCACGCTATTTTACCGCTAATGTGCTGAAAACAATCGAAGAAAGCGTACGTGGCCGGCGTAAAGCGGAAAAGGAAGTCCTCGTGCCGGTTTATTCGGTGTACGCATAATCGGGCTTGCTTCAAAGTCGTGGCCAAAAAGCGCAGGCCGACGACATGGACTTGCTGCACCAAATGGCCTCAAGTCCGGCGTGGACCCTTCGACAAGCTCAGGACAAGCTGTGCTCGGCGCGGTCATTTTATCTGCAACGCTCATCGCCCGGTAAATTGTAAAAGGTAAATCGTATGCCTCGTAAAATTCGAGATTTGGTTCGTGATCTGGAAACGGCCGGACTCATCAATCGCGGTGGAAAAGGCGATCATCGCAACTTCACGCATCCAAAGGTAGCCAAACCCATCACCATTTCCGACAACCCGGGTGATGATGCCAGGCATTATCAGGAGAAAGCGGTCAAAACGGCCATTAAGGAGTCAAAAAAATGAAAGAAAGCGCACGTTACGTTAAAATTGTAGAATGGTCAGATGAGGATCAATGCTTTGTGGGGAGCTGTCCCGGGCTGTTTTACGGAGGCTGTCACGGCGATAACGAGCAAAAAGTCTTTGCCGAGCTATGCGAAATTGTTGAAGAAACCATTCAGCTTTACAAACGTGACGGGAAACCTTTGCCACCAGTGACATCCGGAAAAGATTACGCGAATCGAATGCAGCGTGTAGTTCAAAGGCAACGGCTTGCCGCATGAATAGTGGCCAAAAAAGCGCCGGCCGACGACATGGACTCGCTGCACACCAAATAACCGACGCCCCGTGCAACGGACTGAAGACCGACTTGGGCGCACTCGGCGCGGTCATAGCAAAATTGTATCCAATCCACGTTGCGTTAAAAGGTGAAAAATTATGTCAATGAAAGAACTTTTTCTCATTTTGTAAAATCTGGATCGCACCGCCAATTGGTGGCTCAGACTTGAGAAGCGCGTTATGGATACTATTTTTGCAAGATTAAAAGCTGTCACATTTGATGCGGCCGGCACACTCCTGTCTGTTTACCCG
This sequence comes from uncultured Gemmatimonadota bacterium, assembly GCA_964404765.1. Classification (GTDB taxonomy): domain Bacteria; phylum 4572-55; class 4572-55; order 4572-55; family 4572-55; genus CAYOLL01. Next base: position 2,441 of record CAYOLL010000057.1, on the reverse strand, counting down.
TCCGTAGGTGAGATTTACGCGGAAATGACGATTCGGCATGGGCTGGCTTTAAGCCCGGTTGCGTTGGAATCGGCTTTTCGCCGTGCTTTTCAAAAAATGCAAGACGTGCCCAGGACTGGCTTAAGCGAAGAAACCGAAGTTCTTTTCTGGCAACGCCTTTTTCGGGAAACGCTGGCCGGTTTAGGCCAGCCGCGAGACTTTGACGCGCTGTTTTGGGAGGTCTGGCACACTTTTGCTAAAGCGGAACGCTGGCAACTTTCGCCCAATGCGCTGCCGATTATTATGACGCTTAAGCAGCGTGGCTATCGTGTGGCTGTGCTTTCCAATTGGGATAGCCAGCTGCGGCAGATTCTAACCGAAATGAATATTCTATATCCATTTGAACACATCTTTATTTCCAGTGAGATTGGCATCGAAAAACCGCATCTCGGTATTTTTCGCCATGTTGAAGCGGTCATGCAGCTTGGACCAACACAGATTTTGCATATTGGCGATAGCCGGGTTCACGACATAGATGGCGCACGTTCCGCCGGCTGGCCGGTCTTGCTTTATCAACCGTCCGCCGAAAATCCCGATATTTCTACCATCACTCGTTATGAACAATTATTGCCGCTTTTGCCACCGATTACCGGTTTATAAACATGGAAATGCCGCCCTTCATTCAAATCAATCGTCTGTGCAAATCCTTTAGCGCTGAAATCATTGCGCTGGATGAGATCAATTTAAACTTTCAGCAAAGCGACTTTGTAGCCATTATTGGCCCGTCCGGTTGTGGCAAATCGACCTTGCTGCGCCTGATTGCCGGCTTAGTATCGCCCACTATCGGCGACATTACCATCGGCGGTAAAAGCCCGCAGGAAGCCCTGGTCAGTAGCCACGATCTGGCCTTTGTTTTTCAGGAAGCGACTTTATTACCCTGGCGCACAATTCGGGAAAATGTTTGTCTGCCCATGGAGCTGCTGCAACTGCCGTATGACAGCAAAAACGTCGATGACTTACTGGCGCTGGTTGGCCTGACCGAGTTTGCCGACGCTCGTCCGCATCAACTTTCCGGCGGCATGAAGATGCGCGCATCACTGGCCCGGGCGCTGATCAACAAGCCGGATGTGCTGCTGCTGGACGAGCCGTTTGGCGCACTGGATGAGATAACCCGGCAGCGGCTGAATGAAGAGCTGCTAAAATTATGGGAGTTGCACCGCTGGCTCGGCCTGTTTGTTACACACAATGTTTTTGAAGCTGTTTATTTAAGCCGGCGGGTGCTGATTATGAGCTCACGCCCGGGACGGATTGCGGGCGATTTTATCATCCCGTTTGGTTATCCACGCACGCCGGAATTGCGTTCCGATCCGGAGTTTGCCCAACTTGCCGGCCAGATCAGCCGAAAATTGCGGGAGGTCTGGTAGTGCGCAGCATCGGGCTGAAACTCATTTTACCGCCGTTAGGACTCTTTATGCTGGTTGTAATACTATGGCATCTGACGGTGGTTGTTTTTCGAGTGCCGGCATTTTTGCTGCCGGATCCAATGGCGGTTTTACAAGCTGCCATTGCCAATTGGCCGGCCTTGTCTTCCGCGGCAGGATTGACGGCGTTGGGCGCATTATGCGGATTCTTGAGCAGCTTGTTGGTCGGCGCAGTTATCGCCTTTGTTTTTGCTCAGTCAGATTTGATTCAACGCAGTTTTTATCCCTACGCCATTTTTTTGCAGACCGTGCCGATTGTGGCCATTGCCCCGCTCATCATTATCTGGTTTGGCACGGGCTTCCGCAGCGTAGTGATAGTGGCTTTTATCATCAGCCTGTTTCCAGTTATTACCAATGGCGTGGCGGGCTTAACCGCCATTCAGCCGAATCTGCGCGAACTGTTTGCAATTTACAACGCCAACCGTTGGCAGCTGCTGCTCAAACTGCGCCTGCCTAATGCTGTGCCGCATTTTATTACCGGAGCAAAAATATCCAGCGGGTTGTCGGTCATTGGGGCGATTGTCGGAGAATTTTTTGCCGGATATGGCACAAGCTTCGGCCTGGGCTATTTGATTATTGTCACTTCAAGTCAATTTAAAACTGCGTATCTGTTTGCCGCTATTTTTATGTCGACTTTATTAGGAGTCCTGATTTTTGGCGCGGTTAATCTGCTGGGCAACTGGATTTTGCGACGTTGGTATGGAGATCAAAAATGTTAACAGCCACCTACCCATCCACCTTGCTGGACATCGCCGAAAGCGAAACCTCCATCGTTATTCTGGTCAACAAAGCCTTGCTGAGCGACAAAAAAGTCCAGCGGGCGCTCAAGCTGCTGCGCGAACTGAAAGCCGCTGCCCTGCCCCGCCGAACTGCCGCCTATTGACGTCCCGGAAATGAGCGACGAAAAACAGGTCGAAATCGAGGCCAAATTCAGACCTCCTGATCCGCGTGAATCTGGAGTGAGACCATTTCTGAAGCATG